>JBBRTJ010000048.1:0-27085 GCA_038244535.1 Acidimicrobiales bacterium | reverse complement strand
CTCGGTCACCACCGACTGGTGCTGGCTGGCTCGTCCGCCCTGGGCATCGCCCAGCGCGTCCACCTCGTGCCTCGCCGCCTCGCCGCCCGACTCGGATTGCCCGCTCGCGTGTCAGTGCGCCGAGTCGCACTGACGGCCACAGGGAGCGACGTCTGGCTGTTCACCGGCTGCGTCATGGACGCCTGGCAACGACCGGTCCACGCCGCGGCGGCGCGGGTCCTGACGGCGGCCGGCCTCGGCGTGGCGCTCCCCGGCCCCGGCGCAGCCTGCTGCGGCGCCTTGCACGTACACGCCGGTTTGACCGCCGAGGCCGCCCGGCTCGCCGCCAAGGTCATGGCGTCCATGCCGGGCGAAGCGCCGATCGCCGTCGACTCGGCCGGATGCGGGGCCGCGCTCAAGGACTACGGCCATCTCGTCGGCACGCCCGAAGCAGTGGCGTTCAGCGCCCGGGTGCGCGACGTGCACGAGGTCATCGCATCGGTGATCGATCGCCTCCCGCCGGGCCCTCGCGATCCGACCCAGCTCGTCGCTGTTCAGGATCCCTGCCACCTGCGCCACGTGCAGCGCGCCCACCTCGCCACTCGCACGGCCCTGGCGCCCTACGTCCAGCTGGTCGAGCTCGACGACGACGGCCTCTGCTGCGGCGCCGGCGGCGCGTACAGCGCGCTGCACCCTGACACGGCCGCCGCCATCCGATCTCGCAAGCTCGACGCCATCGCCCGCAGCGGCGCCACCATGGTGGCCAGCGCCAATCCGGGGTGCGCGCTGCACCTCGCCGCCGCCGGTGTCGCGGTGTGCCACCCCGTCGAGCTCATCGACGCCGCCATCGGCGGGAAGGAGGCCGGCGGTGGCCGGTGAGTTCGACGAGCTGCGGGGCCGGCTCGAGGCGATCAGCGACGAGCTGGCCGACCTCGCCATCGCCCGGCTCCGTGACTCGATCGATGCCGGTGGCAACGAGCTGCCCGTCGACGAGCGCCGCCTCACCCGAGCCCGCCGCGCGGTCGAGAAGGCCATCGACATCCTGCGCGGGCCCGACGACGACCACTGACGTCAGGCGCGCGCTCCGATTGGGGGCTCTCCGGTGGGGAGCTCGCCCATCGGCAGCTCGTTGAGCGCGTTGATGAGCCGCCGCAGCCGACCGTGCTGGCGGCCGTCGAACGCCAGCTCGAGGCGTTCGAGGTCGACCGCGTCGTCGTCCTCGCGCTCGGCATCGCTGACCTCGGTCCGGCGGATCTGACCATCGGCGCTGAGCGTGCCGAACTCGCCGTTGAGCGCGTCCAGCTCGGTGAAGTCTGGCGCCCGACGAAGGCGGATGATCATGCGGCCATCGACGTGGCGGATCGAGTGGTAGTTGGCGTAGAAGCGCAGGATCTCGTCACAAGCGGCATCGACGTCGTCGGTCACCTTGAACAGCTCGAGGTCGGGCTCGGCCACCAGACCGCGAGAGACCAGCTCGTCGACGATGAAGCGGCGGGCGTGCGCCCAGTAGGTGCCGCCGGGGACGTCGAGGAACACGATCGGCACCGGGACGCCCTTGCCTGTCTGGGTGAGGGTGAGCAGCTCGAAGGTCTCGTCGAGGGTCCCGAAGCCCCCGGGCAGGCACACGAAGGCCCGCGACTCCTTGATGAGCATGAGCTTGCGGGTGAAGAAGTACTTCATCGACACGAGCTTTTCGTCGCCGGCGATGATCGAGTTGGCCCCGCTCTCGAACGGCAAGCGGATCGTCACCCCGAAGCTGTGCTCGCGTCCGGCGCCCTCCATGCCGGCCGCCATGATCCCGGGTCCAGCCCCGGTGACGATCATCCACCCTTGGTCGGCCAGGGCCCTCGCCATCCGCTTGGCGAGCTCGTACAGCGGGTCGTCGGCCTTGGTTCGGGCCGATCCGAACATGGTCACCTTGGGTACGCCGCGGTAGGGCGCGAAGGCTCGAAACGCCGATCGCATCTCTCTGACCGCAGCCCGGGTGATCTTGAGGTCGAGCGCGTCCGCCCCGTCGTCGGCCAGGCGCACCGCGGTGGCCATCACGTCGGCGAGGAGCTCCCGCCGTTCGCCCTGGGCGCCGGCGAGGCCGAGGAGCTCGTCGATGCGACGATCGAGGTCAGGTGATCCGGTGCGGGTGCGAGGCGACATGAGAAGGGACGAGCCTACGGGTGGTTCGGGGCCGTAGCATCGGCCGGCGATGATCTCGTGCGCGCAGTGCGGTCGCTCACCCGAGCCCAGCGAGCTGGCCGGTGACGTGCCGATCGGTTGGATGAGCGAGAACGACCCCCGCCGAGGTCCTCGGTGGACGTGCACGGCCTGCTCGCGCCAGCACCTCCGCTCGATCGAGGGCAAGCTCGACGAGGCCTGGTGGTGAGCCCCGCCGGCTGCGGCACCCTGTGGGACACGATGTGCCAAATGGCCCCCTCCGGTCGGCGTCATCGGCGCGCATCAGCTCGGTCATGTCCACTGTCAGCGGGAACCTGAGAGCAGGAGCAACAGACCCGGCGGAGCTCGCGCTCCTGCTCACGACAGGCGGGGCAGCCCGCAGGGGCGGTCCCGCCTGTCGTCACGTTGACCCGTCAGCCGAGCGCATGCTCAGCTCAGCGCTGATCGCTTGACCTCGAGGGCTGCAATCAGGTCGTCGAAGCTCTTCGAGAACGAGGCGACCCCCTCGTCTTCGAGCACCCGGGCGACGTCGTCCATGTCGACGCCGACCGAGGCCAACGAGCGCCAGACGTGCTCGGCCTCGTCGACGTCGACATCGACCGTACGAGCCACCGTGCCGTGGTCGGCGAAGGCTTCCAACGTGGCGTCGGGCAAGGTGTTCACCGTGTCAGGCCCGATCAACTGGTCGACGTACAACGTGTCGGGGTACGCCGGGTTCTTGGTCGAGGTCGAGGCCCACAGCGGCCGCTGCACCCGGGCGCCACGGGCGATGAGCGCGTCCCAGCGCGGTCCGCTGAACTCGTGCTGGAAGTGGCGGTAGGCGAGCTTGCCCTGTGCCACTGCGGCCTTGCCTCGCAGAGCCAGTGCCTCGGGCGAGCCGATGGCGTCGAGGCGCCGATCGACCTCTGAGTCGACCCGGCTGATGAAGAAGCTGGCCACGCTGCCAAGTCCCGACAGGTCACCGCTGTGGGCCTCGAGCCCGGCCAGGTAGGCCTCGACCACCTCGGCGTATCGCTCGAGGCTGAAGATCAACGTGACGTTGATGCTGCGCCCCTCGGCGATCATCGCCTGGATCGCCGGCAAGCCTTCGGTGGTCCCGGGGATCTTCACCATGAGGTTCGCCAGCCCCAAGGTCTCGTGCAGGTCCCGGGCCGCGGTGATGGTTGCGGCCGTGTCGCGGGCGAGCGATGGCGCCACCTCGACCGAGACGAACCCGTCGGAGCCCCCGCTCGACTCGTGCACGCCGAGGAGCGCCCCTGCCGCACCTCTGATGTCGTCGATGACCATGGCCCAGTAGGCGTCCACCGCCGATCCGGCCCGCAGCTGGGTGAACTGCTCGTCGTAGTCGGGCGAGCCCTCGATCGCCTTCTGGAAGATCGTGGGGTTGGACGTGAGGCCGCGCACGCCCCGCTCGACCAGATCGGCGAGGTGGCCGGTGGTCAGGTAGCCGCGACGCAGGTTGTCGAGCCAGGGGCTCTGCCCCTGTTCGGCGTACAGGCGATGGAGACGCTCCATGGTCGATCCTTCCTTGGCCGGTGGTCAGCGCCCGAGCAGGGCTCGGGCGTGGGCGGCAACGTTGGCGGGGTTGATGCCGAGCTCTCGGAGCACGACGTCGCCGGGAGCGGAGGCGCCGAACCGGTCGATCCCGACGTTGGCTTGGGCGAACCGGCGCCAGCCGAACGTCGAAGCCGCCTCGACCGACACCGTCGGCACGTCAGGCGGGAGCACGGCGGCCTGAGTGGCAGCAGACTGACGCTCGAATCGGTCCCACGACGGCAACGAGACCACTCGTACGGCGAGTCCCTCGGCCCGCAGCACTGCTGCGGCGTCGAGGCAGACCCAGACCTCGCTGCCGGTGGCGACGAGCACGACATCAGGGTCGTCGTCGTCGGACACGATCCCCGCTCCCGGATCGACCGCGGACCCGTCGGTGACCACCGGCAGGTCCTGGCGCGAGAGCACCAGGGCGGTAGGCCCGTCGTGCTCGACGGCCGCCTTCCATGCGGCCGCGGTCTCGTTCGCATCGGCCGGTCGGATGAGCTGCAGGCCGGGCACGGCGCGCAGCGCGGCCAGGTGCTCGATGGGCTGATGGGTGGGACCGTCGGCCCCGATGCCGACCGAGTCGTGGGTGAAGACGAACACCACCTTGGCGCCGCTCAGCGCGGCGAGGCGCACCGCTGGCTTCATGTAGTCGCTGAACACGAAGAAGGTGCCACCGACGGGAAGCACGCCTCCATGGAGCGCCATCCCGACCATGGCGGCACCCATGGCGTGCTCACGGATGCCGTAGTGCACCTGGCGCCCACCGGGGCTCGCGGCCGACTGGACCTCGGCGCCCTGCAGCACGGTGCCCGTGTTGCCCGTGAGATCGGCGGCGCCGCTCACCAACCCCGGCACGCTTGTTGCGGTGGCGTTGATCACCGTCTGGATGAACACTCGTGTCGCCACGGGCTTGCCGCCGACCTCGACGTGGGGAAGGGCCTCGCTCCAGCCGGCGGTGTGGCCCGATCCCCACGCGGCGTCCCACTCGGCTCGATCGACGGGGGCCAGCGCGGCGAACCGCTCGAGCCATCCGGCGCGTGCCGCTGCTCTCGACGCCGCCGCGGTGCGGTACCACTCGACGACGTCGTCGGGCGCGTAGAACGAGCGATCGGCCGGGAGGTCGAGCAGGGCTTTGACCTTGGCGATCTCGTCAGGGGGGAAGGGGTTGCCGTGGGCACTGGCCGTGTCAGTGAGTGCTGGTGATGGGTAGCCGATGTGGCTGCGAAGGATCAGCAGCGACGGCTTGTCGTCGATCTCGATGGCGGCTCGGACCGCTCGCTCGAGCCCTTCCACATCGTTGGCCATCTCACCGAGGTGCTGCACGTCCCACCCGTAGGCGGCAAAGCGCGCGCCGGCGTCGTCGCTGGACGACAACGCGGTGGAGCCGTCGATCGTGATGTGGTTGTCGTCGTAGATGACCACCAGACGACCAAGCCCGAGGTGCCCGGCCAGCGACGCTGCCTCGTGGCTGATGCCCTCCTGCAGGTCGCCATCGCCGGCCACGACGTAGGTGTGGTGGTCTTGTAGCCCGGTCCCGAACCGGTGCCGCAGGATCCGTTCGGCCATCGCCAGGCCCACGGCGTCGGCGATGCCTTGACCGAGCGGTCCCGTGGTGACCTCGACCCCACGGGTGTGGCCGACTTCGGGGTGGCCCGGGGTGAGCGATCCCCACTGTCGGAAGGCCTCGAGGTCGGCCAGCTCGAGGCCGTAGCCGCACAGGAAGAGCTGGCTGTAGAGCAGGATCGACGCGTGTCCGCACGACAGCACGAAACGGTCGCGATCTGGCCAGTCGGCGTGCGCAGGGTCGTGCTGCATGATCCGCGTGAAGAGCACGTGGGCCAAGGGCGCCAGTGCCATGGCGGTGCCGGAGTGACCGTTGTTGGCCGCGCGGGGCGCGTCCATGGCGAAGCCCCGGATCACGTTGATCGCTCGGGCCTCGATGTCGTCTTCGGCCACGCCTGCCCCCTCGTTGATCGACCTGGCCACGAGCCTACGCGAGGGGCCGACCGCCTCCGACGGGGTTCACCCCGGCCGAGCGGCGAAGACCGCCACGGCGGCCGTGAAGCCGTGGATGGCGTTGCGGCCGCCGATCGGTCCCAGCTCACCGGCGCAGAACATGCCGCCCACCGCCGACGTGCCCAACAGGTCGGACACGACCTCGGCGTCGTGGTCCGGTCGGCCGAACAGCGCTTCGCCGCGTCCGTTGCACGTGAACACCAGGGCACCGTCACCGAAGGCGTCGGCCATCAGCAGCGTCAGGTCCTCGTCGGCCGAGTCGGCGTCTCGGACGTGCAGCTGGACCGTGGCCCCGACCGGCACCACCTCGCCGATCGCCACCGCCCCCCGCTCGCGGTCAGCGCCGAGGACGCCGCGGACGAGGAAGTCGCCCCGCTCGAAGTCGAGCTGGTGCTCGTTGACGACGATGCCGCAGTGCAAGCCACGCGCGGCCAGGTTGCGGTCATCGGGGGAGAGGGCCTCGACCTCGGCCAGGACCCGTTCGAGGGCCGGGCGCCCACCCAGCTCGAGCAGGAGGTTGCGCTCGCTGCCTGTCACGGTCCACGGCTGACCGATGGGCCGACACCCCTGCGACACCACCGTGGCGGTGAGAGCCTCCGGATCGAGCAGCACGCCAACGGCACCGTGGCGGGTCACGTGGTCGTCGAGCACCAGGCAGTTCTCGCCGGCCGCTCGTCCGGCCGAGGCCATGCCTCCGATGACGGACAGGCGGGGACGGTCGTGCGCGAGTTGCTGCAGGAACGGCCCGACCGGGGAGGTGAAGGGATCGGCGAGCAGCAGCAGGTGCCCGGCATCGTCGCCATGGTCGGGTAGCCCATCGAGCAGCCAGCCGTCGGCGGTCGCTTCTGCCGTGAGCTGCACGGGCACCACGCGACCCCTCACCAGGCCGGCCCAGAGCGCGATCCCGGGTCGCAGCTCGACCTCGGTGCCACCCGCCAGCACCGAGCACGCCGAGGCCCCGAGCAGCACACCCGGGCGCACCGCCTGGCGAACGACGGCGGCGATGTGGGCAAAGGAGTCGAGATGGGCAGCGGTGACGAAGAGGCAGGCCAGGTCGGGAAGGTCGTCCAGCTGTTCGAGCACCTGTCCTGCGACCTCGGCGGCGGCGATAGCGGCGTCGGGGTGAGCCGAGACGGCGGCGGCGAACGCAGCCACGGGCGTCAGGCGACGGGTGGAAGAAGGGTCAGCGGCACCACGTGCCACGGGCCGAGTCCGACGCGGCAGTGGGCCTCGAGCAACCCGTACTCGGTGAACTCGAGCTCGCCCCGCACCAGGCGGTAGGTGAACTTCCCGGGCTCGACGGTGAAGGGGTTGACGTTGCGGGCCACCTCGTCGTCACCGCGTCGGAAGACCACTTCCAGCACGCCGCTTCCGGGCTCGTCGCTCCGACAGCGGATGAGCACCACGAGGTGCGGCTCGATGGTGACCGGCACCGGTGACGGCGCGGCCATCGAGAAGAACACACCGCTCAGGTCGATGCGGGTCGACGGCCCGGGTGCCTGGCGCAGATCGAACTTCTCGACGAAGAGCGCAGAGACGATGTCCATGCGCCCATCCTGCCTCAGGCGGCGGCGCGGGCCCGGGGCCGAGCCAGCACGACGCGATCCAGCCGGACCTTGGCCAGCCCGAGCCGGCGCATGATCGAGATGGCCCACCAGCCGAAGTCGATCTCACCGCGGTGCAGCGACAGGCGCGCCGACGTCGGCGCCGCGTGGTGGTTGTTGTGCAAGCCCTCCCCGCCGGTGAGCAGCGCCAGCCACTGGAGGTTGGTGGCCGAGTTGTCATACGGGCGCCGACCGAACCGATGCCCGATCGCGTTGACCGCGGCGTTGCTCGCCAGGTACAGGTTGGTGTGGATGAACGCCGCAAGGAGCCCCCACCACGGGCCGAGCGCGACGCACAGCACGCCGATGCCGAGGCCGAGGCCGAGGAGGCTGTGGTCGAACAGCACTCGGTCCCACCGGTCGGCGGGGATGTCCTTGGCGTAGCGGGCCACCGTGTCGGGGTTGGTCGCCTCCCGGCGGTACAGAGCGACGTTGGTCATCTGCACCCGCCACCAGCCGAGGAGCTTGGGTGAGTGCGGATCGCCGGGGGAGTCGGTGAACGCGTGGTGCTTGCGATGCACGGCGACCCACTCGCGCGGGGCGATGCCCGTGGTGAGCCAGGTGACGACGCGGATGACGGCCACGACGGGTGGCCGCAGCGTGAGCGATCGGTGAGCGAGAGCCCGATGCAGGTACACGGTGGTGCACAACATGGCGACCTGGCTCACCGCGAGGGCGACCACGACGGTGAGGACGAGGTGGAAGAGCATGGGAACCACCCTATCCCTACCTACCGGTAGGTAGGGAGCCGGGAGTGCGCTTGTAGGGTGCGACAACGCCATGGCCGACCACGAGAACGTTCCGTCCACCCGAGAGGCCATCCTGGCCGAGGCGTTGCGCTGCTTCGCCGACCAGGGTTACGCCGGGACGTCGCTGAACGACATCGCGGCCGGTGTCGGCATCCGCCGGCCCAGCCTTCTGCACCACTTCGCCTCGAAAGAGGCGCTGTACCGCGAGATCTTCGAGAGTGCGCTCGGTGACTGGTTCGTTCGGGTCGGCGACGCCATCGACGTCGAGGCGGTCGGCTGGGCCAAGGTCGACGGCGTCCTCACCGCCGGATTCCGGTTCTTCGTCGAGAACCCGGACTTCATCAAGCTGGTGCGGCGCGAGGCGCTCGACGGCAGCGCCCACCTGAGCACCGATATGTCGGCGGCCCTGCGCCCGCTGTTCGATCAGGCGGTCGCCTACCTCGAGCGAGAGATGGAAGCAGGCGTCTTTCGGTCCTTCGATGCCCGTCAGCTCCTGCTCACCGGCTACGGCGCACTGCTCACGTGGTTCAGCGACGCGCCGTTCCTCGAGGGGCTCCTCGACGCCGACCCGCTCGCTCCCGATGTCCTGGCCGCTCGCCTCGAGCACGTTCGGGCGTTCTTCCTGGCCGCGCTCGACCCTGCCGGCAGCCGGGCGGTCGGCTGACCCGACGGCGACGACGCTTCGGCGGTGCTCGGCTACGGTCCGGCGCCCATGGGGAACGTGCAGCACGGTGACGCGTCAGTGGCCTTTGGGGATGACGGGTCGGGGGAGCCCCTCGTGCTGCTGCACGGGACCACCTCGTCACGCGACTCGTTCCAGCTGGTGACGCCCGCGCTCGTCGGCCACCTGCGGATCGTCTGCCCCGAGATGCCCGGCTCCGGACAGACCTTTGCTCCGGATCGGCACCTCGAGATCGACGAGCTGGTGGCCCAGACCGTCGCCGTCGCCGATCACCTCGGCCTCGAGCGGTTCCACGTCGGGGGCTGGTCGCTCGGTGCCGTCGTGGCCGCCGCCGTTGCTGCCGCGGTCGGTCCCCGGGTCAAGTCGCTCACGATCATCAACGGTTGGGCCACCACCGACGCTCGGATGCGGTTCACGTTCGACCTGTGGGCCCGCCTCATCGAGACCGACCCGTCGTTGTTCGCGCGGTACGCGTTCGCGGACGGCATGACGCTGGCCGGCCACGAGGCCATGGGTGCGATGCTCGAGGCGCTGGTCGGCGTGACCGCCGATGGCCTCGCGCCGGGATCGCTCCGCCAGATCGAGCTTGACGGCCGTGTCGACATCGCCGACCGGTTGGCGGCGATCGTCGCACCCACCTTGGTGATCGGCGGCATCGAGGATCGTTGGGTGGACATCGCCCACTCCCGGCAGCTCGCTTCGTCCATCACGGGGGCTCGCCTGGTCGAGCTGGCCTGCGGCCACTTGATACCGACCGAGCAGGCCGCCGAGCTGGCCGAGCTCCTCCTCGCACACGTCGACTCCCACCGTTGAGGCCGACGGCGTCGGTGCCAACGAGCGACCGATGATCGGAGCCGAGCAGTTCGGCCCGATCTTGCCCGGGCAGGCCGAGCGGTGGTGGGCGACGCGGCTTCCTGGCCCTTGAGCGCGTAGGTTCCAAGGCCGTGCCCAGCACCGCGACCACCACCCGCACCTTGTCCGAAGCCGGCTCCAAGGCGCTGCTCGCCCCCTACGGCGTGCCCTTCGCGAAGGAGGCGGTCGTCGCCACCCCAGCCGAGGCCGCCGACGCCGCCGCCGCCATCGGGGCACCGGTCGCCATCAAGCTCAACGGCGACCGGATCGCCCACAAGACCGAACGTGGTCTCGTCCGCCTGCGGCTGAACGATCCCACGGCGGCACGGCACGCGGCAGCCGACCTGCTCGCCCTCGCCATCCCCGCCGACGGCGAGGTGTCGCTGCTCGTGGCCGAGATGGTGGTCGGGATCCGCGAGCTGATCGTCGGGCTGCAGCGTGACCCGCAGTTCGGGATGACGGTGCTGCTCGGCGTCGGCGGGGTCCTGGCCGAAGCGCTGGCCGACGTGCAGATCCGCCTGGTCCCGATCTCGGCGGTCGATGCGCACGAGATGATCGAGGGGCTCGCCACCCAGGCCCTCCTCGGCCCGTTTCGAGGGGAGGATGCCGTTGACCGCGACGCGCTCGTGGCGGTGCTCCTGGCGCTCTCAGAAGCGGCCGAGACCCACCCGGAGGTGGTGTCGGCCGACGTGAACCCGCTGATCATCAGCGCCACCGGGATGCCCGTCGCCGTGGACGCACTCGTCGAGGTGGCGTCATGACCGCCGCTCGACCCACCCGTGCGCAGCTCGATGCGCTGTTCAACCCCAAGGGGGTCGTCATCGCCGGCGCCTCCAGCCACCCCGGCAAGTTCGGCTTCGTCGCGCTGCACAACCTGCTGGCGGCCGGCTACGCGGGCGCAGTGTTCGGCACCAACCTCGAGGGCGGCCGGGTGCTCGGCATCGACACGGTGCGCTCGATCGACGACCTGCCTGCCGGCGCCGCCGACCTGGTCTTCGTGTGCACGCCGGCGTCAGCCAACCTCGAGCTGCTTCGCTCAGCCGCTCGCCGGGGCATCTCCGCGGCGTTCCTCACCTCGGCGGGCTACGGCGAGGCCGGTGAGCAGGGCCAGCAGGCCCAGGACGAGCTCGTGGCGCTGGCCGCCGAGCTCGGGATCCTCATTGCCGGACCGAACGGCCAGGGGGTCGTCAGCACCCCGGCCCACCTCTGCGCGCAGATCGTGGCGCCGTACCCGCCTGCTGGGCGCATCGGTGTGGCCAGCCAAAGTGGCAACTTCGTCTCGTCGTTCATGAACTACGCCGTGCAGACCGGCATCGGCATCAGCCGGGCCGTGTCGGCCGGCAACGCCGCGGCTACGACCGTGGCTGACTACCTCGACTACTACGCCGACGACGATGCGACCGCGGTCGGACTCGCCTACGTCGAAGGCATCGCCGATGGTCGGGCGTTCTACGACCGGGTGCGGGCGGTGGCGGCCCGCAAGCCCCTGGTCCTGGTCAAGGGAGGGGCCACCGCTGGCGGTCAGCGCGCCGCGGCATCGCACACCGGCGCCCTGGCCAGTGACGACCGGGTGTTCGACGGCGCCTGCCGGCAGGCCGGCATCACTCGTGCAGCCACCGTCGAGGAGGCCTTCGAGGCCGCGGCGACGTTCGCCACGCAGCCCCGTCCGCAGGGCCCGAACGTCGTGGTGATGACCACCGCCGGCGGATGGGGCGTGGTCACCGCCGACGCCATCACTCGCGACCGCGACCTCGTCCTGCTGCCCCTCCCCGAAGACCTGCGGGCGCTGATCGACACCAAGCTCCCGCCGCGCTGGAGCAAGGGGAACCCGGTCGACCTGGCCGGGGCCGAGACTCGGGACACCATCCCCGAGGTCCTCGAGCTCATCGCCTCGCATCCCGAGGTGCACGCCGTCGTCTACCTCGGCCTCGGGATCCAGTCGAACCAGGCGCGCCTGCAGCGCGACGGTGGCTTCTACCCCGACCATGGGCTCGAGCGAATCGTCGCGTACCACGAACGTCAGGACGCCCGCTTCGCCGAAGCGGCGGCCGCCGTGAGCGATGCCACGGGCAAGCCGATCCTCACCGCCACCGAGCTGGCCGTGACGGCTCCCGACAACCCCGGCCCGGCCACGGTCCGGGCCACGGGCCGCCTCTGCTACGCCTCGGCCAACCGGGCCGTCACCGCGCTCGGCCACCTCTACCGCGACGCCCGATACCGCGAGCGCCGGGGGCTGACCTGAGCTCGACCAGGCCGTCGCCGTTCCGTCGCCGTCGCGCCCTCGTCGGAGCCGCGCTGGTCGGAGTCGCGCTGGTCCCCGCCGTCACCCTGTGGCAGCTCGACTCGGCAGATCGCTCGGCACGCGCCGCGGGACCGCTGACGCCGGTCACGTTCGTGTCCGTTCCGCCGCTGGCCCGGGTCGCCACTCCGCTGCTCTCGGCGCGCCGCACGCCCTCCATCGTCGCCGCCCCCCTGGCCGCCCCGAAGCTGACGGCCGCCCTCACCGCGGTGGCGGCCAGGCTGCCGGCGAACGCGTGCCTCAGCGTGGCGATCGGCGGCCAGACGATCGTGGCCCACAACGGCGACCTGCCGCTGCTGCCGGCATCGACGCAGAAGCTCGCGACCAGTTCGGTCGCCCTCGACGTCCTCAAGCCCGACGCGCGCCTCACCACCTTGGTCGTGGCTTCCGCCGTGACCGGCGGGGTGGTAGCCGGCGATCTCGTGCTGGTCGGCGGTGGTGACCCGATGCTGTCCACCGACGAGTGGGCGGCACGCCAAGGCACCAAGGCGCAGCCCCGCACGTCGCTCGAAGGGCTCGCCGATGCTGTCAAGGCCGCGGGTGTCACCGAGGTGCGAGGGGCAGTGGTCGGAGACGACACGCGCTACGACAGCTTGCGCAAGGTGGCGACGTGGCCTTCGAAGTACCAGGCCGGCTTCGAGGTCGGTCCGCTGTCGGCGCTGTCCGTCGATGACGGCTTCGCCTCGGTCGTCCCCCAGGTGCCCGCCACCGACCCAGCAGCGGCGGCGGCTGCGAGCTTCACCAAGCTGCTTCGCACCCGGGGGATCACGGTGGTCGGAACGGCCCGTTCTGGTGCCGCTCCCGTCAAGGCCGTCACCGTGGCCAGCGTGCAATCGGCCCCACTACGCGACGTCGTGGCCGCGATGCTGACCGAGAGCGACAACGGCACGGCCGAGCTGCTCCTGAAGGAGATCGCCCGCTCGGCCGGCACGGTGCCGGGCACCACCGGGGCCGGGGCGTCCGTCGTGCAGGCGCTCACGACCTCGTTGCCGGTCCCGACGACGGGCGTCGTGACCATCGACGGTTCCGGACTCGACACCGCCAACCGTTCGACCTGCAACGTCCTCGTGGCTGAGCTCACTGCGGCCGGCCCGACCAGCGACCTGAGCAAGGGACTGGCAGTGGCCGGCCGGACCGGCACCCTGGCCAAGCGCTTCGTCGGCACCCCGCTGGCCGGGAAGCTGATCGGCAAGACCGGGACCCTGGCAAACGTGGTCAACCTCGCCGGGTGGGTCCCGACCGCCGACGGAGGCTGGGCGGCCTTTTCAGTGCTGTGCAACGCGTCGACCTGCGGGGTGGCTGCTCCGGCGGCATGGGACGCACTGGGCCGGCTCCTCGTGGCCTACCCGGGGGCAACCGATCTCGCCCCGTTCGGTCCCGCTCCTGCCGTCCCCGCCCCCTCCGCATAGGGTCCGGCGATGGCCGAGCTTCCGATGTTCCCCTTGGGTTCGGTCCTGTTCCCGGGCGCCATCTTGCCGCTCCACGTGTTCGAGTCGCGCTACCGCGCGCTGGTCCAGCACTGCCTGACCGATGGCAACGAGCCCGAGTTCGGCGTCGTGCTGATCGATCGGGGGAGTGAGGTGGGCGGCGGCGACGTGCGCCGGCCCATCGGCACGGTGGCCCGCCTGGTCCAGGTGACCGAGCTCGACGGGGGCCGGTACGCCATCGTCGCCGTCGGCACCCGCCGGATCGCAGTCAACACCTGGCTGCCCGACGATCCCTACCCCCGCGCCGACGTCGACGAGCTGATCGACCCTCCGCCGAGCCCCGACTTCCCGGCGAAGGTCGCCGCCAACGTGGCGTTGCTGCGACGCGTCCTGGCGCTGCGCGCCGAGCTCGACGAGCCAGCGGCACCGGCCACGACCGAGCTCGCCGATCAACCCGAGCTCGCCAGCTACCACGCCTGCGCTCTGGCACCGTTCGGGCCGGCCGACCTCGACGCGCTGCTGGCCGCCCCCACCCCCGATGACCGCATGGATCGCCTGCACGTGCTGCTCTCTGACGAGTCCGAGATCCTGACGCTCCGCCTCGGCGGCGGCTGACGGCAGGCTCCGTCACGGGCCAGATCGATCCCGAGGCAGGGGCTGACGTGCTAGGAAGATCGCCCGATGGCCCCGCCCGCAGCGAAGACGAATCCGATCACCGACCTCGTCGACACCGTCAAGGCGTACGCACTCCAAGAGACGGTCGGTCCGCTCAAGGACGTGGGACGGTTCCTTGCGATGGGCGCGGCCGGTGCCATCTCGATCGGCGTCGGTGTGGTCATGGCGCTCGTGGCCTTGCTCCGGGTCCTGCAGACCGAGACCAACGGGGTGTTCGACGGGAACTGGTCGTTCGTGCCCTACGTCATCACCGTCGCGGTCGGCGTCCTTGTGGTGTACATCGCCCTCACCCGCATCCAGAAGCACGGCCTCGACCGTCCGAGGGAGACCCGATGACTGCCCAGCCCCTCACCAAGGCCGACATCGAGGCCAAGCTTCGCCGCTTGCAGGGCGATGTCGAACAGCAGATCGACGCCCGCAAGGGCACCGCCATCAAGGTGGCGGTCGGCATCGGGCTGGTGGTCGTGGTGATCGCGTTCTTGCTCGGCACGCGCAAGGGCGCCCGCAAGACCACCATCGTCGAGATCCGACGGGTCTGATCGTGGCTCGCAGGGGAACGGGAAGCGTGCGAGCGGCCCTGGCGCCGATCACTTCCCAGTACCCCTTCCCGAGGCTGCGGGCGTTCCGCGCTGGGCTGAGCCCGTCCGGGCAGCTCGAGCGGATCTCGTACCAGGGCTTCGCCAAAGGCAGCAGGGGACTGATCGTGATCTTCGTCGGGATCCAGGCGCTGCGGATCGCCAAGCGGGCAGTGGGCCGTTCGTCGAGCACTGCCGCCATCGAGGTCCTCCATCCGGGCCAGTCGGTCATCATCACCGCGCTCGGACCGGCCAAGGTCTACGGCGGCAAGCACCCCAAGGCCTGAGGGTGGCCCTCCGCCCGTTCGCAGTCGGCGACAAGGTGCTGCTCGTGGACACCAAGCGCCGCCACTACCTGCTGACCCTGGCCGAAGGCGGCGAGTTCCACAGCCACCACGGAGTGTTCGCCCACGACGATCTCCTCGGCGCGCCCGAGGGCACCACCCGTCCCAGCACGGGGGGGATGCGATACACCGCGCTGCGCCCGACGCTGGAGGACTTCGTCCTCAAGATGCCGAGAGGGGCTCAGGTCATCTACCCCAAGGACCTCGGCGCCCTGCTCGTGCTGGCCGACATCTCTCCTGGCGCCAGGGTGTTCGAAACCGGCATCGGCTCGGGAGCACTCAGCATGACCTTGTTGCGGGCCGGAGCCGACGTGCACGGCTACGAGATCCGCGAGGACTTCGCCAATCGAGCGCGCAAGAACGTCATCGGCATGCTCGGCGAGGCCGCCCTCGACCGTTACCACGTCGAGCTGCGCGACAGCTACGAGGGCATCGACGTGCCCGAGGTGGATCGAGTCCTGCTCGACCTTCCCGAGCCGTGGCAGGTCGTGCCCCACGCCGAGCAGGTCATGGTCCCCGGCGGCATCCTCGTGGCCTACACGCCCTCGATCACGCAGGCCGTGCAGGTGCGCGAAGCGCTGAGCTCGAGCCGCTGGTTCGAGGCCCGCACCCTCGAGGTGCTTCATCGCACCTGGCACATCGAAGGCGCCGCGGTGCGGCCGGATCACCGCATGGTCGCGCACACCGCCTTCCTCACCGCCGCCCGCTTCCTCGGCCGCGGGCGAGCGTTGTCAGCTGCCGCGACCGCCGGTCGGATCGTGGGTGAGCCGCTGGGCGATGGCGATGGGGATGATCGACAGCACGATGACGACCAGCGCGACGACGTTGACCTGGGGCCGGGCGTTGGGCAGGCGGAGGTTGGCGTAGATCCACTTCGGCAGGGTCTGGTCGGTGCCGCCGGTGAAGTTGGTGACGACGATCTCGTCGAAGGACAGGGCGAAGGCGAGTAGCGCCCCGGCTGCCAACGCGGAGCGCAGGTTGGGCAGCAGGACGTAGCGGAACGTCTGCCAGCCGTGGGCGCCGAGGTCTTGCGATGCCTCGACCAGCGACGGCGACATCCGCCGCAGTCGCGCCACTGCGTTGTTGTAGACGACCACGATGCAGAACGTGGTGTGGCCCACGATGATCGTCCAGAGGCTGAAGTCGATCCCCAGCTCGTTGATCGTCGAGTTGAGGGCGATGCCGGTGACGATGCCCGGCAGCGCGATCGGCAGGATCAGCACGAGCGACACCGTGCTGCGGCCGAAGAACTCGAATCGAGCGACGGCGAACGCGGCGCAGGTGCCGAGCAGGAGAGCGAGCACGGTGGCAGCCAGCGCGGCCTTGACCGAGTTGGCCAGCGCGGTGCGGATGTCCTGGTTCTCCCACGCCGTCGAGAACCACTTGGTCGACCAGTTCGTGATCGGCCAGCTCTGCGAGCGGTCGCCGTTGAAGGCATAGAGGCCGACGACGACCAAGGGCACGTACAGGAGCACGAGGACCACGGCGGTGGTGATGCGCAAGGCGATGCGGGTGAGGCGAGGTTCCATCAGAGAGCCTCGAAGGCGCCGGTGCGCTTCGCGAGGGCGAGGTAGACGCCGATGACGGCGATCGGGACCATCGCGTAGGCGGCGGCAAACGGCACGTTGCCGGCGACACCGACGTTGTCGTAGATGACGTTGCCGATGAACTGCGTCTTGCCGCCCACGATCGACGGTGCGATGTAGTCACCGAGGGTGAGGGCAAACGAGAAGATCGAGCCGGCCACGATCCCGGGCACGGCCAGCGGGAGCGTGACGCGCATGAACGTTGTTCGGCTGTGGGCGCCGAGGTCGGCTGACGCCTCGAGCAGCGAGCCGGGCAGTCGTTCGAGCGAGCCGTAGATCGGCAGCACGACGTAGGGAAGCCAGAGGTACGACATGACGATGAGGACCGCGGTCTCGCTGTAGCCCACGTTGAAGGGCAGCACGTAGTCGAGCAGACCGCCGGTCTGAAGCATGGTCTGCCAGGCGAAGATCTTGACGAGGTAGCTCGTCCACAACGGGAGCACCAGCAGCACCAAGATGATCGTTCGGTTGCGGGGCCGGGCGACACGGGCGCAGAAGTAGGCGATCGGGATCGCGATCACGACGTCGATCACCGTGGTCAGTGCGGCGATGCGAATCGTGCGCAGCGTGATGACTCGGTAGACGTCGGTGGTGGCCAGTTCGATGAAGTTGTCGAGGCTGAAGGTCTTGACGATGGTGGCGCTGAACGTGTCGAACGTCCAGAAGGCCGAGATGAGCAGCACCGCCAACGAGGCCAGGTAGATGAGCACGATCCACGCCATCGGCGCCGCCAGCAGGGTGGCCAGCTTCAGGCGAGGGTGATTCGTGTAGGCCGACGACAGCCTCCGCATCGCCATGCTCGACCGGACGGGAGGCGGCTCGGTGAGCGACCCCCCGTCCGGATCGACGTCGTTGGAGATGCTCAGCCCTTCACCTCGGTCCACGCCTTGGTCCAGTCAGCGAAGTCGATGCAGGTGGTCTTGCCGTTGCCGCAGTCGGCGAGAGGCGTCTTCCAGAACGAGATCTGGCTGAAGTAGGCGTCATCGGTGACGTGGTAGGCGTCGCAGGTCTCCTTGCCCAAGACGTCGCAGGCCTTCGGGTTGGCCGGGGCCGAGCCGAAGTAAGACGCGACCTGCGCCTGGACATCGGGCGTGGCTGTCCACTGCATCCACTTGTACATGCAGTTGGGGTGGGCGGCCTTGGAGCTCATCATCCAGCTGTCGGCCCAACCGGTGGCGCCCTCCTTCGGGATGACGCTCGCCACGGGCTGCTTGTCGCCTTCAAGGAGGTTCACCTGGTACGGCCAGCTCGGGCCCATGACGGCGTCGCCGCTCTTGAACGCGTCGGTCTGCTCAGTGGTGGTCCCCCAGTAGAGCTTGGCGTTGCCCTTCTGCGCCTTGAGCAGCACGATGGCCGCGTCGAACTGAGCCTGGGTGAGCTCGTAGGGGTCGGTGATGCCCAGCTCGGGCTTGGCCGACTTCAGGTACAGGGCGGCGTCGGCGATGTAGATCGCGCCGGTGTACGGCGTGAGCTTGCCCTTGGCGGCCGCCGGCACCTGGTCGAACACGGCCGCCCAGCTCGTGGGAGCGGGTGTCACCTTGTCGGTGTTGTACATCAGCACGTTGGCGCCCCACTGATACGAGATGCCGTAGTGCTTGCCGTTGACCGTGTTGTGCGGTGGGCTCTGCAGTTTGGGGGTGATGTTGGCGAAGTCGGGGATCAGGCTGACGTTCAGCTCGGCCACGTTTCCGCCGGCGATGAGCCGGTTGGTGGCATCCCCCGACGCCGACACACCGTCGTAGGTCGAGCCCTGACGCATCAAGGTGACCATCTCGGCGGAGTCCTGTGCTTCCTTGGTGGTCACCTTGCAGCCCGATGCCGTCTCGAACGGGGTGACCCAGTCGACCTTCGGGTCGTTCTTGCCGCTCTCGGCGTAGCCGGGCCAGATGATGAGGCTGAGCGCCCCTTCCCCGGCCCCGACCTTGTCCAGTGGCTTGGTCGAGCTCCCTCCACCTCCGCCGCAAGCGGCGGCGACGACGGCGAGCCCTCCCGCGAGTGCGGTGACGCGACGTGCTGTTGATTTCATGATCTCCCCTTGGCTGTGTCGGAACCGGCAACGGCGAGCACCTGGTCGAAGGATCGGTCCCAGGCAAGACGAACGGTGACGCCGCGACGATCGCCGGCGTGAACGGAGCTGGTGAGGCGGTTCTGGTCGACGACGGTGATGGAGCCGCCACCATCGACCGTGACCGAGTAGCGGGTGCGCTCACCGAGGTAGACGGCATCGGCCACGGTGCCGGTGCAGCGGACCTCACCGACGTCAGCGGGGGCCACGGCATCGGCGTCGATCATCGTGATCTTCTCGGGCCGGACCGTGAAGGCATCGGTGGTGCCCCGAAGGCGGCGGGCCAGGTCGCCGTCGATGACGTTGCTCGTGCCCACGAACCCCGCGACGAACGCCGAGACGGGATGCTCGTACACGTCGGCCGGAGAGCCGATCTGCTCGATTCGGCCGTGGTTGAAGATGGCGATGCGGTCGCTCATCGCGAGGGCTTCGTCCTGGTCGTGCGTGACGTAGATGAACGTGATGCCCACCTCGTGCTGGATCCGCTTCAGCTCGACCTGCATCTCTTGGCGCAGTTTGAGGTCGAGGGCGCCGAGCGGCTCGTCGAGCAGCAGCACCCGCGGGTCGTTGACGAGGGCCCGCGCCAGTGCCACCCGCTGACGTTGGCCACCGGAGAGCTGTGTGATCCGGCGATCGGCCACGCCCGACAGACGCACCATGGTGAGGGCCTCGGCGGCTCGCTCGCGGCGCAGGGCCTTGCTCACCTTGCGGATCCGCAGGCCGTAGGCGACGTTGTCACCGACGCTCAGGTGCGGAAACAGGGCGTAGTCCTGGAACACCGTGTTCACGTCACGCTCGTAGGGCGGCTGGCGCGACACGTCGGTGCCTCCGAGCAGGATGCGCCCCTGCGTCGGGTGCTCGAACCCGGCGATCATCCTCAAGCACGTCGTCTTGCCGGAGCCCGACGGACCGAGGAACGAGAAGAACTCGCCCCGTTCGACCGCGAGCGCCACCCCGTCCACGGCGAGGACGTCGCCGAAGCGCTTCGTGACCTGATCGAGGGTGACGTCAGGGGTGCTCACTGCAATGAACCCAGTCCGGTGGTCCCGGGCCACGATCCGTGGCCGAAGTCGAATCGGGCGACGGTACACGACGGTCGCCGCCGCCTTCGTCCTTCGCGATCCGTGCCGCCGGCGTCGCTCCACCACGAATGCTGATCGCCACCCCATGGGCGGACGCGCGAGCGGGGGCCGACCAGGTCGGCCCCCGCTCGTCGTTCAGTGGTCACCGGACCGTCAGCCGGGGGCGCCTACGGCTCGATGAAGATGCACTCGCCCGGGCACTCGTCGGCGGACTCGATCACGGCATCGAGCTGGCCATCAGGGATCTCGGCCATCCCCTCGGCGCCCTGGGCGTTGCCCTGCGCCGCGGCGTAGACCTTGCTGCCTTCCTTGACGTAGGCGAGGCCGTCGTCGAGGAGGGTGAACACGTCGGGGGCGATCTCTTCGCAGAGGCCGTCGCCGGTGCAGAGATCCTGGTCGATCCAGACCTTCATTCGGGTTGGTTCTCCTCGTGCAGGGACCGATGGGTGATTCGGTGGTCTACTTCGCCGGACCGTCGGTGCGCCAACGAGCGCGGATGGCCGGTTCGAACGAGCGCAGTTTACCCGGTGAAGACCGTGAAAACAAAGATCCCCCCAGTCGCCTGCGTCACTCGCAATCGAGCTGGGCTGTGTAGCGTCGCCGCTCTGAGCCGATGGAGGTGATTCCGCATGCCTGACGCCGAATACGAGCGCCGCCTTGCCGCGGCGGACAACGAGATCGGTGAGCTGCGCGAGCAGCTCAAGGTCAGCGACGAAGAGATCCTGTCGCTGCGTCGCAAGCTCGCCGACGCCCCCAAGCGGGTCCGCCAGCTCGAAGAGCGGCTCCTCGAATCGAAGGGGCAGCTCGCCCAGGCGGTGTCGCAGAACGAGAAGCTGTCGTACACGTTGCGTGAGGCGCGCGAGCACATCGCGTCGCTGCGCGACGAGGTCGACAAGCTCACGCAGCCACCGTCTGCGTACGGCGTCGTGGTCGGCAAGAACGACGACGGCACCGTCGACGTGCTGTCCAGCGGCCGCAAGATGCGCGTGTCGCTGCACCCCGACATCGACCACGACGAGCTCGAGCGAGGCCACGAGGTCGTGCTGAACGAGTCGTTCAACGTGATCATGGCGCGCACCTCCGAGGGTGCCGGCGAGGTCGTGACGCTCAAGGAGAGCCTCGAGGATGGTCTGCGGGCGATCGTGGTGGGACGGGCCGACGAAGAGCGCGTCGTCGAGCTGGGCGACGCCCTGCTCGGAGTGCGCCTGCGCTCCGGCGACACGTTGCTCATGGATGGTCGGTCCGGCCTGCTCATCGAGAAGCTGCCTCGGCCGGAGGTCGAGGACCTGCTGCTCGAGGAGGTGCCCGACGTGTCGTACGCGGACGTGGGCGGTCTCGACGGCCAGATCGAGGAGATCGCCGATGCCGTCGAGCTGCCGTTCCTCTACCAGGAGCTGTTCGCCGAGCACCGCCTCCCGGCACCCAAGGGCATCTTGCTGTACGGCCCTCCCGGCTGTGGCAAGACGCTGATCGCCAAGGCCGTCGCCAACTCGTTGGCCAAGAAGGTGGCGGCCGCCACCGGCGACGCCAAGGGCCGCAGCTACTTCATCAACATCAAGGGCCCTGAGCTGCTCAACAAGTACGTCGGGGAGACCGAGCGCCAGATCCGGCTTGTGTTCCAACGAGCACGCGAAAAGAGCGAGGAGGGCTGGCCGGTCATCGTGTTCTTCGACGAGATGGACTCGATGTTCCGCACCCGCGGCTCGGGCATCAGCTCCGACATGGAGTCGACCATCGTGCCCCAGCTGCTGGCCGAGATCGACGGGGTCGAGGGCCTGAAGAACGTGATCGTGATCGGCGCCACCAACCGTGAGGACCTGATCGATCCCGCCATCCTCCGGCCGGGACGCCTCGACGTGAAGATCAAGATCGAGCGGCCCACCGAGGCGGCGGCTCGCCAGATCTTTGCCCGCTACCTGACCACCGACGTGCCGCTGTCCGAGGCCGAGGTCACCTCGTTGGGTGGCGGCGACGCCCAGGTCGCAGTGGCCAAGATGATCGACACCACCGCAGCCGAGATGTACCGGTGCGACGAGGACAACCGCTTCCTCGAAGTCACCTACCAGAACGGCGACAAGGAGATCCTCTACTACAAGGACTTCTCGTCAGGGGCCATGATCGAGAACATCGTGCGGCGGGCCAAGAAGCTCGCCATCAAGCGGCTCATCGGCGGCGGCGCACGAGGCATCCGGACCCAGGACCTCATCGACTCCATCAAGCAGGAGTACAAGGAGCACGAGGACCTGCCCAACACCACCAACCCCGACGACTGGGCCAAGATCTCGGGCAAGAAGGGCGAGCGAATCGTGTTCATCCGCACCCTTGTCAGCAGCGCGAAGGACGATCCCGAAGGTGGTCGGGCCATCGAGCGCGTCACCACCGGCCAGTACCTCTAGCCCGCGCTGAGCCGGGAAGGCCAGCCACATCTCCCGGGCTGTCCGGGCGCTCTGAGTCGCGACGTTGCTGCTCTACGACAACTTCGCGACGCAGAGGCGGCGTGAAGCACTCCCCACGTCAGCCATCGGGGCCGGGACCCGAGCCGTCGCCCCGCTGACCCGGCACGGCGCCACCACCCCCGTCACGGATGGCGGAAGCATCACTCAGAGGTCGGGGTAGGGTCGCTTCGATGGCCATCAAGAAGGTCTGCGGCATCGAGACCGAGTACGGCATCCTCGTCAGGGGAGCCGACTCCAACCCCATCGCGGCATCTTCGGTGCTCATCAACGCGTACGTCGCCACCCTCAACCGCAAGATCGGCTGGGACTTCGAGGACGAGTCGCCAGGGCGCGACGCCCGTGGCTTCTTGGTCGACGGCTCGATGCCACCCGACGTCGAGACGAACCTCGTGAACGCGGTGCTCACCAACGGCGCCCGCTACTACGTCGATCACGCCCACCCCGAGATCTCGACTCCGGAGTGCGTCGACGCCCGCGAGATCGTGCTGTGGGACGAGGCGGCCGAGGAGATCCTGCGGCGGTCGATGGTGGCGGCGCAACGGATCCTGCCGCCCGGCGGCGAGATCGTCGTCTACAAGAACAACTCAGACGGCAAGGGCGCGAGCTATGGGTGCCACGAGAACTACCTCGTGGCCCGTGAGGTGCCCTTCGGACGGATCGTGTCCCAGGTCACCCCGCACTTCGTCACCCGGCTGATCATCTGCGGCGCCGGAAAGGTCGGTTCCGAACTGCCCGGAACATCCTCGGCTGAGGTGCCCTTTCAGATCAGTCAACGGGCCGACTTCTTCGAAGAAGAAGTTGGCCTCGAAACCACTCTCAAACGACCGATCATCAACACCCGCGACGAGCCGCATTGTGATGCAACCAAGTACCGGCGGCTGCATGTCATCGTTGGCGATGCCAACGTTGCCGAGGTATCTACCTTCCTGAAGGTTGGTACCACCGCCATCGTCTTGGCCATGATCGAAGACGACGTCCTGCCGTCCGATCTGGCCCTCGCCCGCCCCGTGTCAGCCATCCACGACGTGAGCCACGACCTGACGCTGTCCAAGCCACTGCTCCTCAAGGACGGTCGGCGGGCGACGGCCCTCGAGATCCAGTGGCGCTACCTCGAGCTCGCCCAGAAGTACGAGCGGGAACGTGGCTTCGAGGCGGTGGGCGAAGAGGTTGGCCTCGAGGTCCTGATGCGCTGGGAGCGGGTGCTGACCGCACTCGAAGGTGACCGTTCGGTGCTCGCCGCCGAGGTCGACTGGATCGCCAAGGAGCGGTTGTTCGCCGGGTATCGCGAGCGGCACTCGATCGACTGGGGCGACGCCCGCCTGCGGGCCCTCGACCTGCAGTACCACGACCTGCGCCCCGAGCGGTCCCTGGCCGACCGGCTCGGTCTCGAGCGCCTCGTCGACCGGGCCGACGTCGAGCGGGCCGTCACCGAGCCCCCCACCACCACCAGGGCTTACTTCCGGGGCCGCTGCCTCGCCACCTGGCCCGACGACATCGTGGCCGCCAACTGGGACTCGCTGGTGTTCGACATCGGCTCCGACCCCCTCCGGCGGGTCCCGATGATGGAGCCGCTGCGTGGTACCGAGGCTCACGTGGGTAGGTTGATCGATCAGTGCACCACCGCGGCCGAGCTGCTCGACCGTCTCGGTGCGTAACGAGAACGTGGAGCGACATGGCAGAGCGGACCCAGAAGCAACGAACGGCCCCGACCAAGACCGAAGAGGTCGTCGAGGAGGCCCCGGCAACCACCAAACAAGGCGAAAAGATCAAAGCTGAACTCGACGACTTGCTCGATGAAATAGACGAAGTGCTCGAAGAGAACGCAGAGGACTTCGTTAAGAACTACGTTCAGAAGGGCGGAGAATAGCGTCCAGTGATTGGTCCCCTACGACCTCATGTCAAACCCTTCACATAAGGTCGTTTCATGACCAGGAGGCATCCGCTTGTGCGGAGCAGGGAAGCGGGCCATGCCTGCGTCCCACTTGGCTCGGAACGACGGGCTGACCCAGGCGAACTCCGAGCGATGCTCTCCGGACAGGGTGGTGGCGGCGCGACCTGCGGCGTGGCCCTCGCACACCTGGTCGAGGATGCCAGCCGCTTCCAGCAAGTCGACCACCGGTGCGCCGCCGATCCCGCCCTCGCCGCGCTGACGCGAGGGGCCCGGGTCAATGCGATGGCGCTCGCCCGGTAGCCTCCGCCTTCCTATGTCGATGCCGTTCTTCACGCCGGGTGCCGATCCCGGTCCGAGCTTCCACGAGCTGCTGCGTCGCCAGGGGCTCGACCCGCTGACGGCCGCCGGCTCCGGATCGCTCGAGCACCACCCGGCCGCCCTCAACGTGCCCCACGCGACCACCTGCGTCGCGCTTCGCTTCGACGAGGGTGTGGTCATCGCCGGCGACCGTCGGGCCACGAGCGGCAACATCATCAGCCACCGCACGATGGAGAAGGTCCAGCCCACCGACCGCTTCTCGGCGGTCGCCATCGCCGGAGCGGCCGGGCCGGCCATGGAGATGGTCAAGCTCTTCCAGCTCCAAGTCGAGCACTACGAAAAGGTCGAAGGCACCCACATCAGCTTCGAGGGCAAGGCCAACCAGCTGTCGATGATGTTGCGGGGCAACCTGGGCGCCGCCATGCAGGGCTTCGTGGTCGTGCCGATCTTCGCCGGCTACGACACGCTGCGAGACACGGGTCGCCTGTTCGCCTACGACGTCACCGGCGGCCGTTACGAAGAGCGCGAGTTCGTCGCCACCGGCTCGGGCAGCCTCTACGCCGGCACCGTCATCAAGGTCGGCCACCACCCCTCCATGACCCGAGACGAAGCGGTCGACCTCGTGGTGAGGGCCCTCAGCGAGGCGGCCGACAACGACTCGGCCACAGGCGGCGCCGACACGCTTCGTGGGATCTACCCGATCGTGGCCACCATCACCGCTGCCGGCTACCACCAAGTGGGGGACGCCGAGCTGGCGTTGCGCTTCCGGGCGGCGGCCGATCCGAGCGCCGGCGGCCAGTCCACCGCTACGCCCGCCAGCGGGGAGGTGCAGCCATGAGCATGCCCTTCTACGTCTCGCCCGAGCAGGTCATGAAGGACCGGGCCGACTACGCCCGCAAGGGCATTGCGCGGGGCCGCAGCCTGGTGGCCACCGTCTACTGCGACGGTGTCGTGATCGTGGCCGAGAACCCCAGCGACACCTTGCGGAAGGTCAGCGAGATCTACGACCACATCGCCTTTGCCGGCGTCGGCAAGTACAACGAGTTCGACCAGCTCCGGGTGGCCGGCGTCCGCGCCGCCGACCTGAAGGGCTACCAGTACAGCCGCGACGACGTCGATGCTCGTGGGCTCGCCAACCAGTACGCCCAGATCCTCGGCCAGGTCTTCACCCATGAGATGAAGCCCATGGAGGTCGAGATCCTCGTCGCGGAGGTACGAGCTGAGCCCGGCGCCGAGCAGCTGTTCCACCTGCTGTACGACGGCACCCTGGTCGACGAGCAGTGCTTCAGCGTGCTTGGTGGCGACAGCGAGCCCATTCGCGACCGCCTCACCGCAGCCTGGTCCGAGGGACTCGATCTGGGTACGGCCGTCAGGATCGCCACCGCCGCCCTCGCCGGCCCCGACCGCGAGCTCCACGCTGACGACCTCGAGGTCGCCATCCTCAGCCGCGGCAACGGTCGACGCGCCTTCCGGCGCATCACCGACGACGACGTTGCCGCGCTGCTCACCCCTCCAGCCGCTGACGAAGCCACGACAGCCTCCGAGCCCGCCGACGGGTGACCCCTGGGCCTCGGCGCCCGCCCTGGCCACCGCTCCCCGCCTCGGCCGCAAGGTCGCCCAGCCGGGTGCTCACTTGATGCTCGATGTCATTCGTCGCACCGGCGGGTCTGAACGCACCGAGAACCGGGCCCGTTGGTGCGCCAATCGCTACGGCGACGCGCTGATGCTGGTCGTCGACGGCGCGACCGGGCCAGAGTCGGCGTTGGCGGCGATGACCTTGCCCACGCTCACGAGAGCCATGAGGGCCACGCCTCCGACGACGAGCCAGAGGGCGAGTGGCGCCCGCGTCGAGCCTGGTTCACGCTCGTAGGCCTCGTCGTCGGCCCTGACCACCTCGAGCACGGCGTGGGCCAGGTCGAGGTCGGACTCGTCGACGAGCACCCGCACCGGCCCGATCGGGTACGGCCCCTCGCCTCCCTGAAGTTGCCAGAGGATCCCCTCGGAGCCGAGACGGGCCGCCAGCACCTTGGCCTCGAACGAGCCGCTGACCGTCACGAGGGGCACCATGCGACCGGTCGGCATGCCCCACCGTACCCAGGGCCGGGTAGTCAGGACCGATCACGCTCCAGCCGGACGCCCGCCCTGACCCGAAGGGGCGGCCGTCGTCAGCCACGTCGATCTTGCCTCGGGCTCAGCGCGACGAGGTGCCAACATCCTTGACACCCTGTGGGCAGCGGGAGCGCCCGCTGCACGTCACCGCCATGGCACGCCACCGGTACGGTGTCGAGCGATGGAACGACGCATCTTCGGCCTCGAGAACGAGTACGGCGTCACCTGCACCCTGCGGGGTCAGCGTCGGCTCAGCCCGGACGAGGTGGCCCGCTACCTGTTCCGCCGGGTCGTCAGCTGGGGGCGCAGCTCCAATGTGTTCCTGCAGAACGGCGCCCGGCTGTACCTCGACGTCGGCAGCCACCCCGAGTACGCCACGCCGGAGTGCGACTCGATCTACGACCTGGTGGCCCACGACAAGGCGGGCGAGCGCATCTTGGAGCAGCTCCTGGCCTTCGGGCAGCAGGCGGGTCGCCGCGGCCATGGACTCGATCAGGATCTGCTCGGCGGCTCGGTCGAACACCACGATCGCCCGGGCGTCGGCACACTCGGGGGTCGACAGCTCGGGGTGGGCGTGGTCGACGTAGTAGCGGGCGCCGTTCGTGAGCACGGCGTTGACCAGGTGGGTCTCGACCTCGGGCGCCATGGCGCCGACGGGCATCATG
>JBBRTJ010000047.1:0-27515 GCA_038244535.1 Acidimicrobiales bacterium | reverse complement strand
GTGTGGAAGGTGGCCAAGCCGGGTGAGCCGAGCTGGCCGTCACCGTGGGGCGACGGGCGCCCCGGCTGGCACACCGAGTGCGTCGTCATGTCGCTCGACCTCTTGGGCGAGGGCTTCGATCTCCACGCCGGGGGCCAGGACCTTCGTTTCCCCCACCACGAGAACGAGCGGGCCCAAGCAGTCGCGCTGGGCCGGCGCTTCGCGAACCACTGGATGCACAACGGGTTCATCGTCGATGCCAGCGGCGAGAAGATGTCGAAGTCGCTCGGCAACTTCACCAACCTGCTCGACCTGATCGACTCGGTCGATCCCCGGTCGTTTCGCGTGCAGTTGCTGCAGGCCCACTACCGGTCCCCGATGTCTGTCGACCGGGCCTCCACCGATCGTGCCGTGCGCTCGCTCGCCGGGCTCGACACCGTGGCGCGCCGCGGCGCCGAGCTCACGCCGGCGGCCCCCGACGCCGACATCGTCGCCGCCTTCGTGGCCCGCATGGACGACGACCTCGACACCCCTGGCGCCATGGCGGTGGTGTTCGATGCCGCTCGCCGCGCCAACGCTGCCATCGATGCCGGCGACCCGGCTGCACCGGCGCTGGTGGCGGCCGTGGTCGAGCTGTGCGGTGCCGTGGGGCTCGAGCTGCGAGTCACGGCCGACGACGTGCCCGATGACGCGCTCGAGCGTGCCGCTGCCCTAGACGCGGCGCGGGCGGCCAAGGACTTCGCCACCGCCGACGCGCTCCGGGCCGAGCTGCAGGCCGATGGCTGGGTGGTCGAGACCACCAAGCAGGGCACCACGGTCCGACGCTCCGCCTAGCTGTGGCCCGCTCCCGGCGCGAGCGGCGCCCCCTCCCACCGGGCTTCGGCATCATCTGGTCGACCGTGGCCATCGACATGATCGGCTTCGGGATCATCCTGCCGGTGCTGCCGCTCTACGCCCAGGATCTGGGGGCCAGCCCGACCACGATCGGGTTCCTGCTGGCGACGTTCTCGGTGGCCCAGTTGCTGTGCGCGCCGCTGTGGGGCCGCCTCTCCGATCGCATCGGGCGCAAGCCGGTCATCCTCGTCTCGCTGTTCGGCACCGCGCTCGGCTCGTTCATCACCGGAGGCGCAGGCGTGCTGTGGCTCCTGTTCGCGGGCCGCCTCATCGACGGCGCCTCGGGGGCCAGCGTGTCGGTGGCCCAGGCTGCCGTCACCGATGTTGCTCCTCCGGAGGAGCGCCCGCGACTGCTCGGGCTCCTCGGCGCCGCGTTCGGTGTCGGCTTCGTGCTCGGCCCGGCGCTGGGCGCGCTGGCATCGTTCGGCGGTCGCCACCTGCCGTTCTACGTGGCCGGCACGCTTGCCTTGGTCAACGGGCTGGTGGCCATCCGCCGCCTGCCCGAGACGCGGCCCGTGCCGACGGTGCCGACAGTGCCGACGCCTGTCCTCCCGGACCACGATGTCGACGCCCCCGGCGAGCTCGACGCGACGGCGCGACGGTCGATGTTGACCCGGTTGGCGCTCGCCGCGTTCTTGTCGACGGCCGCGTTCAGCGCCTTCGAAGCGACGCTGGCGTTGCTGGGCGAGGAGCGGTTCTCGCTCGGCGCGTCCGGGATCAGCGCGCTGTTCGTCGGCATCGGGGTGGCTCTTGTGCTGGTGCAGGGCGGCGCCGTCGGACCGGTCACCGCCCGGTTCGGGGGCGTGGGCACGTTGCGCATCGCGCTGGCGGTGAACGCCGCCGGCTTGCTCGTGCTGGCCGCGGCCACGTCGTGGGGGTTGCTGCTGCTCGCACTGGCGCTGCTCGTCGTTGGTCAGGGGCTGGCCGCCCCCTCGCTGTCGGCATTGGTGGCCACCACCGCGCACGGCGAGCGTCGCGGTGGTGCCCTCGGATGGCAGCAGTCCGCGGGCGGGGCTGCTCGCGTGGTCGGACCGGTCATGGGTGGCGTGCTCTTCGAGCACGTCGGGGTGCCCGTGCCCTACCTCGTCGGCGCGGGGCTCCTCGTCACGTGCCTTGCCGTCATCGCCAGCCTCCGCGATCCCGCCGGCCTCGTCGTGCGCGGCCACTGAGCCATCACGGGCCTCGGCTGTCGGCCGGCCGATCGGCCACGTCTGGTTCCGAGGTGTGGGACGGAGGTGGCGCAGATGGCCTACGCGCCTACGAGACCGGTCGAAGGGGTCGCTCGGTCGGGCTTTGCGTCGCGTCGTTGTTGCTGTGCAACAACGTTGCGACGCAAAGCTCAGGCGGCTGCCCCGGGTCGCCGGTCGGGGATGCCCCGGCCGGCGGCGGCGGCGGCGGCGATCACCGTCACCTGTTCCTCACAACCGTGATGAAGCGCCGACTGCGTGCTGGCGTCGCTGGGCGTTTCGGCCCGACCTACGACGCGGTTGCGAAGCCCATGTCGATGGATCGTGCGGCCAGCGCGCCGAGATGATCGGCGCCACCCAAAATGGGATCGAGAACCCGCTGAGGACGTCCGACGATGAACATGCCATCGACCGCCAGAGCCGAGTCAGCGCCGACCGCCGATCTGTGGCGTCTGGTTCTCAGAGATGAGAAGGAGGTGACGTAGATCCGGGCCAGACCGCGGCCGACGGCCGACGGCCGCGTCAGCCCGCGGGGGCGGTCACGCAGGGTGCGCTGAGGCAGGTGTTCTGCGCGACGCGGCCGCTCGGCTTCAGCCAGTCGGAGCCCTGGGTCCGGGCCGCGAAGCTGGCGGTCACATCGCCATGGGGGTCATGGCCGGCGGTGCCGGGCGTGTTGGTGGACGGTGGCGCCACGGCACCGCTGTCCCACACGATCAGCCCGGTGCTGTCCCACGGGAAGTTGGTGATGACCGGGAGGCCGGAGAAGGGATCGGCCTGCGGCCAGCGGCCCGCGGCCAGCGGTGGCGCCAGCAGGCTGGCCTTGAGGCTGCGGGCCAGTTGCAGCGTCGAGACGTTGGCCACCTGGTGGTCGCCAAAGGCCATGCGCAAGAGGACCCTCTTCTGGCCTGCGCCCGACAGGGGGTTGGAGGTGATGTGGTTGGCGTAGCCGGAGGCCTCGCCCCGATCCCACACCACCTGCATCATCGACACCGCCAGCATGCGGTCGACCTGGTTGGGGTAGGCCTTGCCGATGAGGCCGAGCAAGGGCTGGTAGGCCACCGAGCGCCACATCATCGTGGCGTGGTCGAGGCCGCTCTCGTCGGCCAGGACCCGGTCCCAGTCGGGGGAGACGGCACTGGTGGCCAACCCGATGGTGCCGCCCTCGCCCTGGCCGAGGAAGTAGAGGCGGGTGTTGTCCACGAGGGGCGTCCCGTCGTCGCGCAGAAAGGCCTTGTTGAGCACCAACCCGTCGCGGGCGCGCAACGCGCGGGCCAGCACGATGGTGTTCAGCATCCCCTGTTGGAGACGGTCGGCAACGGCCGGGAACAGCGAGACGTCGGACGCCGTCGAGGCCACGAAGGGGACGTCACTGCCGGCGAGGCCGATCTCGTCGACGGCGCAGAAGACCATGCGGTTCTCCTGCATCATCCGCACGGTGGCCGGCTGGCGCAGGTCTTCCTTGGCCCCGAACAGGTCGTGACCGAACACGATGACGCGGGCCGCTGTGGTGCCGTTGAAGTCGGCCTCGGGGACGGCACACAGGAACGGGACCTGGCGGGTGCCGTTCACCGCGGGGAGCCCGTCGGCGCCAAGGGCGAATCGCTGCCCGGGGCTGCCATCGCCGGCCAGGTAGTTCGCCACGGTGAGGGTGCCCTCGATCTCGCGACCCACCAGCTTGTCGGCGGGATCGCTGACCGCGGTGATGGCGACGACGGGCGCCTTGCCCGCCAGTGCGGTGAACGTCTCGTCGCGCATCTTGAGCACGCGCCCGCTGAGACTGGCGGAGCTGGCCACCGTGAAGTCCCAGGCGAGGTAGAGCGAGGCCCGATCGATGCCGGCGGCGGTGAGCGAGCCGAAGGTCGCCTCCATGGCCGAGCGGCGAGCCTCGAGCGCGGGGACGCCCGTGTCGAATCGGTCGCGGTAGGCCCGGAACACTGCTGCCGCGGCGATGGGCGCGCCCCCCGCGGCCTTGAGGTTGCGCAGGCCGACCACGTAGTGGTGGCCGTCCACGAGGGTCGTTGCGGGGTGGATGACGAGGAGGCGATCGCCGGCCTGGGTGGTGTTGGCGTCGAGCTCGGCCCACGTCTGCACCCCGCTGAACGAGGTCGTGTCGAGCAGCACGATCGGTGAGCTCGGCGCCGACGACGCCGCGATGTTGTCCACGGTCGCGACGGCGCTCGCTGCGAGGTCGAGGCCGGGCACGAAGGTCAGGAGGCTCGACGCAGGGCTGAAGCCGTCGCCGGTGTTCCACTCGGCCGGGTCGATGGCCTTGCCCGCGGCGTTCTTGGGCGTCGCCGCCGGATCGATGGCGAGGCGGAGCTTGGTCGCTGCTGCAGGGTCGGCCTTGGTGAACTGGTTGCTCGGGTAGGGCAGCATGCACGCCCTGGTGTCGAGCGCATCGCAGGTCGCGGCCGTTGCTCCGGCGGCGGCGACGGCGACGGCGTCGGGGGCCGGTAGTGCCGCCAGCGGGGCCGTTGTGGGGGGCGGGGCAGCAGTGGTGGTGCTGGCCGCCGAGGTCGTGGTGCCCGGCTTTGCCGCCCCACCGCCGCTCGAGCAGGCGGCGGCGAGCAGGCCGAAGCCGGCCAGCACCGCGAGGGTCGTGGTCCGACGTCGCACCCGAGCCATGGTCACGGGCGCCGAACCTAGTTGCCCGCCCACGCTCGTCCCCTTCGGGCGATGGGCCGTTTGGCTCTCGCCCATGCCGTTGCGCGCTTGGTTACCCGCTGGTAACTTGCGCCAACCCCTTATTGCTCCGAGCCCGCGAGGTGCGCCATGGCCGACTTCTCCCTCGACCTGACCGAAGACCAGCTGCAGCTGAAGAAGTGGGTGCACGACTTCGCCGAGAACGTCGTGCGGCCTGCCGCGCATGAGTGGGATGAGCGCGAGGAGTTCCCTTGGCCCGTCGTGAAGGAGGCCGCCCAGATCGGCCTGTACGGGTTCGACTTCATGGCGAACTCGTTCGCCGACCCGAGTGGACTCACGTTGCCGATGGCGCTCGAAGAGCTGTTCTGGGGCGACGCCGGCATCGGCCTGGCCATCTTCGGATCGGCTCTGGCGGCCGCCGGGATCATGGGCAACGGCACGCCCGAGCAGATCATGGAGTGGGTGCCTGCCTGCTACGGCACCGCCGACGACGTGAAGCTCGGGGCGTTCTGCGTGAGCGAGCCCGATGCCGGCTCGGACGTGTCGTCGCTGCGCACCCGGGCCGTGTACGACGAGGCCAACGACGAGTGGGTCCTGAACGGCACCAAGGCGTGGATCACCAACGGTGGCATCGCCGACGTCCACGTGGTCGTGGCCGCGGTCGACCCGACCTTGAAGGGTCGAGGCCAGGCGTCCTTCATCGTGCCGCCCGGGACCAAGGGGCTCTCGATGGGGCAGAAGTACGCCAAGCACGGCATCCGCGCGTCCCACACCGCCGAGGTCGTCCTCGACGACGTGCGGGTCCCGGGCCACTGCCTCCTTGGCGGCAAGGACAAGCTCGACGCCAAGCTGGCCCGGGCTCGCGAGGCCGGGCACTCCGGCGCCAAGCAGCCGGCGATGGCTACGTTCGAGGCAACTCGTCCCGCAGTTGGAGCGCAGGCCCTCGGCATCGCTCGTGCCGCTTACGAGTACGCACTGCAGTACGCCCTGGAGCGGCACGCGTTCGGCAAGCCGATCATCATGAACCAGGGCATCGCGTTCAAGCTCGCCGACATGGCGATGGAGATCGACGCGGCCCGGCTGCTCGTCTGGCGCGCGGCCTGGATGGCTCGCAACGGCAAGCCCTTCGTCGCGGGCGAAGGCTCGATGAGCAAGCTCAAGGCCGGCGAGGTCGCCGTGCGGGTCACCGAGGAGGCCATCCAGATCCTCGGCGGCTACGGCTACACCCGCGAGTACCCCGTCGAGCGCTGGCACCGCGACGCCAAGATCTACACGATCTTTGAGGGCACCTCGGAGATCCAGCGCCTCGTCATCGCTCGGGCCATATCAGGCCTGCGCATCGAGTAGAGCCCCGTCCCGGCGACGCCCCTGACGACTCGTCCAAGTAGGTGGCCGACCCTGCTACCACGACGGCTCCGACTGCCACGTTGGGACGATTGGCCATGGTCACCGACGGCGATCGACCCAACGTGGTTGCTTACGACTACCCACTGCTCGGGTCGCGTGGGGGCTGTGGTCGATCGCGCTGCCCGCGTTCTGGGCGATGATCGTGTTCTCGGTGATCTGGGCCTTCATCGACAACTTCCGCCGCACCGACCACAGTGGGGTGAAGAAGGCCGTTTGGGCCCTGAGCATCATTGTGATCCCGGTGCTCGGCATGTTCGTCTACTTGATTGCTCGTCCGGCATCGGTCAACACCTGACGCAACGCTGGTCGTCAGGGTCAGCTGAACGTGGCGCAGGTGACGTACACCGTCATCGTGGCCGAGGCCCCGCTGTTGATCACGAACACTCGCCAACCAAGTGTTGTCGGCCAGGAGTCGGTCAGGATGACGGTGCTGCTGGAGTTGGTCTCGCCACCACCCATCGGCACGGTCCCGGCGGGACAGAACGCATCGCCCTGAGTCGAGATGCCTGGGATCACGGTGACGGGAGCAGAGACGACCACGGTGTAGCCGGAGGCGCCCGCCGGGCCTTGGGGGCCGGTGGCCCCGATGGGACCGGCGGGGCCGGCCGCTCCGGTCGGACCAACGGGACCGATGGCTCCTGGCATCCCGGCGGCACCGGCCGCGCCTTTGGCGGCAAAGACGGCCCAGTTGGCGGCGTTGGGCGGGCTGACGCTGTTGCTGTCCAGCAGCGCGATGTAGACGGAACCGCCCTTGGAGACGAGGTCGTTGACCCGGTACGGCGTCATGGTCAACCAGGCGCCTCGCCACGTGACGCCCTTCTGGTTCCACGTGATGGAGGTCTCGGTGGGCTTGCAGACGGCGCCGGCCTGGGCGTCGATGACTCTCAGGGTGCCGGGGGTGGTGCCGGTGGTGACGTAGCAGCCGCTGATGAGGCCGTTGGTCGAGTCCGGGATGGTGGCGTAGGCCGAACCACCGGCCAGCACGGCGACAGCGGCAACGGCGACGCCGGCCCTCCCGAGCTGGCGACGCCGAGGCATGGTGGGGGAGGCGGGGATCACGGCGATGTTCATGGATGCTCCTTCGTTCTTGGTCGGGGGCAGGACGGTCGGGGGCAGGACGGTCGGGGGCGTTGGTGAAGCGGTCAGGGGCGGTGGCTGGCGTTCTGCTGGGCGAGCACCTGCTGGGCCGAGGGCGGCGAGAACGTTCGGTGGGTCGGGGTCGCCGTGGTCGTCGTCACCGGTGCGCCGGCGCCGGGTGTCTCCGCACCAACGAAGGCCAGCGTGACGAGGACCGCGACGGTGGCGGCGGCGAGGGCTTCGACGAGTCGAGCCGCGACGTGCGGGCGGCGGGCGGCCGCAACGGGGGTGCTGGGGTCGAGCGAGGTGGTTGCGTTCATGAGCTCAGCGTGGGCCGTCGGTGGAGCTGACGCCTCCGTGCCAGCCCTGGTCGCCCTCGGCCGGTCTCAGGGTTGTCCCTCTGCCCCCGAGGTGCGGGGCCGTCCATGATGACGACGTGACTCCTGCCGCCTCGTCGCCCTCGTCGGTTGACGGGGCGCGCCGCGCCGGGCGACCGAGGCGCGCGCTGGTCGTCATGGGTGGCCTCGGCGCCGTCGGGTTGGCGATGTGGGCCACGATCGTGATGGCGGCCAGCGACCGCCTCTCCTACGGCAGCGTCTATGACCACGTGGCCTTCTGGCTGATGCTGGCGGCGGTGTGGCTGCTGCCCCTGTGCGGTCTCATCCTGTGGTGGTGGCGGCCATCCAGCCGGTCGGGTCGGTTGCTGGTGCTCCTCGGTACCGCCTGGGCGCTGTGGGTCGGAACGGGTGCCGCCGGGGGGCTGCTGTGGGCGTGGTCCGGCACCGTCGCCGTGGTGTTTCGGCCGCTGCTGTTCTGGGTGGTGCTGTCGTGGCCCACCGGTCGACTGAGGCGCAGCGACGCCCCGTGGCTGGCCCTCTACAGCGTGCTCGTCTCGATGGCCTGGACAGCGTCGGCGCTCCTGTTCCGCCCCGTGCTCGGGACGAGCACCTTCGACAACCCTTTGATGGTGGCCGACCTTGCCCAGGCCGCCGATGCGATGGCGGCGTTCGGCAACTCGGTGCTGCTGCCGCTCGGCGCGGTGGTGCTGCTGGTGACGATGATGCGCCGGTTCCGCCGGCTGCCGGCATCGGGTCGCTGGATGGCCCGGCCCGCGCTGATCGCCGGGCTTCTCGCGGCCGGTGGTGATCTGGCGCTTGTCGTGAACGACTACCTGAGCGCGGTCCGAGTCGACGCCACCGGCCTGACGCTCATCGGTTTCACCCTTATCGCCGCCGACTACCTCCGGTTCACGATGGTGCCCGTCCTGCTCGTGATGGCCGCGGCCCGATCGCGTCGCTTCGCCTCGGGCCTCGGTCGGGTCAGCACCATTGACATCGGGCCGGCGGCTCCCGCGGCTCGCTTGCAGGACTCGGTGGCCGCCGCCATCGGCGATGCGGGGACTCGGGTCGTGTTCCATCGTGACGACGCCACGTGGGTCGACCTCGACGGCACGCCCGTCGAGCTCGGCGGCCCGGGTCGGATCGTCACGGTCATCGAACGGGCGGGCGCCCCCGTGGCTGCCGTCGAGCACGACGTGTCGTTCGCTGATCGGCCCGACTCGGTCGAGGTGGCGGTAGCGGCCGTCGCCGCCCGGGTGGACTACGAGCGGCTCGAAGCGATGGCGAACGTCCGGCGGGCCGAGGCGGTGCGGGCGCGCCGGGACATCGTCGATGCCCAGGACGCGTCTCGTCGGCGCCTCGAGCGCGATCTCCACGACGGCGCACAGCAGCGACTGGTGGGTCTCGCCCTCCAGACCACGCTGGCCGAGCGGCACGCCAGCACCGTGAACGCGGATGACGTGGCGTCCGACCTTGCCGCCGGCGTCGCCGCCGCTCGCCGAGAGCTGCGCGAGTTGGCCGGCGGCCTCGTGCCGGCGCTGCTCGCCGCCCAGGGCCTGGGGGCTGCGCTCACGGCGTTCGCGGCGACGACGCCGATGGCGGTGGCGGTGGACGTCGCCTTCCCCGACCACATGGAGCCGAGCCTGACGGCGACGGCCTGGTTCGTCGTCGCCGAGGCCGTCGCCAATGCGGTCAAGCACTCGGGTGGCAGCCGCCTGACGATCACCGCAGCGTTGGTCGATCACGTGCTCGTCGTGTCGGTTGCCGACGACGGGATCGGCGGGGCCGATGCCCGTGGCGGCACGGGGCTGGCCGGTCTGTACGACCGGGTGGCGCGGTTCGGGGGGCTCATGGCGGTCGACAGCCGGGTCGGGCGGGGTACGACCGTGCGCGTCGAGCTGCCGGCGGGGGACCCGACATGAGGACCCGTGTCGTGGTGCTCGGGGTGTTCGTGGCCGTCGTCGTGGTCGCGGGCTGGTGGATGTTCGCCCAGGCCGCGGTGCTGGGCAAGGTGGCCGGTGACACGTGGCGGGTGCCGGCGTTGCTCACGGCGGTCGCGCTGAGCTTGGTGGTGCCTGGACTCGTGGGTAGCGGGCGCCGACCGGATGACCGAGCCAGCCTGCGCCTCGTGGCCGCCGGGCTCGTCGTCGCAGTCGGCTCGTTCCGCCAGCTCGAGTCGTCGTGGGCCGCCACGGTTGGTGCCGCCGTCTGGTACGCCGCGCCGTTCGCCGTCCTCTGGGTGGCAGTTGACCTTGCCGGCGCCGACCGGCCCCGCCTTGGCCGGCGCCGAGGCGCGTGGATCGTGCCGATCGTGCTCGCCGTCGCGCTCATTTCGACCTCGGGCCCAAGGACGCTCGACGGCGGCATCTTGCGCGTGCCCGAGCGACGCTCTGCCAGCTGGGTCTTCTTCGACCGCGCCGCATCGGCCTACGTGCGTCAGGCCAACCCGTTGGCTTGGTGGCCGCAGGACAACGTCGTGTCGGCGCTTTGGGTCGCGTGGGGTCTGTGGGTCATGGCGGTCACGAGCGCAGCGGCCATCGGGTTCCTCCGGCTCCGCCGCGAGCAAACGATCACCCGTCGAGCCCCCGGCCTCGCCGACGCGAGCGTGCTCGCCGCCTGGCTCTTCGCGGCTGCGTCCGTCGCCCTGGCCCTGCCCGAACGCCTCAGCCTGTTCGGGACGGACTCGCTTATCGTCGAGCGCTGGTACAGCGAGCTGCTGCAGGCTCTTCCCCTTGCCGCGGCTGCGGTGGTCGGGGCAGGGGCAGTGTGGTCGGAGCTGGTGCGACCCCGCCTGTCCCGCTCGGCGGCCGGCACCTTGCAGCTTGGCGCCGAGGCGACTCCCGCGGCCCGTCAGCGTGAGCTCGTGCGGGCCTTGTCCGATCCGACCGCGCTCCTGCTGTTCCAAGGGGAGTCGGGCTGGCTCGACGAGCACGGCACGATCCGTGAGCTGGCGGTAGGCGCTCATCGCGCCGCTGCTGTCATCTGCCGGGACGGTTCCCCGATCGCGGCGATCGAGTACGACGATCAGCTGCTCGGCCAGCCTGATCTGGTCGAGGTAGCCGCGACATCGGTTGCGCTCTCGCTAGACGGGCGTCGGCTCGCGGCTGTGGCGGAGGCGGCCGCCGAGGATGCCAGGGCATCAGCAGCGCGACTCCTGGCCGCCGGCGATGAGGGTCGCCTGATCGTCGAGCGACAGATCGTCGACGGGCCGGACCGGGTGCTCGGCGAGGTGAGCGCGATGCTGACCGAGCGGCCACTCCCGCTCAGCGCGATCCACGGGGGCCTGCGCGCTGCACTAGCAGAGGTTCGTGCCGTCGCCCATGGCTCGACCCCCCTGTCGCTCACCGAGGACGGCCTGGCCGCCGCGCTCGATGATCTGAGCCTCGTCAGCCTGGTGCCGCTGCACGTGGGCGGGGCGCCCGCACAGCGGCTCCCTCCAGCGGTCGAGGTCACCGTGTACCTGGTCGTGGCCGACGCCGTGATGGGTGCCACCTCGGCGGTCCGCGTGGTGGTGTCGACCGGCGACGATGCGGTCGTGGTGCGGATCTCCGGTGTGACCCGCCCTCTCGCCCAACTGGTGGTCGACCGCGTCGACACGCTCGGTGGCCGGGTCGACGCCGACGCCGACGACGAGGTGCTGCAGGTGTCGGTCCCCCTCGTGGACGAGCGAGGCTGAGGGAGATGGCTGGTACCACCACGATCATGTTCACCGACCTCGAGCGCTCGAGCAGCCTCTTGGCCGCCCGGGGCGACGACGGCTACGCCGCGCTGTTCAGCGCCCATGTGGCGCTGCTGCGGGGCGAGATCGAGCGGCAGGGGGGCCGGATCGCCAAGCTGCTCGGTGACGGGGTGATGGCCCTGTTCGACTCCGCTCACTCGGGCGTGAAGGCCGCCATCGCCGTGCAGCAGGCCGTCGAGCGGGCCAACCGGCGTGACCCGAGCTCGGCCGTGGGCCTTCGCGTCGGCGTCTCGGTGGGCGAGGTGGTCGAGGCCACCGATGACCTGTTCGGCGCCGCACTGGTGATGGCACGACGGCTGTGCGACGACGCCGAGCCCGGTCAGATCCTGGTGTCGGACGTGGTCCGCCTCCTCGTCGGCGGTCGGGTCGACGTGGTCTTCGAGCCCCTCGGCCTGCGGGCGCTCGACGGCTTTGCCGATCCGGTGCTGGTGGTCGCGGTGCCATGGGAGCCGCTGGTGGATGAGCCGTCGCTGCGGGTCGTGGTGGCCGACGACGCCCCTCTGGTGCGCTCCGGTGTGGTGCGCCTGCTTGCCGACGCCGGGTTCGTGGTGATCGCCGAGGTCGGCGACGCCGCCGCGCTCATCGTGGCCGTCGACGCCGACCCGCCCGACCTCGTCGTCACCGACATCCGCATGCCGCCCACCAACACCGACGAGGGCCTGCGGGCCGCGGCCACCATCCGCGAGCGGCATCCCGAGGTGGCGGTGCTGGTCCTGTCGCAGCACGTCGAGGGTCGAGCCGCCGCCGCGCTGTTCGACGGGCGGCCGGCTGGCATCGGCTACCTGCTCAAAGAGCGCGTCAGCGACCTCGCCGAGTTCACCGATGCCTGCCGCACGGTGGCGGCGGGCGGATCCGTCATCGACCCAACCGTGGCCGAGCAGCTCGTGCACCGGCGCCGCCACGACCAGGCGATGGCCCGCCTCACCGATCGTGAGCGCGAGGTGCTCGCGCTGATGGCGCGGGGCTGCTCGAACCAGGCCATCGCCGACGAGCTCGTGGTTGGGGCCAAGACCGTCGAGACCTACGTGCGGGCCATCTTCCAGAAGCTCGATCTCGAGGAGACGGCCGAGGGCAACCGCCGCGTGCAGGCCGTGATTCGATGGTTGCAGCCCAGCTCGACAGGTGGTGGCTGACATCGCCAGGACCGTGCTCGCCTGATCGAGCCTGGTCAGACCGGCCAGGCCCGCCGCGCCGACGCTCGCGAGCTCGCCAGCTTGTGCGGCCAATGCGCACCCAGTGCCCTTTGGACGCACAAGTTGCACTCAGAGGTAGCGGTTCCGCTCGAGCCAGCGATAGGCGACGGCTCCCCAGATGGGGGGCAGGTAGAACGTGGCCAATCGGTAGGTGATGACGATGGCGAAGGCCGGGCCGCTCGGGACGCCCGCCGCGGTGAGCCCGGCCACCAGGGCCGCTTCTGACACACCGATCCCTCCGGGCACGGGCATCAAGCCGGCGAACAGCGAGGTCACGACGTTGATGACCAGCAGCGTCGGGATGGGCACGGGCTGACTGAAGGCCGAGCAGAACAGGGCGAACGTCAGGGCGAACAGGACCTCGTCCATGAGGTTGCCGCCCATGAGCCACACGACGCGCCTCACCGTGAGGGTTCGTATGACCGACCAGCCCTGCGCGATCCAGGTGCGCACGGTGGTCGTCACCCGGTGGCGGAGCTTGGGCACCACGACAACTGCGAGGAGCCCGATCAGGCAGAGCACCAGCGCCGCCATGATCCACCAGCTCGTTCCCCCCGATGAGGTCGAGCTCGTGTCGCGCTCATCCCCTGAACCCGCCCCCAGTTCTGAGAACCAGGCGGCGCAGAACGCGATCAGGACCTCTTGGCCGCAGGCGACGGTGCGAGATTGCGTTCGAACAGGTCGAACAGGGTGCGCCAGTGGCGCGCGTCGGCGACAGGGTCGTACGCGGGGCGGTCGTTGAATGCGAAGCCGTGGTGTGTGCCCCAGTAGCGCTCGACCCGACCGCGAACCCCCGACGCCTGCATGGCCGCCTCGAGCTCGTCGGCCATCGAGAGCGGTACGTAGTCGTCGTGCTCGGCGCACGCCACGTACAGCTCGCCGGTGATCTCGCCGAGGCGGAGGTGAGGCGAGTCGACGGTGTCGGTCACGAGCCGCACGCCGTAGAACGAGGCCGCCGCCCGCACCCGGCCCGTGTGCTCGGCGGCCACCCAGATGGCGAACGGCCCGCTCATGCAGTACCCGACGCAACCGGCCCGTGCGGCGTCGGCGGCCTCGTCGCGATCCGCGTAGGCGAACAGCGCGGACGCGTCACGGCCGACCATACGGTTGCTCATCGCTCCGGCCAGCTCCATCATCCGCGTGAACGACTCACGGCTGGCGAAGTCGAGCTCGAAGCCCGGTGTGGAGCGGTAGTAGAGGTTGGGCAGCATGACGTAGTAGCCCTGCTCGGCCAGCGTGCGAGCCATGGCGTGGAGCAGCGGCCGCTTGCCCGGGGCGTCCATGAGGAACAGCACCACCGGGTGGGGTCCACCTGCGGAAGGGTGGGCGATGAAGGTGCCCATCGAGCCCTCTTCGGTGTTGATCTCGATCTCGTGCTCGACCATGGCGGCAAACTACTCATTAGTCGACATCGATGTCGAATAACGCACTACGGTGCCGTTCGTGAGCACGATCAGCGTGGTGACGGCCGGTGTCCGCCTTCCCCAAGCCGGGCCGGCCGCCTCGGGCGAGGCCCTGCAGCGGCAGGGCGTGGTGGCTCGCCCTCCGGGCGAGACGACCCGCGGAGGGTGGACGCCGACCGGCACGGGAGCCGACCGCCGGGCCGCCCTCCTGGCGTCGCCTGGGGTGCGGGCCGAGCGGACCAGGCAGCGCCTGCTCGATGCGGCCCGCACGGTGTTTGCCCGCCACGGCTACCTCGACACCACCGTCGATCACATCGTCACCGAGGCGGGGCTGGCCCGCGGCAGCTTCTACACGTACTTCGAGTCCAAGACCGATCTCTTCCGCCACCTCGCCGCGCTGATCGACGAGCAGGTCGAGCGTGACGTCGTGTCGTTCAAGCGCGTTCGCGGCGGCGACCCTGTCACCAACCTCGAGACCTCGAACCGCAACTACCTCGGTGTGGTGCGGGCCAACGCCGATCTCTACCGCCTGGTCGACCAGGTGGCGGCCTACGACGAGACGGTGGCCGTGGCCCGTCTGCGGTCACGCCGGCGCCACGTGGCTCGGGTCGCGGCCACACTGCGGCGCTGGCAAGCACGGGGGCTGAGCGATCCCGACATCGATGTCGACACCACCGCAGCCGCTCTGGTGACGATGCTCTCGGGCTTCGCCCAGTGGCTCGACGTGAGCGGCGACCACCACGACGAGGAGCGGGCGGTGGCCACGCTCACCACCATCTGGGTCCGGGCCTGTGGTCTCACCTCGCCTCCCGATGAGGAGCAGCCATGACCGACGCACCCACCGAGTCCGACGTGCGCGCCGAGGTGCGGGCCTGGCTCACCGACGCCTGGGACCCCGACATCGGGCTGAGGGCGTGGCGGGAGCGATTGGTGGGCTCGGGGTGGGCGGTGCCGTCGTGGCCGTCGCTGTGGCATGGGCGGGACCTGCCGGTGTGGGCGGACAAGGTGGTGGCCGACGAGCTGCGGACCGTCGGCGCGCCCGGCAACCCGCTCGGCGGCGGGATGACGTTGGCGGCCCCCACGCTCCTCGAGCACGGCAGCGACGAGCTGCGCGAACGGATGCTGCGTCCGACGCTCACGGGCGAGCTCGGCTGGTGCCAGTTGTTCAGCGAGCCCGGGGCCGGCTCTGACCTCGCCGGTCTGTCGACCACCGCAGTGCTCGACGGCGACGAGTGGGTGGTCAACGGCCAGAAGGTGTGGACCACGAGCGCCCACCACGCCGACCTGGCCATGCTCGTGGCGCGTACCGACTGGGACGCCCCCAAGCACCAGGGCATCTCCTACTTCGTGCTGCCCATGCACCAGCCTGGAGTCGAGGTGCGCCCCATCGTGCAGATGAACAAGCACGCCTCGTTCAACGGGGTGTTCCTCACCGACGCTCGCATCCCCGTGGCCGACCTGGTCGGCACTCGCGGCGATGGTTGGCGCATCGCTCGCACCACGCTGAACCACGAGCGCACCTTTGCCACCATGCGTCAACCGCGCTACGGATCGGGGCCTCGAGGCCGCACGATCGTCGAGGCCGAAGCCGAGGCAGTCGAGCACTTCAGCACCTACATCTGGTACCCGCAACGGGCCGGTCGAGCCGACCTGGTGGTCGAGCGGGCCCGCGCCCGCGGGGTGCAGGCGAACCCCCTCATCCGTCAGGAGATCGCCCGGCTGGTCTCCTTCGTGCGCGCCAACGAGTGGACGGCGGCGCGTGCCGCCGCGGCGAGGGCACTCGGGCGTCCCCCCGGGCCCGAAGGCTCGATCGGCAAGCTCGCCGCCTCCGAGGTCGCCCGCCGGGCGGCGCTCGTCCACGCCGCCATCGCCGGGGCGGCAGGCATGCTGACCATCGGCTCCGATCCGCTCGACGCGGTGGTGGCCGAGGTGCTCGTGTCCACGCCCGCCCAGTCGATCGCCGGGGGGACTGACGAGATCCAGCGCAACATCATCGGCGAGAAGATCTTGGGGCTGCCCCGTGAGCCCAGCTCGGATGTCGAAGGCCCCTTCCGCGAGCAGCGGCGCTGAGGTGGCACGGCGCCTGCTTCGGGCTGCGCTCGCCCTGTTCATCGTGGGCTGGTGGCTCGCCGCGAACCGCCGAACGAGAGTGAACGGTGAGGGGGTTCGGCCGGGGCGTCTCGTCGGGGTAGCCAGTACCTTCGGGTGATGGAGGGCGAGATGGTCACGTTGACGCCGAGGGTCACCACGGAGCTGGAGGGCCTGCGGACCTGCCTGCAGCGGCACCGCGAGCTCGTGGTGTGGAAGCTGAACGGCGTGTCGGAGGCGGACGCCCGCCGGCCGATGCTGCCTTCGGGCACGAGCCTGCTCGGCCTGGTGAAGCACCTCGGGGGCGTCGAGTACAACTGGTTCTGCAGCACGTTCGGGCGCGAGACCGAGCCCATGCCCTTCGACGAGAACGACCCCGAAGCCGACCTTCGGGCCGAGCCGCACGAGACCATCGCGGACGTCGTCGCCTTCTACCAGCGGGCGTGGGCCGCCAGCGACCAGGTGCTCGACGAGCTGAGCCTCGACACCATGGGCACCTCCTGGTTCGGCGACCCCACGTCGCTGCGCTGGGCGCTCATCCGCATGGTCGAGGAGACGGCCCGTCACTGCGGCCACGCCGACATCGTGCGTGAGCTGATCGACGGGTCCACCGGGTGGAGGCCCGACGCGTGAGCACCCCCGGCTCTCGCCCCAGCCCCGGCCCCATTGCTCTCGTCGGCAGCGGGGAGTTCCTGGCGCAGATGGAGGACGTCGACCGTCACCTGCTCGACGGACGGCCGCCCCGCGCCGTGTTCCTGCCGACGGCGGCCGGCGAGGAGGGCGACGTCGCCGTCGACCACTGGCTGGATCTCGGCCGCCGCCACTACGAGGGGCTCGGAGTCGAGGCCGTCGCCCTTCGGGTCGTGGATCGGACCGATGCCGACAGGGCCGACCTGGCCGCGCAGGTGGCGGGCGCCGGTTTGGTCTACCTGTCCGGCGGCAACCCCGGGTACCTGGCCCGCACGCTTCACGACACGTTGGTGTGGCAGGCGATCGTGGCCGCATGGCGGGCGGGAGCCGCGCTGGCCGGCTGCAGCGCGGGCGCCGGGGCGCTCACCGCGCTCGCCCCCGATGTGCGCAACGGCTCAGCCACCATGCAGGCCGGTCGTGCGGTCGTCGGCCATCTGGCCGTCATCCCCCACTTCGACCGGATGATGGCCTGGGACGCGGGGTTCGACGTCCGGTTCCGGTCGGTCCTGGCCGCGGGCGTCACGCTGGTCGGCGTCGACGAGGACACCGCGCTGGTCGGTGGGCCTGGTCGCTGGACGGTGCTGGGCCGCCAGCGGGTCACGGTGTTCGGCCCCAATGGTGAGCGAAGGGCCTACGAGGCCGGCGCCGATCTGGAGCTGCTGCCGCCACTGCCCGCGTCGGACTAGGGGTCGAGCAAGCTGGCGACGACGTTGACGAGCAGCGCCACGATGACCGCTCCGAACAGGTACGAGAGCAGCGCATGGCGCAGCACCGTTCGGCGGATGGTCCGGCTCCCGATGTCGGTGTCGGAGACCTGGAACGTCATGCCGACCGTGAACGCCACAGAGGCGAAGTCTCGGTAGTCGGGCTCGTCATGGTCGCTCTTGAAGTCGATGCCGCCCACGGGGGGCGTGTCGTAGTCGCGGGCGTAGTCGAGCGCGAACACCGTGTGCACCACTGCCCACGACAGGGCCACGGTGAGCACGCTCATCGTGGTGAGGACGATCTCGAGCCCGGGGCCGCTCTCGTGGGCCTTGATCAGGCCGCTCGCTACGCCGGCAAGGCTCGCCACGCTGGCGCCGACGAGCAGCAGCTCGCCCGAGGCCCGACGGTCGTTCTTCGCGCGTGGCGCTGTGATTGCGGCCTCCCCGCTGGGAGCCCGCTGTCCCTGGTCGAGGGCACCACGGCCATTCTGGCTTGGACAGGCCGGCAGGCCCATCGTCCACCGTCGTCCACATGGTGTTCACCTTCGCTCCGTAGCGTCGGTGACGTGGATGACTCCCTTGGCCTGAGGCGCTTGCTCGACGATGTCGTCGCCTTGCGGTCGGCGGTGCTGGCCGAAGCCGACACCTGGGCCGAGGACGTCGCGGGTGTCAACGAGGACCATCTGGCCAGCGCCCGGAACCTCGCTCACTACATCTCACTTCGGCGCCACGACATCCGCGAGCTGCAGCACGCCCTCGCTCGCCTCGGCGTGTCGTCGCTGGGGCGGTCCGAAGGGCACGTGCTGGCATCGCTCAATGCCGTGATCTCGGCGCTGGCGGCGATGGCGGACGTGCCAGTGCCCTCCCTGCCCGAGGCGCCCATCGAGGTCGGGGCCGGCCAGATGCTGCTCGAGGCCAACGCTCAGCGCCTCCTCGGACCTCTGCCGCCAAGGAGGGGGACGCGCATCATGGTCACGCTTCCCTCCGAGGCGGCCACTGACGACACCATGGTGAAGCGCCTGGTCGCGGCGGGCATGGACCTTGCCCGGGTGAACTGCGCCCACGATGACGCGGCCGCGTGGGCGACGATGATCGAACGGGTCCATGAGGCGGCCCCGCCCGGCCGCACGTGCCGCGTGGCGATGGATCTCGGGGGGCCGAAGATGCGGACCGGACCACTGGAGCCGGGGCCCCAGGTGGTGCGCATCTCGCCCGATCGCGACGCCTTTGGACGTGTCCATGCGCCTGCTCTGGTGCACCTGGTGAGCAGCGCGGCCGACCTGGGACGAGTCAGCCCCCTCGATGATGGTGACGCAAGCGATGGCGGCGCCGCGCCGATCGCCGTGGGGGCGTCGTGGCTGACGCGTCGCGCCATCGGTGACGGCGTCCGCCTCACCGACACTCGCGGAGCACGACGGCAGATGACGGTGACCGCCCTGACCTCGTGGGGTGCTCTCGCCGAGGTCTCAGAGACGACCTACGTCGCCACGGGGACGGCCCTTGACAGCGGTGGCGACACGACGGTCGTGGGATCGATCCCGGGGCATGAGCAGGCGCACCTGGTCCGCGTCGGCGACCTCGTCGTGCTGACCAGGGACCTTGCGCCGGCACCCGTGGTCGAGGGGGGTTCGGTCCACCGCATCGGCTGCACGCTCGAAGCGGCCTTCGGCCAGGTCGAGCCGGGCGAGGTGGTGTGGTTCGACGACGGCAAGCTCGGTGGCATCGTCGAGTCGGTCAGCGCCGAGGAACTGGTGGTTCGGATCACCTCGGCCCGGCCGAGGGGCACGCGGCTCAAGGCAGCCAAGGGCATCAACTTCCCGAACAGCGACCTGCGGGTCGATGCCCTCACGGCCAAGGACCTCGAGGACCTCGCCTTCATCGCCGGCCACGCCGACATGGTGCAGGTGTCGTTCGTGCGATCGTCTGCTGACGTCGCCGCGGTCCAGGCCCGGCTGCTGGCCCTTGGCGACCACTCGACGGGCATCGTGCTGAAGATCGAGAACCGGATGGCGTTCGAGCACCTCCCCGAGCTGCTGTTCGCCGCCCTCCGGTTCCATGACGTCGGTGTGATGATCGCCCGAGGTGACCTCGCCGTCGAGATCGGATTCGAACGCCTCGCCGAGGTGCAGGAGGAGATCCTCTGGTTGTGCGAGGCGGCGCACATGCCGGTGATCTGGGCCACCCAGGTGCTCGACACGATGGCCCGCACCGGCCGTCCGTCACGGGCCGAGGTCACCGATGCGGCCATGGGCCAGCGGGCCGAGTGCGTGATGCTGAACAAGGGGCCGCACATCGAGGAAGCCATCCGGGTGCTGGCCGACATCTTGGAGCGGATGGACGATCATCAGCGCAAGGGCCAGCACCTGCTGCGCCGCCTCCGTTCGTGGGGCGCAGCCGTCGTCGAGTGATCGCACCACTACGTGAGCCAGCCCCATCACCCGGGGATGGTCTCGGCTCGACGGGAGGACGATGGCGGGTAAGGGCACGGCAGGACGCGATCGCCGTCGTCCTCGGCGGCTGACCGGCCAGTGGTCAGGTGCGGATGAGATCGAGGGGCGCCACGCCCGCGCCGAGGAGCACGGGTTTCGGGTCGACCCCCAGGACGTCACCGAGGAGCGCCGCGTAGATCGACCGGAAGTCGACGTTCCCGACGAGGTCGCCGTTGGCATCAAGGGTGGTGAGCGATGGCTCGTCTCCGATGAACCCGCCCTTCACCGCCGAACCGACGACGAGCACGGGTGCGGCCACGCCGTGATCGGTGCCACCGGAACCGTCGATGGCGGGCCGGCGTCCGAACTCGGAGTGGACCATCACGACCACCGAGTCGCCTCGAGGATCGTCGGCCAGCGTGGCGAAGAAGCTCGTGATGGCAGCGTCAAGGTCGGCCATGAGTGCCGGATGGGTCGGGCCCTCGTTGGCGTGGGTGTCGAAGCCACCCATCGACGTGAAGAAGGCGCGAGTGGGAACGCCGGCGCGGATGAGTCGGGCGACGGCGTCGAGTTGCGCGCTGAGGCCCTTCGCCGGTGTGGCCGGTGTGACCGGTGTGACCGGTGCGCCGTTCAATGCCGCGTCGACCGTGTCGGCCACGGTGAGCAGGTCGATCCCGGACTCGCCGGCCCGAGCCATGAGCACGCTGTCGCTCGGCTCCGGTGCGCGCATCGCGGTCCAGGCATCGAGTGCGGCACCGTGGAGTGACACGGCGCGTGCGTTGAGCGGAACCACCGAGCCGGCCCGCTGCGCTCCGGTGAGGGCGCGCGGCAGGGTTGACCCGATGGCGATGGCGTCGAGCGGCGTCGTTCCCGCCGCGTCGAGCCAGCGGCCGATCCATCCGGTGGGGGCAGTGCCGGTGGGGTCGGCGCTCTGCCAGATGTCCATCGAGCGGAAGTGGCTGCGGTTCGGGTTGGGATACGAGACGCCTCGAACGATGGCCAGGCGACCGGTGTCCCAGAGGTGCTTGGTGCCGACGAGCTCGGGAGCGAGGGCCAAGCCGTCGGCCAATGGCAGAGCCTTCGCGGGATCGGTGGCCAGGACACCGCGCAGCCTGGCGTAGGCGGGGTCGTCGATCGGGGCCACGGTGCTGAGGCCGTCGTTGCCACCGTAGAGGGTGACGATGACGACGGTGCCCTTGCCGCTGGGCAGTCGGGCCGAGGACACCGGCAGTGTGGTCGTCGTGGTCACGCCGCCGTGGGCGATGCGGGGCGACGATGACGATCCCGATCGCGTGCGCTCGAGGGCGACGCCACCGATGGCGGCGGCCCCCGCCGCGCCGGCGAGACCGCTGATGAACGCACGTCTGGACAGGGGCACGGGGATCTCCTCAGGCCAGGCTGACGTCGGGCGAGGTGAGGCCGAGGATGACCAGCGTGGCGGCGTCGTCGGCCACCGTGGCCAGGGCTGCCGCCGTTGCCGGCCGCCAGCCGTCCAGCCCGAGCATCCATGCGAGGTGGGCCGGTCGGTCGCCCGCAGCCTGGAGCGCGACGCCTGCTGGCGTGGCCAACGCCGCCGGCGCGAGCGCTCGGGCAAAGGTCAGCTTCACTTGATCGGCGGCGGTGTTGAGCCATGCCGCCTGCGCCGGCCAACCGCCGACGGAGGGCGGACGAAACGGGGTCTGGCCAAGGTCGGCCAGGACCTTGGCGGTGGCCCGGCCGACCGTCAGCTTCTCGGTGACCCGGGTCTGCGGGCTGAGGCCAAAGGCCCGCACGGTGCCGACGGCCCACTCGACGGGTTGCTTGACGAGGCCGGACCGGGTGGCGTCCGCCCTGAACTCGGGGTGCATCAACACGGCTCGCAGCAGGACATCGCCTCGACGCGAGGTGTGCCACGTGGCGGCCAGGTCATGAGCGATCGGATCGTCGGCGTCGATGGGTCGGGCGTATCGCGACCACAGTCGCGCCGCCACGAAACGGGCACTGGCATCGGTGCCGGCGATCAGACGAATGGTGTCGAGGCCGTCGAAGGGACCGGTCTGCCCGAGGATCGTCTTGGTGCCGCTGTCGTGCAGGCTGGCGCGCTCGACGAAGGCGAGCGACTGGTGGTCGTACGACCAGCCCGTGAAGGTCCGGGCCACTTCCTTGACGTCCTGTTCGGTGTAGGCACCGATGCCGACGGTGAACAGCTCCATCAGCTCGCGCGCGAAGTTCTCGTTGGGGTGGGCGGCCACGTTGGTGTTGGCGTCGAGCCAGATCAGCATCGCGGGGTCCTGCGCGACGGCGACGGTGAGCTCGCTGACGTCGCCCGCGCCGAGGCGGCGGAAGATGTCGTGCTGTCGACGCATCAACGCCGGGTTCCTGACCTTGTCGATGCTGGTGGCGAAGTGGCCGTGCCAGAACCACGTGAGCTTCTCGGCAGCCGGATGGTCTGCAACGATCATCCGCTCGACCCACCACTCGACGAGTGCGTCGGACTGGGCGCGCCGTCGGGCGCGGTACGCCTTGCGCTCGTCGGCGGTGGCTCCCTTGCCGGGAGCCGACGGCGTTGCCAGGTCGGGCGACGCGATGGCGTCCGCGGCGGCATCGCCGCTCGGGACGAGTGACGCCAGCACCGCATCGACAGTGGCGCCGTATCCGGCGGCCACAGCCGCGTCGATGGCTGCACCGGTGGCCCCGAAGCCGGTCCGCCGCAACAGCAGACCGACGCTGCTCCGCTCGTCAGTGGTGGTTGCCATTGGACTCCACGGTGCACGCAAGATGTGAGGGAACCGTGAGCGCTCAGTGCAGGAGCGGCATCACCTTGGTCGCGACGTCAGTCAGCACCTTCTCCTTGACGGCCAATGGAGGCAGGAGCATCACCTGAGCCAGGCCAGCGCGTTCGAGCTCGGACAACCGTGCCGCGAGCTCGGGCGGCGTGCCCACCATGCACGATCCCTCGATGAGCTCACGGGTCACGAAGGGCCGCTCCTCGTCGAGCAACCAGCAGTTGTGGCCGGCATGGATCCGCTGGTGCAGGCGCTCGGGATCGACCTGGTCGAGCATCGCCACGTAGTCGTCCCACCACGGCCAGCGACCCGGCTGGTCAGGGCGGCCCGCCTCCTTCCACTGCTCGTACAGGTAGTGCAGCCCGGCGATGGCGAAGGCGCCACACTCGTCGACCACCCGGTCGCAGTCGACGGCCTCACCCGGTTCGAGCACGACCATCGTGGTGAGGGTGCAGGTGAGGAACGAGCTGCGGTCGAGCGTGCGGCCGACCGCGGCGGCGGCGTGGTCGAGGCGATCCCAGACGCGGGTGACGGCCTCGGCGAACGGGGGCACGGCCATCACCAGACCGTCACCGAGCTGGGCGGCGAGGGCGGTGGCCCTCGGCCCGAACCCGGACACGTACAGGGGGATGCGGGGAGCGAAGGCCACGAAGCCGGTGTCGGCCATCAGGTGACGAACCGGCATCGTTCGGCCCCGCCACGTGACGTCGGCCTCCTTGCCGTCGAGGAGCAGGCGCACCTCGCCGAGGTACTGCTCGAACTCGGCGATCGGCATTGGCCGGTGGCCCATCACCCGCATGGCGGTGTTGCCGGTGCCGATGGCGCAGAAGATGCGCCCGGGCGCGAGCCGGTTGAGGGTGGCGTGGGCGGCGGCGGTCACGGCCGAGGTGCGGGTGCCGGCGACGGCAACGCCGGTGCCGACCTTGATCGTGCTCGTGCGATCGGCGATCAGGGCCATCGTGGCGTAGCAGTCGCTCCAGAGCATCTGGCTGTCGGCCACCCAGAGGTGCGAGTAGCCGAGCTCCTCGGCCAGGACGGCGTAGTCGAGGTCGTCGATCTTGGCCGCCATGCACACCCCGAGGTCCATGGCGGCGGAAGCTACGCCACGGCGAAGGTCGTAGCGTCGGCCGATGAGCACCACTCGAGTGACGGTCGTCGTGGTCGCCGGTCTCGTGGTGATGGCGGTCGTTGCGGCTGCGGCTGTGAATCCTCGCTCCGCCCGCGCCTCGGCCGGGTCTGCCTGGTCGACGGCACCCGTGGCGAAGGTCTGGGTCACGAGCGACCTGACCGACCCGGCGCACGCCGTGACCGACCCCGACGACATCGTGACGAGCTCGGCCTTCCTGCTGCTGAGCGACGCCGTGAGGATCAAGGGATGGGTGGTCGGGGCCACGCCGTTCACGCCGTGCATCGACGCGGCCCGGTGGGCGAACGGCAACCTGAAGGCGGCCTACGCCGCCGAGGTGGCCAACCTGCTGGCGGTCTTCCCTGCGTACGCGCCGTCGGTCAGGTTCCAGCAGGCCAGCACCTGCGGCTCGACCTTCAACCCGGCCACGACCTACGACGTCACCACCCTGCCCACGGTCCAGCATGCGGTGAGGGCGATCCAGGCCGGACCCATCGCCTGGCTGAACTGGTCCCCGATGACCGAGATGGCCGTGGCCGTCCAGTACCTCCTCGCCCACGACCCCGTCGCCCTTGCCCGCTCGACGTTCGTGACCCACTGGACGCGCCCCGTTGGCTCCTACAACTGCGCCACCGATGGTTCCGCTTGCAACTACCTCCACCACCTCGCCGCGTCGGGGACGATCCACCTGTACGAGCTCGGGCCGGCGGGGCAGTCGGGGCTCGTCGCCGACAGTTGCGGCGATGGCTCGTCGCTGTCACAGGCGACGATGAGCGCCAGCGCCATCGGTGCCTTCATGAGCGTCAAGTGGACAGGGGTCGGGATGCCCGACCTCTCCGACGGAGCGACGTACCTGGCGCTGCTCGGCTACGGCGGTGGCCTGACCTCGCTTCATCCGGACGGTCGCAACGACCCGGCGTTCAGGGACCGGCTCTGTCGCGATCGCCCGTTGATCTTCGCCCGCCTCGAAGCACGGGCCACGGCCGCGGCGGGCGGGTGATCGGCCGGTCCCAGCGGTTGTGCCGCGCAATCCGCTTCCCGGGGTCGACCGTATGCATCGACGTGCCCGCGCTCGCGGGTGCTCAAGGAGGATCCATGTTGCACAGCAGCCCGCTTCGTCGTCTGGTCGTGGGTGCCGCGGTCGTCGCATCCGTCGCCGCCGTCACCCTTCCCACAGCCACTGCCGCCCAACCCAGCGCCGTGACCCGTTACGCCGAGCACGATCTCGTGTCCGACATCGCGGGGCGCGCCGACCTCGTCGATCCATCGCTCGTGAACCCCTGGGGGTTGGCGCAGTCACCCATCAGCCCGGTGTGGGTGGCCAACAACCACTCCAACACCGCCACCATCTACCGCGGTGACGCGGTGGTCGGCCCGCCCAGCATCGTGCCCTTCTTCGTCAGCGTGCCCGGCGATGGCCCCACCGGCCAGGTCTTCAACCCGACGAGCGGGTTCGTCGTCTCCGATGGGGCCGGGCACAGCGGTCCGGCACTGTTCCTCTTCGACAGCGAGAGCGGGGACATCACCGGCTGGAGCCCGGCTGTTCCTCCGCCCGCACCGTCGACCCACGCCCAGCCCGCCGCGCACGTTGACGGCGCGATCTACAAGGGCCTGGCCCTGGCCACCGCCGGCACCGCGTCGTACCTGTACGCCGCCAACTTCCACACCGGCGGGATCGACGTGTTCGACAGCAGCTTCCATCGGGTCCTCTTCCCCGCTGGCGCCTTCTCCGATCCGAACCTGCCCTTCCGGTTCGCACCCTTCAACGTCGCTGCGCTGAACGGCGAGCTCTTCGTCGCATACGCCAAGCAGGATGCGGCCAAGACCGATGAGGTCGCGGGTCCCGGCGTGGGCGTGGTCGACGTGTTCGACACGACTGGCCACTTGCTGCGCCGCCTCGTGAGCCACGGCGCGCTCAACGCTCCGTGGGGGATGGCGATCGCGCCAGCGGGGTTCGGGACGCTCAGCGGCGACCTGCTCGTGGGCAACTTCGGCAACGGCCGGATCAACGCCTACGACCCGACGACCGGGGCGTGGCACGGTGCGCTGAAGGGCACGAACGGTCGCCCGCTCGCCATCGCTGGGTTGTGGGCGCTCATGTTCGGCAACGGCACAACGGCGTCGACCACGTCACTGCTGTTCACGGCCGGGATCGACAACGAGAGCCACGGCCTGTACGGCGCCATCAACGTCGCTGGCTGACCGCTCGCCGGAGGGGCCGTACGATCGGTCCGATGTCGATCGAGCGGTCCCTCACGGTGGGCGACCTGCACGAGGCGTACTCGACCGGCGCGCTGTCCCCGATCGACGTGATCGAGGCGACGCTCGCCCGCCTGGCGGCCGCACCACCCAAGGTGGTCGTGGGCGTGCTGGCTGACCGGGCGCGGCGTGGGGCAGCCGAGAGCGCTTCGCGGTGGCGGGTCGGCGCCGCGCTCGGACCGCTCGACGGTGTGCCCTTCGCGGTCAAGGACCTCTTCGATGTCGAAGGCGAAGTGGCCGAGTACGGCTCGTTCGTGCACGACGCCGAGCCCGCCGCCACCGACGCCGAAGCGGTGGCACGCTTGCACCGGGCGGGGGCGATTGCCGTAGCCCGCACGTGGACGCACGAGCACGCATGGGGCATGACCGGTCACCACCCCGTGCTGGGCGGGCCGGGCAACCCGTGGGCGCCTGATCGGATCACCGGTGGTTCGTCGGCCGGTTCGGCCGCCGTCGTCGCGCTCGGGCTCGTGCCGTTGGCGATCGGGTCCGATACGGCGTGCTCGATCCGCTTGCCGGCCGCATGGTGCGGCACGTTTGGTTGGAAGCCGAGCCACGGGTGGAGCCCCTTGACCGGGGTGCTCGAGCTGTCCCGCCGGCTCGACCACCTCGGCGTGCTGGCCCGGTCGCTCGCCGACCTCTCTGCGGCCCATGACGTGCTGGCCGACCAGCCGCTTGCCATCAGCACGGCACGGTCGTTCACGGTGGCGAGCGCGCTGGTCACCGCCCCGATCGCCGACGCCCGCATCGCCGCCCTCCTGCGCTCGGTGCACGCGGGTCTGGGCGTACCGCCGGTGGTGCTGCCCGACGCCGAGGCGGTGATCGCGTCGTTCGTCGCGCTGCAGGCCGAGGACGCGATGCGCGTGCACCGCGATGAACGGCGCTGGTGGCCGGCGCGGCGTGCCGAGTACGGGGCTGACGTCGCTGGGCGCCTGGAGCTGGCCGAGCAGGTGACCGGAGCGGACGTCGCGGCGGCCGTGGCCGAGCGCGGCCGACTCGCGGCCGAGGTTGCCAGCCTGTTCGACGAGCATGGCCTCGACGTCGTCGTCTCGCCCGTGGCGGGCTGCCTGCCCCCCTTCGTGACCACCCCCGACAACGCGCCGCTGGCCGAGCCCTCGCCCCTGCGTCCGCACGTGCTGGTCCACTGCGCGCTGCAGCCACTGTTGGGGCTGCCATCGCTGGCGTTCCCCGTAGGCGTGGTCGACGGCCTTCCGGTCGGCGTGCAGGTGTGGGGCCGGGTCGGTGCCGATGCCACGGTTCTGGCCGCCGGCCGGACGATCGCCGCCAAGCTCGGGCTCCCTCACCGCCTCGCCACCGCCTGAGCCGTCGTTCGGCGAGGGCGATGCACCTGTGCCCGCCTCGGCGGTTGCGGGTTGGCGATGGGTGGATCTGGGGCTCCTGGCGGCCAGATGGGGCCGGTTCCAGCCCCGGTTTGCTGAGCTGGCGGTTGCGGGTTGGCGATGGGTGGATCTGGGGCTCCTGGCGGCCAGATGTGGCCGGTTCCAGCCCCGGTTTGCTGAGCTGGCGGTTGCGGGTTGGCGATGGGTGGATCTGGGGCTCCTGGCGGCCAGATGTGGCCGGTTCCAGCCCCGGT
>JBBRTJ010000046.1:0-28186 GCA_038244535.1 Acidimicrobiales bacterium | reverse complement strand
TTGGCGACCACCGCCGTCTTTGGGGTGGGTACGAAGGTAGGGGTGTCGTTCCCGAACACCGGAGCGGCTTCCCAGGTTCACGCGGCCACCGAGTACTCCGACGGGCGGAAAGCCCGTGGGGTTAAGGTACAAGTCCCCCCTTCGACACCACATCACCGCAGGTCAGAGCCATCGGAGCACGACGAAAGCACTCCGACGGTCACGGGAGGATCACCGGAACTTCCCGCAGGAGTCTGAAGCGTGGCGTCCCGGCAGGCCGCTCGCCGACCCGCTACCCCTTGGTGACCTCTTCGAAGGCGCGCCGGAGCCGCTTCGCTTCGTACATCGCAGTGTCCCCTGCGCCGAGAAGGTCCGCCGGGTCGTAGCCGATGGTGCTCGTGTCGGCGACGCCGATGCTTGCTGGGCAGCTGACGACGATGGTTGGCGTGATGTTGATCGGGGCCGACAGCTCCTGCTCGATGCGCTGGACAAGGTGGTCGGAGCCGGCGTCGTTGGGCTCGTAGACGACCACGAACTCGTCGCCGCCGACACGGGCGACGGTGTCGGCGCCGCGGACGATCGCCAGCAACCGACGGGCCGTCTCACAGAGCACGACGTCGCCGGCGCTGTGGCCGTAGGTGTCGTTGATGCGCTTGAAGCCGTCGAGGTCCAGGAAGGCGATGGCCAGCGGCTCACCGTTGCGCTGCGTGCGTGCCAGCTTGGCGTTCAACAGTTCTTCGAGGAGGCGGCGGTTCGCCAATCCGGTGAGCGGATCATGTAGGGCGAGAGCAGAGAGCTCGGACTGCAGTTGACGCAACTCGGTGACGTCACGGCTGACACCCTGCAAACCCCCGTGGATGAGCGTGGTGCGCGTTTCGCCGATGACGATCGAGCCGTCGGCGTGATGGAAGTGGAAGTCGAAGCGCCCGAGTGCCGACTCGCCGCCGAGAGCTCGTTCAATTTCCTTCACGCCCGGGTCGTCGATGATTGCCAGCATGTGCCCGAAGTTCTCGAGGAAGTACGACGGCGGATAGCCGAGGATGTTCTCGACCGACGGGCTCATGTAGTCGAAGTGCGGCACTGGCGTGAGAAGGAAGCGCCATACGACATCGGCGGACTTGTCGGCAAGATCGCGGAATCGGGCATCACTTTCGGCCAACAGCCGCTCGGCCTCGTGCCGCTCGGTGACATCTCGGCCGACCGACAGCACCTCAGCGCCGTCGGCGCCGCTCATGTAACGATCCACCCACTGCAACCAACGACTCGAGGTGCTGTTGGCAGCACGGGCCACCGGGTCAACCAGGATCGGGCTGCCCGGACCCAGCAGGGCGAGCTGGGTGTGGAGGCCGACCATCTCGTCCTCGGACAAGAACTCATCCAATTGCCGGCCGACCGCTTCCTTCGCGTCGATGTTGTACTGCTTGGCCCATGCCACATTGCAGAAGGTGACGACATGATCGCCAACGCGATATCTGATCACTCGCTCCGGCAACGAGTTCACGACTGTCGCCGCGTCTTCGAGGGCGACTTGGTTGACGCGCAATGCATGGGCGAGCTGTCGACCGTCGGAAACAAGATCGTGCAACGTGATTCCCATGCCAGTGCCGCAAACAGCCAACACGATGGCGGAGGCCGCAGTCCATGTAGCAGGCGAGCCACCCCCACCATTGCTCGGCGCGGCAAGCCAAAGGCCAACCCCCGCCAACGTCGCCGCCAAGACCACGGCAGAGCCGTTCTCGTAGATCGCCAACCACATCAGTGGCAAAATCGCCATTGTGACGAACGGCGAACCCATCCCTGTCCCGCTCGCCGACACCAACGACAGCGTCCCCAGCAGGAAGACGAACGGCACGACGAGCTGAGCGGCGCGCGGAAGCCGATGCCAAGGAACAACCACCAACGCGATGACCGCAACCACCGCGAGGAGCAACGTGACGACAGCGAGGCCCGGCCGAATCCACGACGTCGATGGCCACGCAACCAGCATGCTCACCGTGGTCGTGGCCAAGAACGGCACCACCCGGCGGATACGACCGTCACCGACGAGCGGCCCGCTCGTGGCATCGACAAGATGCGAACGGCGCCGCCGCGACCTCGTCACGTCGTCCTGTCAACCATCGCCATCACCCTGAACCTCCTCGAACTCGAAGGCACCGGCCCTCGCGTGCATGAACGCAATGTTCGGCCGCGTGGCCCACTCTCGTGGTCCTCCACTACACCATCGGCGCAACGTGGTCCCCGGCGTAGGGGCAAAGGTCCTGCGCCGACGTCCAGATCGCGGCGCGCCATGTGCCCTCGACCGCGGCTCGTCGACGATCGCCGACCCCGACCAGCCCGTGACGGTGGTCAACGACGCGCGGAGTGTGGTCAGCTCGCGGCTACGGCCTTCAGCACCGGATTCGGGGCGAAGCCGCCGATCCAGCTCGTGGCCACCCGACCGGCGCTGTCGACCAGCACCGAGCCGGGCAGCGTCGCCACGCCGAGGCCGACCCAGGCATCGCCGGAGTCGTCCCAGACCATGGTGAGGCCCTCGAGGTGGTGGCGGCGGATGAAGGACTGGCCGGTGGAGTGGTCCGTGCCGCTGCCGAGGCCGATCACGTCGATCTCGCCCCGATGAGCAAAGGCAAACGCGGCCACCGCGGCCGCCTCGTCGTTGCAGGCGGCGCACTCCGGGGACCACAACCACAGCAACGTCGGTCGCGCCGACGACACAGCCGCTCGTAGCCGCCGCGCCTCGCCAGTGGTCACGTCGGTCACCATCACATCCGGGAGGGGCGGTCGCCCAGAGGCACTCGTGGCATCCGGCGCCGTGACGACGTCGTCACGGCGCACGACGGTGACGGACGGGAAGCGGCCGGCGACCAACGCGGGCGCGGCCACCCGTTGCAGCAGCTCGGAGGCCGTGTCGGGGTTGATGCGGCCGAGGAGGGTGAAGCGAGTCCAGGTGTCGCCGGCCCGTACGTCGAGGTGGGCGATCTGAACGGCGGCCCCCAGCGGGAGGGGGTCGATGCTGGTGAAGGCCTCATCGCCGAGGCCAGAGACAGCGATCGGGTCGGCCGCCCCGCTGCGGGCGGCCAGGAGGCGGCGCACGACATCACCCCGGCGCACCTCGACCCCGAGCGATCGCATCGAGCAGACGGGGTCGGTGCTGTGCCAGCTGCAGGTGCCGCCGCGCTCGATCGTTGGTCCCCCGACGAGGGCGGCGCTGGTGACGCCGAGCGCGTCCTGCACGACCGCGGGTGCGATCAGGTCACAGGCGGTGGTGGACGTGGTCACGACGGTGGCGGCGCGGTCCCCAGAGAGGCCACCGGCGCAGCCGACGAACGAGAGTGCGGCCAGCACCATGAGGCTCAACGCTCTGGTGTGACGCATGGCGACCTCCCCGGCGACATCTTGGCATCACCGGAGGCGTCGGGGCGGCCCGCACTCAGGGCCTGTCGATGCAGGCCGCGAGCTTGCAGGAGAGCTGAGCGCCCTCGATCGGGATGCGGTTCGCCGTGCCCCGCATGGGCGCGGTGGGAACGGCCGCCGTCCGACGGGGTCGAGTCGTACCCTGGTCGGGTGCCCCGTGCCGATGCCGCCCTGATCGAACAGCTCGGGCTGATCGTCGGCGGTGCTCACGTCCTCGTCGGGCGTGAGCTCACGGAGGGGTACTCGGTCGACTGGACCGGCCGGTTCCGAGGCGAGGCGGCGGCAGTGGTCAGGCCTGGCACGACCGGGGAGGTCGCCGCGGTCGTCACAGCATGCGCAGCAGCAGGCGTGTCGGTCGTGCCGCAGGGTGGCAACACGGGATTGGTCGGTGGTGGCGTGCCGCGGCACGGCGAGGTCGTGATCTCTAGCAGACGGCTGGGCGCCCTGGGCCCGGTCGACGTGGTGGCTCGCCAGGTGACGGTCGGGGCCGGGGCCACGCTGGCGGAAGTGGCCGTGCACTGCGCTCCCTACGGCCTCGAACCACCGGTCGACCTCGCGCCGCGAGACAGCTGCACCATCGGTGGGATGGTGGCCACCAACGCCGGTGGCACGAGGGTGGTGCGCCACGGCACGATGCGCCGACACGTCGCTGGGGTCGAGGCGGTGCTCGGCGACGGCAGCACCATCAGCCACCTTCAGGGCCTGGGGAAGGACAACACCGGCTACGACCTCGCCGGTCTCCTCACCGGGAGCGAGGGCACGCTCGGGATCGTGACGGCGGTGCGCCTCGGCCTCGTGCCCGTGCTCGCCGAGCGCGTGGTGGTGGGGCTGGCGTTCGCTCACCTCGCTGGTGCCGTGGCCGCCGTGCCCGTCCTCGTCGGCGGGTGCCCCCAGGTCGATGCCATCGAGCTCGTTCTGGCCCCGGGAGTCGAGCTGGTCGGATCGAAGCTCGGCCTTCCTGTGCCCGATCAGCTGCGGGCACCGGCAGTGCTCCTGGTCGAGCTGGCCGCCGACCACGAGCCGATGGCCGGCCTGGCCGCCGTCATCGAGGACCTTCGCCTGGCCCACGAGCCAGTCGTGGCCACCGACCCGGCGGCGCGAGCGAGGCTGTGGGCCATCCGCGAGCGCCATGCCGAGGCGATCAACCTGCTCGGGCCGCCGCTCAAGCTCGACGTGACCGTGCCGCTGGCCGAGACCGTCGGTTTCCTCGCCGAGGTCGATGGCCTCGTCCCCGGTGGGGCTCGGACGGTGGTGTTCGGGCACCTGGGCGACGGCAACCTCCACGTGAACATCGTCGGTCTCGACCCCTCCGGCATCGACGACGTCGAGGGTGGCGTGCTGGCCGCGGCCGCGCGCCGTGGCGGCAGCATCTCGGCCGAGCACGGGATCGGCACGGCCAAGGCGCGCTACCTGCATCTGGTGCGCGGCCCGGCCGAGCTGGCCGCCTTTGCGGCCATCAAGCACGCGCTCGATCCCGCCGGCATCATGAACCCCGCCGTGCTCCTCGGTTTGCCGGGAGGGCGGTCGTGACACCCTGTCTGGTCGACGTACCCGCTGGTTCGCCGTTCCCGATCGAGAACCTTCCCCTGGGCGTGGGCCGCCGGCACGATGGTGACGGAACGCCCGTGGCGCTGGTGGCCATCGGTGATCACGCCGTCGACCTCGGCGCGGCGTTCACGCACGGGTTGCTCGCCGGTACGGGCATGCACGAGGGCTGGCTGCGCGCCGGCGCCCTCAACCCGCTGCTCGCCGAGGGCCGAGATGTCGTCGGGGCGCTTCGCGATCGCATCGCGCTGCTGCTGAGCGACGCCGCTGGTCCGCTCGGTGACGTCGCCACACGGCGGGCGGTGCTGGTCGAGCAGGGCGAGCTCGATCTGCTGCTCCCGATCGCGGTCGGCGACTACGTCGACTTCTACTCCTCCATCCACCACGCCACGAACCTCGGGCGGATCCTGCGCCCCGGCACCGAGCCGCTGCTGGCGAACTGGCGCCACCTGCCGGTGAGCTACCACGGCCGCGCCGGGACCGTGGTGGTCAGCGGCACCGACGTCGTGCGCCCCCACGGAATGGTCGTCACCCCGGACGGTCCTCGTCACCGACCGACGGACCGCCTCGACATCGAGCTCGAGATCGGCACGGTGGTGGGCGTCGGCAGCCCCCTTGGCCTGCCGATCCCCATCGGGGCGGTGGGCCGGCACCTCGCCGGCGTCGTGCTGCTGAACGACTGGTCGGCCCGCGACATCCAGGCGTACGAGTACCAGCCGCTGGGACCTCACCTCGGCAAGAGCTTCGCCACCTCGATCTCGCCCTGGGTCGTCACGATGGACGCCCTCGAGCCGTACCGCGTGGCCCCACCGGTCCAGGACCCACCGGTCAGCGACCACCTGCAAGCGTCCGGGCCCTGGGGCCTCGCCATCGACCTGGAGGTCTGGCTGCAGACCGCCACGATGCGGCGTCGGGGCCAGCCCGAGGTGCGGTTGTCGCACCCCTCGTTCGCCGATCTGTACTGGACGATCGCCCAGCAGCTTGCCCACCTGACCACGAACGGTGCCTCGACTCGTCCCGGGGACCTGTTCGGCTCCGGCACGGTCAGCGGCCCTGAGCACGGCAGCGAGGGCAGCTTCATCGAGCTCACCCGCGGCGGCGCCGAGCCGATCACCCTGCCGGGCGGCGAGCAGCGCTCGTTCCTGGCCGACGGGGACCAGGTCACGCTGCGCGGCTGGTGCGGCGGCGGTGCGTCCGGGTTGCCCCTGCTCGGGCTCGGCGAGGTCACGGGCACGATCCTTCCCGCTTCGAGTGCGGAGCGCGGTCACGACACGACGACTGGAGGAGCCGATGGCGCACTACCGCTGCATCGGTGAGGTTCCCCGCAAGCGACACCTGCGGGTGGCGCACCCGAGCGGGCGCGGGTACCTCGCCGAGGAGCTGATGGGGCAGGAGGGCTTCTCGCAGGAGTCCGCCCTGCTCTACCACTTGCACTCGCCGAGCGCGCTCGTGGCCGTCGAGCCCCTCGACGACCCTCTGGCGGCGCAGGCGTGCGTCGCCGACCATCCACTGCTGCCTCGGCACCTGCGCACGGGGGCGGTGCCCAACGGAGGCGACGTCGTGCTCGGCCGCCGGCCGCTGCTGGGCAACGACGACGTCCGCCTCAGCTGGGTGGTCGCCGACCGGCCAACACCGCTCTACCGAAACGCCGCTGGTGACGAACTGTTGTTCGTGCAAGCGGGGCGGGCCCGCCTTGAATCGGTGTTCGGCGTCCTCGACGTCGGCCCCGGCGACTACGTCGTGGTGCCCATGAGCACGACGCATCGCTGGGTGCCCGAGCCAGGCCGCTCGGTGTCGATGCTCGTCATCGAGTGCCGCCACGGCCACGTCACGGTTCCCAGCCGCTACCTCTCTGAGCGCGGGCAGCTCGTCGAAGGAGCGCCGTTCTCCGAGCGCGACCTGCGCGGACCCGACGAACCGCTCGTGGTCGACGGCGACGATCCCGGTGTCGTCGTTCGCAATCGGGCCGGGCTGTCGGTGCTGCGCCACGCCCACCACCCTTTCGACGTGATCGGTTGGGACGGCTGCCTCTACCCGTACGCGTTCAACATCACCGACTTCGAACCGATCGTTGGCGCCATCCACCAGCCGCCCCCGGTGCACCAGACGTTCACCGGGCCGGGGTTCGTCGTGTGCTCGTTCGTACCGAGGCCGTTCGACTTCCATCCTGACGCCATCAAGGTGCCGTACCACCACGCCAACGTCGACAGCGACGAAGTGCTCTTCTACTCCGCCGGCTCGTTCATGAGCCGAGTCGGTTCTGGCATCGGTGTGGGCTCGATCTCCTACCACCCGGCGGGTTTCGTGCACGGCCCGCAGCCCGGCTCGCTCGAAGGCGCCATCGACAAGGACCGCACCGAGGAGGTCGCGGTGATGGTCGACACGTTCCGGCCCCTCGGCGTGTCGACGCTGGCCCGCTCGATCGCCGCCGAGGACTATCCGTGGACGTGGGCCGGGGGAGCGTCCACGCCCATCGGGTGAGCTGCGGCGCACCGCGCGTGCTAGCAACCGCGGATGAGGATCACCACGGGGTACGTCCAGACCGCCGACCTGCGCGTGCACGAGCGCCAGGCCGGTGACGGCGACAGGGCTGTCGTGCTCGTTCACGGCTTCCCCCAGACGTCGTTTCAGTGGCGCCATCAGCTGGCTGGCTTGAGTGATGCGGGGTACGCCTGCTTCGCCCCCGACAACCGAGGCTTCGGCGGGACCGACAAGCCCGGGGCACGGGTGTCGCGTCAGCTCCTGGCCGACGACCTGATCCGCTACCTCGACGCACGCGGGATCGAGCGCTGCACCTTGGTCGGCCACGACTGGGGTGGGATCATCGCCTTCAAGGCCGCCATCGACCACCCTGAGCGATTCGAACGGCTCGCGCTGCTCGACACGTTGTGCACCGTCTGGTCGCCGGCCGGCGCCCACGGCTACTGGTTCAAGGCCGAGGGGCTGGCCGAGCAGTTCTTCGCCGACCACGCCGAGGACTTCATCCGGGTGCTGTTCGGCGGGGCCGACGCCGCATCCCTCGGCGTGCGTCCCGCCAGCCCGTGGCCGATCCCAGCGGGCGTCCGGCCCCGGCCCGACTGGATCGACGACGACGCGCTCGCGCACTACGTCGCCGCGTTCGCCGATCCCGACGCGCAGGCTCATGCCATCAGCTACTACCGCTACGCCCTGCCGTTCCACGTCGTCACCGCCGATCCGATGGCCACCCATGGTGAGCTGTTCCGCTCGTTGTCCGAGACCGAAGTTGCCGCCATGTGGCTCCATCCCGCCGGGCTCGAGCAGCACCCGCTGTTCGCCGACTTCATGGACTACGGCCCCGACGATCGCCACAAGCAGTTCGCTCACCCGACGTTGTGGGCCTACGGCGCCTACCTCGGCGGCGCCATCGACCAGGGTCGGACCGAGGTCCCGAAGGGCAACCCGTTCTTCGACCAGTTCGCCCGGTACTTCCCCGACCTGCGGGCCCGGTCGGTTGGTGCGGGGCACTTCCTCGGTGAAGAAGCCCCGGCCTACATCAACGAGACCCTGCTCGGGTTCCTCGCCGGACGCCTGTAGCGGACGGTTCTCGGTGCTCTCCGTCGCAGTGATGCGACGAATCAACGCCGAGAACCAGCGGGGCGTGGCCCACGGGGCCTGGGACTCAGCCCGGCGCGTGCTCGCCGGGCTTCGGCTTGCGGGCGCGGCTCGGCGCGACGCGTGGCGGCTCGCCGGCCATCTTCGGGTAGACGGGTGGCCACGGGGCATCGACCAGTCCGGCTTGCCGATCATGCTCGACCAAATCGAGCAGGGGCGCCAGAGGCTCAGGCCGGTCGTTCATGGCTGCCCAGGGATCGCCTGAGGCCTCGACGCGAGCGGGGACGACGGCGATCGTGAGGTCGTCCGGGTGCATCGCGTCGAGCTCAGCCCACCGCACCGGGCACGACACGGGAGCCATGTCGCGGGCCCGCACTGACCAGGGGGCAAAGACGGTCTTGTGGGGGGCGTTCTGGTTGAAGTCGACGAAGATCCGGGCGCCGCGCTCCTCCTTCCACCACGCGGCGGTGATCAGGGCTGGGTGGCGCCGCTCGAGCTCGCGTGCCACGGCCACCGCGACGGAGCGCACCACGACGCCGTCGTGGTCGGGCATCAGGCGCACGTAGACATGGAGGCCGCGGTTGCCCGTGGTCTTCACCCACGAGGTGACACCGAGCTCGTCGAACAGCGCCTTGGTCGCCCACGCCGCCTCGCGAACCATCGCGAAGGTCGTGCCGGGCTGCGGGTCGAGGTCGATGCGGAGCTCGTCGGGATGATCGAGGTGGCCGGTGCGCACCGGCCACGAGTGGAAGCCGAGACAGCCGAGGTTGACGGCCCACACCAGATGGGCGAGATCGACGATGACGAGCGCGTTGGACGTGGTGCCGTTCGGGGTCGACACGATGGCCGTGGTCAACCAGTCCGGGGCGCCGTCGGGCACCCGCTTCTGGAAGAACGACGACCCTCCGGCCCCGTTCGGGAAGCGCTGCAGGAGCACGGGTCGATCCCGCATCTGGCCCATGAGCGGCTCGCCGACGGCGAGGTAGTAGCGAACGAGATCGAGCTTGGTGTCGCCCCGAGCCTCGAAGAAGACCTTGTCTGGGTTCGAGATCGTCAGCACCCGACCGGCGACCTCGAGCTCGACGGAAGCAGTGGCCATGGTCGCATCCTCGCGCCGACGTTCGTGTCCGTGGCGGGTGGCGTGCTCCGGTACGGTCCCCTCGTTCGGGGACCTCTGGAGGCCGGCGTGACCATGCGACAGAACGATCGATCGATGCTGGCCCGGCCGTTGGCAGTGGCTGCGATTGCCGTGGCGGCCGCGACCCTGGCGGGGTGCAGCGGCTCGACGGGTGGCAACAGCACCCCGACCAGCGTCAACGACTCGGGGAGCATCCCGATCGTGCTGCTGACCCCGCAGACCGGTTCCTTTTCGGCGGTGGCGCCGACCCAGCGCCGGGCGGTTGACCTGGCGCTCGCCGACATCGCCGCGGCCGGCGGCGTGCTCAACCGCACGCTCACGTTGTCGGTCGTCGACTCCACAGGGACGGCCGAGGGCGCGGCAGCCGCCGCCAAGCCGCTCACGCAGTCGGTAGCGCGTGCGGTCATCGGGCCCATCGGCTCAGCCCAGGCCTTGGCCGTACAGCCGATCCTGGCCAGCACCCCGACCTGCTCGCCGGCCGCCACGTCACCGGCGGTCACGCCCAAGGTGGGTGCGGTCGACCGCTTCTACCGCACGTCGCTGCCGGACACGACCTACGCCTCGGTCATCGCCGATCAGCTCCTGGCCGACACCCGCACGAAGGTTGCCATCGTGGTCCGCGCCGACGAGTACGGCACGACCCTCGGCGAGCTCGTCCGTGAGGCCGTCGTGGCCCGCAAGGTGGAAGCGGTCGTCATCCCGTACGTGCCGCCTGCTCCGGGCGGACCGTTCGACGCCGTCCCGGTCGTGGCCCAGGTCGCTGCGTCCGGAGCCGATGGGGTCGTGCTGGCCACCTTCGGCGAGGGTGCCGAGATCGTGAAGGCGGCCCTGAACGCCAAGGTGCCGGCCGGCTCGATGTACGGGCTGCAGGCCTACCTCAACTCCGCCCTGCCCGAGGCCATCGGCGCCCAGGTGGGCCAGCAGGTGCTCGACGGGTTCAAGGTCGTTGCCCCGGTCGGGCAGCGATCCTTCTACCAGCGCCTCGGCGCCTTGGCGACCGAGACCGTCGTGTACGCCGCTGAGGCCTACGACTGCACGATCCTCCTCGCCCTGGCCATGCAGGTGGCGGGTACGGCCATCCCGAGCCTCTACGGCCCGAGCGTGGCCACCGTCGCCGCCGGCGGCACGATCTGCACGAGCTTCGCCGACTGCTCGACCAAGCTCCGCGCTGGTCAAGACATCGCCTACCAGGGCATCTCGGACTCGTTCCCGCTGACGCCGGAAGGTGATCCGACCCGGGGTACCTACGCCTTGCTGACCTACAGCGGCGGCCGCCTCACCGCGGTGTCGACCCAGGTGGTCAACACCATCGTCGACGACGCCGCGCAGGCGCAGATCGACGCGATCTTCGTGGCGACCGTCCAGACCGAACTGAAGATCCTGGGCTTCTACTCCGGTCCCGTCACCGGCACCTGGGACGAGGCCTCGTCCGCCGCGGTCAAGGCCTTCCAGGCCCAGCAAGGCCTGCCGGTCACCGGCGGGGTCGACCAGGCCACCGCTGAAGCGCTGAGCAAGGCGGTCAAGGACAAGACGGGTCGCACCAGCGATGCCACGGTCCGCCTGCAAGAGGCGCTCAAGGCCGCCGGCTTCTACACGGGACCGATCGACGGGATCTACAGCCCGCAGCTCGTGAGCGCGCTGAAGGCGTTCCAGGTCGCGCTCGGCGTGCCGCCCACCGGCGTCGTCGATGCCGCCACGCTCACGGCGGCCGCCAACAAGTACGTCGTGCCCCCGACGCCGCCCACCACGGAACCGCCGGCCACCACTGCGGTGCCCGTCACCACCGCGGCCCCGACCACCACGACGACTGCACCGCCGGCAACGACCGCACCGCCGGCGACGACCACCACCACCACGACCGCCCCGGCATCCACCCTCCTGGCCATCATCCAGAGCGACCCGAACTACAGCACGCTGGCCACGCTGCTGGCCAAGCCCGAGAACAAGGCGGCCGCCGACCTCCTCGCCGGGGCCGTGCCGATCACGTTCTTTGCCCCCAGCAACGGGGCCTTCGCCAAGCTGGTTCAGGCCGGCGTGGTCCTCGACGCTGCCGCGGTCGACGCGATCTTGACGTACCACATGGTCGACGGCAAGGTGGCCAGCTCAGCGCTGAAGGCCGGTCCCCTCGTGACCCTCGATGCCGGGAAGTCGCTGACGGTGGCCAAGCAGGGAACCGCGACCCTGCTGGTCGGGGGAGCCAAGACCAACATCGCCGCGTTCCTGCCCGGGCAGATCGACCACTCGGCCGGCAACGGCGTCCTTCACGGGATCGACACGGTGCTCGTGCCCGGGTGACGCTGCCGCCTCTCGGACCGAGTCACACGCGAGCATGGGTCGATGATCCGGTCCGGCCCCGTCACTGCAGCCGCAGCGGTGCTCGTGGCCGTTCTCGTGGCGGCCTCGTGCGGGGCCAACGCGAGGGGAACGGCAGCACGCGTGATGTCGGTCCCGCCGACGGCGGCCAGCGGTGATGAGGGAGCAGGCCGGGTGACCACCACCGACGCCTCGACCACCACGCCCGGCTCGACGCAGCCCGACCTGACGTCAAGCGCCGCGGCCCCCGGCACCACGACGACGCTTGCCGCGGCCAGCACCGCGACCGCGGCGAAGCCCACCACGACCCGAGCCGCCACGACCACCGCTGCGGCCCCGCTGAGCGCGGTCACCGTGATCACCGAGACGGTGCTCGACCCAACCCGCTCGACGCCCGCTCGAGGGACGACCCCGGCCCACCAGGGCCGGTCGCTGCCGACGACGATTTACGTGCCGACGACCACGGCCGGTCGCCACCCAGTCGTGGTGTTCGCCCACGGCTACAACGTCACTCCGGCGACCTACGACGTGATGCTGAGGGGCTGGGCCGCGCACGGTTTCATCGTGGCGGCGCCGCTGTTCCCGATCTCGGGCGGCGGCCTGCCTGGCGCCGCCAGCGAATCCGACCTCAACAACCAGCCCGGCGACATGTCGGCGGTCATCAGCCACCTGATGACCGCATCGTCGGTCACCGGCCGGATCGATCCCAGCCACATCGCCGTGGCCGGCCACTCCGACGGCGGCACGACGGCTGGGGGCATGGCCTACCTGCCGTCCTTTCGCGACACGCGGGTGGCGGCCTACCTGCTGCTGGCGGCGGACACGCCGGCCACCCGAGGGGCGGCGAAGGTCCCGACCCTCGAGGTGTGCGGCGATGCCGACGAGTACCGCAACTGGCCGAACGCATCGGGCGCCTACCACGCGGCCGGCCCGCCCGTGCAGCTGCTCGAGATCGTGGGTGGGCGGCACCTGACGCCCTTCATCGACCCCGGCTCTGCTGGCCAGTCGGTGCGGGCCGCGCTCGTGTGGTTCCTGCAGTGGTCGATGCAGGGGGATGCGAGCGCCCGGCGCCAGCTCGATGCGCTCGTGGGAGCGAAGGGTCTCTTGCTGCTCCACCCCTGACGGTGGTGCGCGCTCAGCTCGTGGGCAGGTTCTCCATTTGGCGCGTGAAGGTGGCGAGGTCGAAGTAGTCACGCCACAGCGTGATCAGACCGTCGACGACCTCCCAGACGCCGACGACTGGGAGCTCGATCCACGTCGATCCCATGAGGAAGCGATCCACGCGCTCGTTCATCACCGTCGTGCCGCCCGCGAGCTGGCGCGAGACGATCCACTGCACGTCGTTGGCAGGAACGAGGAAGCTCTCGAGCACCGCGATGGTGGCGGCCTTGCCGGTCACGGGCTGCATGGGGACGTTCTCGTAGGAGACGTCGTCGGCGAGGAACGTCGCCGCGGCAGCAAGGTCACGGCGCTCGACAGCGGCGACGAAGGCGTCGACGGTGGCTTCAGGAGTCATGTGCTGACCCTACGATGCGCGAACGCTGTGACAGGGGGTTCGATGCACACCAAGGTCTGTTCGATGCTCGGGATCGAGTTCCCGATCCTGGCCTTCAGCCACTGCCGAGACGTCGTGGCCGCGGTCAGCAAGGCCGGCGGGTTCGGCGTCCTGGGCGTGACCGCCCACACCCCCCGGCAGCTCGAGATCGACTGTGACTGGATCGAAGCCGAGATCGGCCCGAACCTCAGCTACGGGATCGACGTCCTCATCCCCGCGAAGTACACCGGGTCTGACGAAGGTGGGCTTCCCGCCGATCGCCTGGCCGCGATGATCCCGGTCGAGCACCGGGTCTTCGTCAACGAGCTGCTGGCCCGCTACGACGTGCCGCCCCTGCCCGAAGGTGAGGTCGCTCCGAGCGGTGTGGGCTCGTGGTCCCACAAGGGGGCGCAACCGCTCGTCGAGATCGCGCTGGCGCGGCCGATCCGGCTCATCGTGAACGCGCTCGGGCCGGCGCCGGCCGATCTCGTCGAGCAGGCCCACGCCGCGGGCAAGCTGGCATCAGGGCTCGTGGGCTCGCGGGTGCACGCCGAGCGCCAGCTGCTCAATGGTGTCGATCTCGTGGTGGCGCAGGGCTACGAGGCCGGTGGGCACACCGGCGAGATCGCCACGATGGTGCTCGTGCCCGAGGTGGTCGACGTCGCGGGGAACGTGCCCGTGCTCGCCGCCGGCGGCATCGCCCGCGGTCGCCAGATCGCGGCAGCGATGGCGCTCGGCGCCCAGGGCGTGTGGACCGGTTCGGTGTGGCTCACGACCGAGGAGGCCGAGACGCATCCGGTCGTGAAGCAGAAGTTCCTCGCCGCCACCTCCAGCGACACGGTTCGGTCGCGGGCGAGCACCGGCAAGCCGGCTCGCCAGCTGCGAACGGCGTGGACCGACGAGTGGGATGACCCCGCCAACCCCAAGCCGCTGGGCATGCCGCTGCACGGCATGCTGATCGCCGAGGCCCAGCGCCGGATCGCTCGCTCGGCGGGCACGCCCGGCTCGGGCGCTGAGCGTCTCGTGAACTACTTCGTGGGTCAGGTCGTCGGGCAGATGAACGCCATCAAGCCCGCCCGTCAGGTGGTCTACGAGATGGTCGACGAGTACGTGGACGTGGTCCAGGCCCTGGGCCGCGATCTCGAGGCGGCGGGCACCTGAGCATCGCCGCGTTGTCGACGAGGTCGACCCGACGGGTGCGGCCGTGAAGGCCGCGGTGCGCGCCGTTGGCCTCGAGCGGACGTTCGGCGCCAAGCGAGCCGTCGACGGCGTCGATCTCGAAGTCGCCGAGGGCGAGATCTACGGGTTCTTGGGGCCCAACGGGGCCGGCAAGTCGACCATGGTCAAGATGCTGTGCACGCTGCTGCTGCCAACGGGCGGCCACGCCGTCGTCGCCGGGCACGATGTGGCCACCGATGCGGAAGCGGTGCGGTTGCGCATCGGCACGGCGCTGCAGGAAGCGGCGCTCGATGACAAGCAGACCGGGCGCGAGCTGCTGCGGCTGCAGGGCCGTCTCTATGGCCTGCGCAAGACCGAGATCGACGAGCGCGTCCAGCAGCTCGCCGAGCTGGTCGACATCGGCGCGGCCCTCGACCAGCGGATCGGGACGTACTCGGGGGGCATGAAGCGGCGCCTCGACCTGGCCGCGGCGCTCGTGCACAACCCCGAGGTGCTCTTCCTCGACGAGCCCACCACCGGGCTCGACCCGTTCAGCCGGGCAAAGGTGTGGGACGAGGTCCGTCGCCTCAACCACGAGCTCGGCATGACGATCTTCCTCACGACGCAGTACCTCGAAGAGGCCGATCAGCTGGCCGACCGGGTGGGCATCATCGACGGAGGCCGGCTCGTCGTCGAGGGCACGCCCACCGACCTGAAGCGCCAGGTCGGGGCCGACCTCGTGGTGGTCGAGGTCGGGGGCGACGCGATCGCTGCCGGCGCGCTGCTCGAGGGCCTCCGGGGCGTCGACTCGGTCACCGTGACGGGGAACACCGTCGTGGCCCGCACGAGCGACGGCGCCGCCGCCGTCAGCCCGGTGGCCGTCGCCCTGGCCGAAGCAGGCACGAAGGTGCGCAGCCTCACGCTGCGCACCCCCACCCTCGACGACGTGTTCCTCCAGACCACCGGCGCCCACCTCGCCGACGACCCGCCGCGATGAGGGCCACCGAGATCCGGGCCCGCCACGCGGGCTTCTTCGCCGACCTCGTCTCGGTGGCGGGACGGGCCCTGCGCCGGCTCCCGCGCGAACCCGAGGCGGCGATCCCGGCGCTGATCGTGCCGATCTTCTTCTACGTCGTGAACACCAGCGCGCTGGGGCCGCTCGCCGAAGCGACGACGGGCATCGACTTCAAGGCGTTCCAGCTCCCGGTGGCCATCATCTTCGCGGTCACCGGGGTGAGCCAGGCCAACGCCCTCGTCACCGACATCCAGTCGGGCTACTTCGACCGGCTCCTCCTCACGCCCATCAAGCGGCTGGCGCTCCTGCTCGGACTGATGGTCGCCGACTTCGCGCTCGTCGTGGCACTGAGCGTGCCCGTCGTGGCCCTCGGCTTCGTCACCGGCGTCCGGTTCGAGACGGGCCTGGTCGGCGTGGTCGCCTTCATCGTGATGGCGGCACTCTGGGGCGTGGCCTTCACCGGCTTCCCGTACGCGATCGCCCTCAAGACGGGGAACCCCGCGGCCGTGTCCGCCAGCTTCGTGCTGTTCTTCCCGTTCGCGGTCCTCACCACCAGCTTCCTGCCCATGGAGCAGCTCTCGGGATGGCTGAAGACGGTCGCCCGCGTCAACCCGGTGACCTACCTCCTCGAGTCGCTCCGGTCGCTGGTGATGGTCGGCTGGGACCTCGGCGAGCTCATCAAGGGGCTCGGCGCCATCGCCGCGATGGGCGCCGTCAGCATCGGCCTGGCCCTGGTCACGTTGCGGGGTCGGGTGAAGCGAGGCTGATCGGGTCGCGCCTGTCAGCGAAGGATGTTCACGGCGCGGGCGATGACGAGACCCACAGTGGCGAGCGAGATGGCCGACTGCACGAGCATCGTGAGCTTGGCCCAGCGGGCGAGCGGCATGACGTCGGTGGGGCTGAACGCCGTCGCATTGGTGAACGACAGGTAGAAGTAGTCGATGAAGGTCGGGCCCCAGCCCTTCGGCGCAATCGACGGGTCGGCCTGCTGGGGGAACAAGAAGTCGGGGAACTCGTGCTCGCGCCGCTCGCGGGCGATGGCCCCGCCGCCGTCGAGGTCCCAGTACCAGAGCGCGAACACGATGATGTTGGTGATCCAGACCGCGGCCCCGGTGAACAGCAGGGCCCCAGCGTCGGTCTCGCCCTTGCTGACCAGGTCGCGGATGAGGTTGATCGCCTCCCACGCGTTGGCGGCGCTGGCCACCGCGATCAGGGCGATGCTCGTGGCCCGCAGCGACTGCGAGGTCCTGGTGATGCGACGGGGGTTGGCGATGACGAGCCCGATGAACAGCGCCGCCTGGATCCCCGGGAGCAGCCACCGAGGACCGGGTACGAGGCGATCGGGGATCGCCAGCTGGAGTGCGATGGCCACGATGACCGCGCAGGACACCGCCACGCGTGACTCGCCGTCGGTGAGCCCTCGCCAGGCGGGAGCCGCCAGCTTCTCGGCTCGGCGCAAGGTCCACTCGGCTGGCTGCAGCGCCTTCTCGGCTGGGCCGAGGAGCGCTTCGAGTCGGCGTACGACGTCATGGAGCTGCTCGTGCTCGGCGGGCGGCTCGCCGGCAACGGGGCCATCGGTCATGTGCGCATCATCGTCTGACTGGCACCCTCGGTGGGGGAGGGGGGCGGGCCGGCACGAACGGGCGTCGTCTCTGGTCCGCGTGGTTACAGTCGGTGCATGGCTGCTCAGCGTGCGTTCCGGTTCGGTGCCAAGGCGACGAAGGCCTCGTCGGCCAAAGAGTGGGCGGACCTGGCCCGCCAGGCCGAGGACCTCGGCTACGTCAGCTTTCAGATCGACGATCACTTCGGCAACCAGCTCGCGCCGGTGCCCGCCATCATGGCCGCGGCCTGCGCCACCTCGTCGTTGCTCGTCGGGCCGCTGGTGGCGGGCGTCGACTTCCGCAACCCGGTCGTGTTCGCCAAGGAGGCGGCCACGATCGACCTGCTGTCCGACGGCCGCTTCATGATGGGCATCGGCGCTGGGTGGTTGAAGGATGACTACGCCATCGCCGGAGTCGACCAGGCCGACGCCAACACCCGCATCGAGCGCCTCGGTGAGGCCGTCGACATCATGCGTGGGCTGTGGGGCGAAGGGGCGTTCTCGTACCAGGGCCAGCACTTCCAGATCGCCGAGGTCGATGGCAAGCCCAAGCCGGTGTCGCCGATCCCGGTGCTCATCGGCGGTGGTGGGCGCAAGATCCTGTCGCTGGCCGCACAGAAGGCCGACGTCGTCGGGATCAACCCCAAGATCGTGGCCCGTTCGATCAACCCGCGCTCGATGGCCCCCGCGGCCGCCGACGTCGTCGACGAAAAGGTGAGCTGGATCCGCGAGGCGGCTGGTGATCGCTTCGAGCAGCTCGAGCTGCAGCTCCAGGTGTTCGTGACCGTCGTGACCGACGACCCGATGAGCGTGGCCGAGAAGCTCGGCCCGGCATTCGGCCTGCCCCCCGAGGTCGTGCTGCAGGCCCCCTACTTCCAGATCGGCACCGTCGACCAGATCGCCGAGAACCTGCAGGGCCTCCGCGAGCGGTGGGGGATCAGCTACATCGCGTTCCAGCAGGACGCCACCGCGGCCATGGCGCCGGTCGTGGCCCGCCTCGCCGGCACCTGATGGCGCGTTCCAGGGGTTGAGACCGGGCGCACCGGACTGAGAATCGTCCGCCGCCCGCATCTGCCTACCGACCAGTAGGTAGGGTTTCGTCCATGGAACCCATGGCCCTTCTCGCCGAGCTCGAGCCGAAGGCGGCTGCCCTCCTCGAACGCCACCTCGAGGCCTCCCGCCCGTGGGCACCGCACGAGCTCGTGCCCTACGGACGAGGTCGTGACTTCGAGCCTGGTTACGAGTGGCGGGCCGACGATGCCGACCTCGGGGCCGGGGAGGCCTCCGGCGTCACCGATGCCGTGCGCAGCGCGTTGTACGTCAACCTGCTCACCGAGGACAACCTGCCGTACTACTTCCGCGACGTCGAGCGCATGTTCGGCGGCGACGGCGCCTGGGGCACCTGGGCCCGCCGCTGGACCGCTGAGGAGGGTCGGCACTCGATCGTGCTGCGCGACTACCTGACGGTCACCCGCTTGCTCGACCCGATGGCGGTCGAGCTGGGCAGGATCGCGCAGGTGAGTGGTGGCGAGGCCCCCGCGCCGGCCGGTCCGCATGAGGGCTTCGCGTACCTCACGCTCCAGGAGCTGGCCACCCGGATCTCGCATCGCAACACCGGCAAGCTCCTCGGCGACGAGGTCGGCTACCAGGTGATGGCCCGCGTCGCGGCCGACGAGAACCACCACTACCTCTTCTACCGCGACATGGCGAGCGCGGCCATCGAGCTCGACCCGTCGGCCATGGTGCTGGCCATCGAGCAGGCGGTGCGCGAGTTTGCGATGCCGGGCATCGGCATCCCCGACTTCGCGCAGCACGCCGCGGCGATCGCTCGGGCGGGCATCTACGATCTCGCCCTCCACCACGACCAGATCCTGGTGCCGGTCGTCCTGCGCCACTGGCGCGTGGCCGAGCTCACGGGGCTCAGTGCCGAGGCCGAGGTCGCGCGCGACGCGTTGCTGGCCCGGATCGAGCGGACCGGCCGCATCGCCCGGCGCATCACCGAGCGCCGTGACGAGCTCATCAGCGCCTGAACGGCCGGTGACGACCGACCCCGACGTCGCCCGCTGGCGGGCCGAGACCCCCGGGACCGTTGGGGTCGCGCACCTCAACAACGCGGGGGCCGCACTGCCGACCCGGGCGGTTCTCGACGCCGTGATCGGTCACCTTCGGCTCGAGGCCGAGATCGGGGGCTACGAAGCCGAAGCCGCGGCGGCTCCGGCGCTGGCTCGGACCCGGGCGGCCGTGGCCGAACTGCTCGGCGCCGACCCCGACGACGTCGCCATCACCACGAGTGACTCTGCGGGGTTCACCAAGGCGTGGTGGGGGTTCGTGCTCGGTGGCGGACTCGCCGCCGGCGGGCGCGTGCTCGTCGACCGCACGACGTATGGCAGCCACTACCTGGCCCTCAGACAGGCGGCTGCTCACGTTGGCGCCCGCATCGAGATCATCGGCAGCGAGCCCGACGGCACGATCGACCTCGTCGATCTGGAGAGGCGAATCAGGGACGCAACGGTGGTCTCGGTGGCCCACGTTCCGACGCACCGGGGGCTGGTGCAGCCGGTGGCCGAGGTTGGTCGACTGGCGCGTGAGGCGGGCGCGTGGTTCTTCCTCGATGCCTGCCAGAGCATGGGTCAGCTCCCGCTCGCCGTCGACGCTCTCGGCTGCGACGTGCTCACCGGCACCGGCCGCAAGTTCCTTCGCGCGCCGCGGGGTACCGGTGTGCTCTGGGTTCGTCGCCCGTTGGCCGAGCTGATGGACCCCCCTGGCATCGACGGCACGTCGGCTTCCTGGCTCGCCGACGCCAGCTACGAGCTGGGCGCGGCGGCGCGTCGCTTCGACGAGTTCGAGGCGTCGATCGCAGGTCGGATCGGGCTCGGCGTCGCCATCGATCAGGCGCTCACGATCGGGATCGATCGGATCGCAGAGCGCATCGGGATCCTGGCGGCAGCGCTGCGCCATGGGCTGGGGGAGGTGCCCGGCGTCGTGCTCCGCGATGGTGGACGCCAGCAGTGCGGCATCGTCACCTGGACCATGGCCGACGCTGAGCCGGCTGCGGTGCGGGCCGCGGCGAGTAACGCCGGCGTCAACATCTCGGTCTCGGCGGCCTCCTGGGCCCGCCTCGACATGGGCCCCGAGGGGCCCGCCGACGTCGTGCGAGCGTCACCGCACGCCTACAACGACGAGTCCGATCTCGAACGCCTGCTGGCGGTGGTGTCCTCGTTGGCGTGAGCCGGCTCGGATGAGCCAGGCTCTCATCGTGATCATCATTACGGGGACCATCACCATCGATCCGGCCAAGCGCGGCGCCTGCCTGGCGGGCAGCGTGCCGCTCCAGGCCGCCACCCGCAGCGACGAGCCGGGCTGCATCACCTACGTGTTCGCGGCCGATCCGGTCGATGACAGTGCCATCAACGTGTGCGAGCTGTGGGAGGACGCCGACAGCCTCAACGCCCACTTCTTGCACGCCAACTACTTCGGCATGCGCCAGCTGTTCGGCGAGTCGGGCATCACCGGCGCCGTCACGGCCAAGCACCGCGTCGATGCGACGGCACCGGTCTACGTCGACGGCGTCGCCACCGCTTCGTTCTGACGCTGCTCGTGGCGGTGCGGCTCGGGCCAGTCAGGTCGTGTAGTCGGCGTTGATGCGGACGTAGCCGTCCGTCAGGTCGCAGCCATAGGCCGTGAAGTCGCCCTGCGCGATGGCGAGGCTGACGTGGATCCGCACGTCGTCGCCCCGGAGGTAGTCGGTGAGCTGGGCCAGACCATCGGCGTCGAGCAGGTGGGGGTAGACCTCGCGATCGCCGAAGCGGATCGTGACGTGCTCCTGGTCGATGTCGGTGTCGTCGCTGCACTTGCCGATCGCCATGGCCACGCGACCCCAGTTCGGGTCAGCGCCGTGCACCGCCGTCTTGACCAGCGGCGAGTTGACGATGGACTTGGCGACCCGCTTGGCCTGGGCCTCGTCGCGCGCCCCGTCGACGACGACCTCGATCAGGGTGGTGGCGCCCTCGCCGTCGCGGGCGACCTGCTTGGCCAGCGAGAGCGCCACGGTGAACAGCGCCGCTTCGAGCGCGGCGGCAGGGACCGGGCCGGCCTGCCCCGATGCCAGTACGGCCGCGGTGTCGCTGGTCGAGGTGTCGGTGTCGATGCTGACCGCGTTGAAGCTGTGGGCGATCACTCGGCGGAACATCGCATCGAGCTGGCCGGGGTCGACGAGGGCATCGGTGAGCAGCAGGGTGATCAGCGTGGCCATGTCGGGCTCGATCATCCCGACGCCCTTGGCGATGCCCACGACCGTTGCGTCGCCGATCGTTGCAGATGCAACTTTGGCGACCGTGTCCGTGGTCATGATGCCGCGGGCGGCATCGTCGGCCGTGCCAGCGCCGAACGGGGCCCGGAGCCCGTCGAGGTGGGCGCGCAGGCGATCCATCGGATACGGCCGCCCGATGACGCCCGTGCTGGCCACGAGGACGTCGTCGGGCGCGCAGCCGACGAGGTGCGCCACCCGGTCGGCCAGCTCGGCGGCATCGGCGGTTCCTTGAGCGCCGGTGGCCACGTTGGCGTTCTTGGACACGACCACGACCGCCTGGAGGTGGGCGTCAGCGACGTGGCGACGGCTGAGCGTGACGCTCGGCCCGGCGAAGCGGCTCTTGGTGAACACTGCCGCAGCGCAGCATCGGACGTCGGCCGCCACGATCACGACGTCGTCGGTGGTGTCCTTCACCCCGGCGTTGCCGACGTGGACCGTGAAGCCCTTCGGGAGTGGGGTCATGGAACCATCCTGCCAGCCGGGGTCGTCGCCACTACCGTGCGATGCCCATGAGCGCCCTGCCCTTGACCGGTCGTGTCGCCCTGGTGACGGGCGTCTCACGGCGCATCGCGATCGGTCACGCCGTGGCCGAGCGGCTGACCTCATTGGGTGCCACCGTGGTCGCCAGTGGCTTCCCCGAGCACGACGCCGCCATGGCGTGGGGAGGCGAGCCACCGCTCGACGGCGTCGAGGGGCGCGACCTCGCCGAGGTCGGTGCCCCGGAGGCACTGGTCGATGCCGTGGTCGATCGTCACGGCGCGCTCGACGTGGTCGTTGCCGCTCACGCCCGTAGCTCTGATCAGCCATTCGGCTCGCTGACCGCCGACGAGCTCGACGGCTGCTGGGCGGCCAACGTGCGTAGCATCGTGCTGCTCGCGCAGCGCTTCGCGGCACGCCACGAGCGCTCCCGGCCGGGCGGCCGGCTCGTGTGGTTCACGAGCGGACAGCACCTGTCGCCGATGCAGGGCGAGCTCGCGTACGCCATCAGCAAGGGCGCGCTTCACCAGATGACGTGGTCGCTCGCCGATGCACTCGCCGCGCACGGCATCGTGGCCAACTGCATCAATCCCGGGCCGGTCGACACCGGGTACGCGACGGGTGACGTCCACGAATCGGTGCGCCGGCGGTTCCCCTCGGGACGATGGGGCCAGCCGAGCGACGTCGCGAACCTCGTCGAGTTCCTCGTCCGTGACGAGGGGGCGTGGATCCAGGGTCAGGTGCTCGACAGCGAGGGTGGGTTCCGGCGCTGGGGTTGATCGCCGCTGGTGGCGCGTTCGAAGTCGAGGAGGTAGCGCTTCGTGTCGAGACCCCCGCCGAACCCCGTGAGTGACCCATCGCGCCCGATGATGCGATGGCAGGGCAGGACGATGGGCACCGGGTTGCGACCGTTGGCGCCCCCGATGGCTCGAGTCGCCTTGGGCCGCCCGATGCGAGCCGCCTGGTCGGCGTAGCTCGTCGTCGTTGCGTAGGGGACGGTCGCGAGGGCCTGCCATGCCGCGACCTGGAAGTCGGTGCCGTGCAGGTCGAGGGGGACGTCGAACGTCGTGCGGGCGCCGGCGAAGTACTCGGTGAGCTGGGTAGCGGCGGCGTCGATCGCGGCGCGATCGGACGGGCCGGCCAGCCGGGAGCCATCGGCAGCGTCGACATCGAGCGCATCGGCGAGGCCGGGCCGGCCGGGGAGCATCTCGTCGGCCCACAGCACGGCGCGCAGACCCGCCTTGGAGCCGACGAGCGTCAGTCGGCCGATCGGCGTGTCGATCCGACGGGCGAACAAGCGTCCGTGGACAGGTGCCGGCGTGGTGGTGGAGGTCACGGGAGCATCTTCTTTCCCCGGTTTCACCCGGGTTGTGGTGGGCCGTGGGGTTCTGTTGCGGGTCTGACCCGGGAGCGGGGGGTGAGGCCCGGGCGTGGGCAGTGACGCCCAGAGGTGGTGGAGGGCCGACGAGCGCCACGGACGGAGACCATCGGCGAAGCGGCTTGCGGAGCGAGGGTCGTTCGGAGCGCCGAGCGCGCTGAGCGCGTGACGCACGCCGAGATCAGTGGGTAGAAAGACGTCCGGGTCACCGAGAGCTCGCATCGAGATGTAGCCGGCAGTCCAGGGACCGATGCCGGGCAGAGAGACGAGCTGGCCGGCGGTCCGCACCCGATCCCCGCCCGGGTCGAGCGTGATGGCTCCGCTGGCCAGCGTGGTGGCCAGGGTGCGTAGCGCTCGGAGCCGAGCGCGGGGTCCTGCCAGCGCCTCATCGGGAGCGGAGATCAACGACTCCGGCGTGGGGAACAGGTGGGTCACGCCCCCGGTCGGGTCGGCGAGCGGCTCACCCCATCCCGCCACGAGGCGAGCGGCGGCGGTCCGGGCGCCGGCCACCGACACCTGCTGTCCGAGCACGGCCCGCACGGCAAGCTCGTTGCCGTCGACGGTGCCGGGACAGCGGAGTCCCGGGCGCTTGGCCACGAGCGGCGCCAGGAGCGGCTCGGCGCTGAGCTGCTCGTCGACGGCAACCGGGTCCGCATCAAGGTCGAGCAACCGCCGGCAGCGACCGACGGCTGCTGCGAGGTCGGACAGCGCGTCCAGCCGCAGTGCGCAGCGCACGTGGTCAGGTGTGGCGGTCAGCTCGACGATGCCCATCCCCCCTGGGAGCTGCACTGATCGCCGATACGTGTCGCCCTGAACCTCCTCGACGCCGGCGACCGCTCGGGCTCCGAGGAAGGCGATCACGGCGGCTCCGTCGAACGGTGGGCGGACCGGGAGGCGCAGGGTCAACCATCCCGGGGGGGTCGAGGGGCTCCCGGTGGCTCGGCGGCGTCCGGCGGCCCGCAGCTCCGTCGGCGTCGAGGCGAAGACCTCGAGCACGGTGTCGTTGAACTGCCTGATGCTCGAGAACCCAGCCCCGAACGCCACCTCGGCGAACGGCAGGTCGGTCGTCTCGATGAGGAGCCGTGCCATCCGGGCTCGCTGGGCCCTCGCCAGTGCGAGCGGCCCGGCCCCGACCTCGGCGACGAGCTGGCGGTGGACCTGACGCTCGCTGTACCCGAGCCGCTCGGCGAGGCCGGGGACGCCGTCACGATCGACGACGCCGTCGGCGATGAGCCGCATCGCCCGACCGACGAGATCGGCGCGGGCGTTCCATTCGGGCGAACCGGGCGTGGCATCGGGCCGGCAGCGCTTGCACGCTCGGAAGCCGGCCTGCTGGGCCGCGGCTGCGGTCGGGTAGAAGCGCACGTTCGCGCGCTTCGGGGTGGTGGCCGGGCAGCTCGGCCGGCAGTAGATGCCCGTGGTGATGACCGCCGTGTAGAACCAGCCGTCGAAGCGCTGGTCCTTGCTCTGGGCGGCCCGCCAGCACCGTTCTTCGTCTTCGATCACCGGCCCAGCGTGACAGCTCGTGGTCTCAGAGACGAGCGGAAATCAGACGGGAGGGACGAGCCGGTTCGTGATGGCCGATTCCCGCTGATCGGCCAGACCGTCCGGCTCCCGAACCGCAAGGATGGCCACGAGCAGCGCCGAGGTCCCCAGCACAGCGGCGAGCAGCGTGGCGCCGACCAGGCCGTGGGCCTCGTAGAGCCGGGTGGCGGCCACTGAGGCCAGGCCACGGCCCACCGTGCCGCACCCGATCGCCATGCCGAAGGCGGCCGCTCGGTTGGCGGGATCGAGCTCGGACACGATCGGTAGTGCGGACACGAGCGCGAACTCGAAGCCCAGGACGAACGTCGCCAGCAGGACCAGGCCGAGCGCCGCTGACCCCCCGGCCGCGCCAAGCAGCGCGGCCGCAGGTGCCATCACGGCCGCGCCGGCGATCAGGCTGCGCCGCTTGCCCCACCGGTCGGCGCGCAGCGCCGCACCGGCGCTGGCGGTGAGCTCAGCCGCGCCCAGCACCACGGCCGCGACGCCAATGGTGGCGGGGGAGAAGCCGTGCCTGTCTTCGAGCCATGCCCCGAACACGACGAACACGCACTGGCTACCCCCCATCAGGAGCATCAGCATGGCGAACAGCGCCACCATCGGGCTGGTCACCACGAGGTGGCGATGCGTCGCCGTCCGGGCTGGGGACGGTGTCGGCGTCGTGCGGTGGCGCAGAGCGACACCGAGCGCGAGGTCGGCCACGGCGACCACGATGAACGCCAGGCGCCAGCTCCACAGCGCGGTCACGAGGCCAAGGATCGGCACGCCGAGCAGCATCCCGAGCGCCCAAGAAGTCTCGGCGATGCCAAGCACGCGGCCCCGGGCCTCGTAGCGCACGCGGTCACCGATCCATGCGCTCATCGACGAGTCGTAGGTGATCTTCGACAAGGTGAGCATCACGAGTGCAAGCGCGAACACCCAGACCGACGGGCTGACCGCAGCGAGGATCGCCGCCCCTGCCACGCCCACGAGCCCGAGCACCATCGCCATGCGGCGGTCAGAGCGGTCGATGGCCCGCCCCAGCGCTGGGGCCCCGATGCCGGCCAGTTCGCCGACGCTGACGGCCAAGCCCATCGTCGCGAGGCTCACCCCGAGGCCGGTGCCGATGACGGCGAGGAATGGTGCCGTGTACCGGTACGTAGCGTTGCCGGCCAAACGCGCGCCGATGAGCACCGGTACGGTCCGGCGCACCTCGGCTGGCTGGTCGTGCAACACGCGGTCGAGCACGGCGACGAACCTAACCGGACCCCCGTTTGGGTCGTCTGGCCCATCTGTCGCGGGTCTTGGGGCAGGTCGTCGCCTCTATGATTTCGGACTGTGAACCTGCGCCAATCGTTCCTCGTCGTGGTGGCCGCCGCGACCGCCGCCACCGTGCTCGGCGCGGCGGTTCCGGCCGTCGCCGCCGGTCCTCAGCGCGTCGGTCTCAGCGCTAGCGAACTGGTGTTCAGCACCCGCAGGTCGGTGCAGAGCCAGGCCCAAACCGTGACCATCACCAACATCGGCACGGGCACGCTGAACGTCACCGGTCTCAGCGTGACGGGCACCAACCCGTTGTTCGTCATCACCTCGGCGCCGTCGTTGCCGGTGGGCCTCACCGCCGGGTCAACGACGACGGTCGCCGTCGCGTTCGCTCCCGGCACGGCCGTCGGCTCTCGCGCGGCGAAGCTCAAGATCACCTCGAACGACCCGACCCGCAAGATCGCCTACGTGCCCGTGTACGGCCTCAGTCAGGCCTACTACGGCGGTAATGGCGAGCCGACGCTCAGCAACGTCGTCAAGACCATTGGCAACCCGGTCAACGTCGGCGGGACCCAGCTGATCCTGGGCACGTCGCCGAGCCCGATTGGCAGCGAGGTCGTGGCGCCCCTGTTCCTGAAGGCCGCAGCCGGGCCGGTCACGATCACTGCGGTCGCCCGCTACAGCCCCGATGAACGGCTGCCGTTCGGCTGGTACCTGCCGACGGCCGGCCCCCCGACCAAGACCGAGCTCGGAACGATCGCGCTGGGTCAGTACCAGACGCTGAACCCGCAGCTCGAGGCCGGTTCGACCATCTCGTTCGACCCGGGGCCGGCTGCCTTCGGCCTCTACGTCGACAGCATCACGTTCGGCCGTTCGAGCTACACCCAGGACGCGCTGAACACCGGCACGCCGCACGCGGCTCGTCCCTATCCAGCCGTCGATCGGGGCGGCGTGGCGATCGCCGGTACGTATCTGGTCACCTTCGAGGACTCGACGAACGGCGACTACCAGGACTACGTCTTTCGGATCATGAACGTCACGCCTGCGCCCTGACCGATGACGGGGACGAGCACAGGAGCGCTGCCCTCCCGCGCCACGGGCCCGAAGGTCGGCGCTACCCGGATCGTGGCACAATCGCCCGTCGTGCGTCGGCGTCCCCTTCCTCGGTGGTCTGCGCCGGTCGCGATCGTCGTCGGCTTGGGAGTCCTGTTCCTCATCGGCTGGCTCGCTGACACCGCCCGCTCCAACGGCGAGGTCATGCGCAACGTCACCGTCGAGGGTGTGGCCGTTGGCGGCCTGACCCGTAACCAGCTCGAGCAGACCGTCGAGGACCTGTCGAAGAAGTTCGCCGCGGTGCCCGTCGAGGTCCAGGCAGGCGACACCAAGCTGGCCACCACGACCGAGGAGCTCGGCCTCGTCATCGACCGCGTCGCCACCACCGAGTCCGCGATGCGGGTCGGGCGCGACGGGCTCGTGTTCGGCCAGTTGTCGTCGTGGCTGCGCTCGTTCAGCGGCGAACGGCAGGCGCCCGTGGTGCTGACGGTGATCCCTGCGGAGGCCCAGGCGTGGGTGGCCAAGATCAACCAGGAGGCCGAGAGGATCGCCAGCGAGCCAGGGTTCTCGGTGATCGACGGCAAGATCGTCGCCGTCGACGGCAAGGTTGGCGTCGGGGTCGATCCCACGGACGTGTCCAAGCGGTTGCGGTCGGTGAGCTACAGCGGCACGGGCACCGTGCGCCTGTCGGTGAAGGCGCTGCGCTGGGAACCGAAGGGCTCAAGGATCGATGCCGAGAAGCTCATCGAGGAAGCGACCCGGATCACGGCCAGCCCGCTCGCCGTGCGCGCCGGAGGGGCGTCCACCATCGTGTCGGTGGCCCAGCTGAGGTCGTGGCTCGCCAGTGCGACCGATCCCAAGAGGGGTCTGCAACTGGCGCTCGACCCCGTGCGGGTCCGCTCCGACCTCGCCCAGCCCGGCA
>JBBRTJ010000045.1:0-28749 GCA_038244535.1 Acidimicrobiales bacterium | reverse complement strand
GGGGGGGGGGGGGGGGGGTCAGGCGAAGGCTATGAGGGCGACGCCGGTGACTACGACGGCGGCGCCCAGCCAGCGCAAACGGGAGACGTGCTCACGAAGCACGAGGGCGGCGAGCGCGGTGGCGAACACGATCGACGTCTCTCGCACCGCCGCCACCGGCGCGGCTTCGGCCTGGCGCAGGGCGACGAGCGTCAGCCCGTAGGCGGTGAAGATGCCGACCCCGGCCACAGCAGTCCGCCACGCCAGCTGCGCGCGGAGCGCGCTGATGCCCTTTCGTTGCACTTGCAACCACCCGAAGACGACGGCGGTGAGCGTGAGCACGAGGTGGTTGTAGGGCAGCGCCGCGGCGTGGCGCAGCCCCCGTTGGTCGAGCAGCGTGTAGGACGCGATGCAGGTGGCGATGGCGAGGGCGAACACCACGTCGGCGCTCTGGCTCGGGCGGTGGAGCCCTCGCACGAGGAGCACGCCGGCCCCGACCACGAGCACCCCGACCGCCTCCCAGACGCCGAGGTGGGCGCCGAGCAGGACCGTGCTCGCCACGAGCACGAGGACCGGGGCCGACCCGCGGGCGATGGGGTAGACGACGCTCAGCTCGAAGCGCTGGTAGGCGAGCGACAGCAGTGCGAAGTACGCCACCTCGACCGCGGCCGACGTCACGAGCCAGGGGACGGCAGCGGCGTCGACCTGCCACGTCGCCACCGACACCGGGATCACGAGCACCGCCCCGCAGATCAGGGCGACCGCGGTGGCCGCCTCAGAGTCGTGGGCCCGGGCCAACAGGAGGTTCCACACCGAGTGCACGAGCGCGGCGGCGAGCACGAGCACCACCACCCCGATCGGCACCGCGGCAGGGTAGGGGCGGTCGGTGTCGGCGGCGGGCATGGCCCGTTGGAGCTCCGAGTCGAGCCGCGGGGCGGGCGTCAGGTAGGCAGGTGTCGTGTCCACCTCCATGATGTGGTTCAGGCGGGACCTGCGCCTGGCCGACCTCCCCGCGCTCGTCGAGGCCGCGAGGCGGGGTCCCGTCGTCGGGCTGTTCGTCCTCGATCCGGTGCTGCTCGGCTCGTCGGGAGTGCCACGAGCGGCGTTCCTCATGGGCTCCCTCAGGTCGCTCGATGCCTCGATGGACCACCGGCTGTGGGTGCTCGACGGCGACCCGATCGAGGTCGTGCCTGCACTCGCCGAGGCGGTGCACGCCGACGAGGTCCACGTCACCGAGGACTTCGGTCCGTACGGCCATCGCCGTGACGAGCGGGTGGCCGATGCGCTCGCCTCGCGGGGCCGTCGCCTCGTGCGCACCGGTACGCCGTACGCCGTTGCGCCCGGGCTCGTGCTCACCGGCGGAGGCACGCCCTATCGGGTGTTCACCCCGTTCTCGCGGGCGTGGGCCGCGTTGGGGTGGGCCGACCCGGTGGCCGCCCCGGCAGTCGACTGGGTCGTCCCGCCGTCCGGCTCGACCACCGCCCGCCTGCCGGCGGTCGATTGCCCGGCGGCGCTGCCCGCGCCGGGCGAAGCAGCGGCCTGGGCCCGGGCCGAGGCCTTCCTCGCCGAACCCGTGCACGACTACGCCGAGCTGCGCAACCGGCCCGATGTGGACGGGACCTCACGGCTCTCGCCCTACCTGCGGTGGGGCTGCCTGCACCCCCGCCAGCTGCTGGGCCGGCTCGCGGGGGGGAAGGGTCCCGAGGTGTTTCGCAGCGAGCTGGCCTGGCGGGAGTTCTACGCCGACGTGCTGTGGCACGAGCCCCGGTCGGCATGGGAGAGCCTCCAGCCCAAGGCCGCGAAGCTGCCGAGCGACGAGGGGCCCGAGGCGGATCGCCGGTTCGAGGCATGGACCGCGGGCCGCACCGGGTTCCCGATCGTCGACGCCGGCATGCGCCAGCTCGCCGCCGAGGGCTGGATGCACAACCGGGTCCGCATGATCGTGGCCAGCTTCCTGGTCAAGGACCTGCACCTGCCCTGGCCGCGGGGTGCCCGCTACTTCATGGATCACCTCGTCGACGGCGACCTCGCGTCGAACCAGCACGGCTGGCAGTGGACAGCGGGCACGGGTACCGACGCCGCGCCGTACTTACGGGTCTTCAACCCGACGGCCCAGGGCGCCCGCTTCGATCCTGACGGCACCTACGTCCGTCGCTACGTGCCCGAGCTCGCCCATGTAGCTGCCAAGGACGTGCACGAGCCCAGCGCCTCGCGCCTCGGCCTGCCCCTCGGCTATCCGCCCCCGATGGTCGACCACGCCGTCGAGCGGGCCGAGGCCTTACGCCGGTGGTCGGCGCTCGGCTGATCGCCTCGCCTCCGTCAGCGGTCCGGGCGTTAGCACTCGGTAGACTCGACTGCTACCTCACTTGTCCACGGCTGTCGCCGAGAGGGTCCTTGCATGCTCGACGAACGCAAAGCCGCCATCTTGCGGGCGGTCGTCCAGGAGTACATCGAGACGGGTCAACCCGTCGGCTCCGGCCACGTCGCCCGGGCCGCAGGGGTGGCCGTGTCATCGGCCACCGTCCGCAACGAGATGGCCGTCCTCGAGCAGGAGGGCTACCTCCGCCAACCCCACACCAGTGCCGGTCGCGTCCCCACCGACCGTGGGTACCGCCAGTTCGTCGACCACATGGTCCGCCCCGGCGGGCTCGACGTCGGGCAGGCCGCTCAGGTCCACGACTTCTTCTCGTCGGCCCACGGCGCGCTCGAGTCGATGCTGGCCGACACCAGTCGCCTCCTGTCGGGGCTCACCAACCTTGCCGCCGTGGTCGTCGGACCCCCGGTCGAGGCGGCCGCCATCCGCTCTGTCCAGCTCGTCGGGCTCTCGCCTCGGGCGGCCCTTCTCGTGGTCGTGCTGTCCAACGGTGCCGTCGAGAAGGAAGTGATCGAGAGCACCACCGATGGCGATCTTGCCGACGAGCTGCTGGCGCGGGCCGGCGCGCACCTGAGCGCCGGGCTGGCGGGCAAGCCCCTGATCAGCGTCCAGCCGGTTGACCAGAGTGGCGATCCCCAACTCGATGCGGTCGTGCAGCGCGCCGAAGTCGCCTTGACCGCGATCGCGGCCCAGCACGACGAGAGCGTCTTTGTGGGCGGCGCGTCGACCTTCGCCGGCGCCTTCGACGCCGTAGACGTGGTGCGCACCGTGCTGACCACGCTCGAGCAGCAGTACGTGGTCGTCAGTCTGCTGCGTGACGTGCTCGACCGCGGCCTGTCGGTCGCCATCGGAGCCGAGCACGGCGTGCAGCCGCTGGCCGCGTGCTCGGTGGTCGTAGCGCCGTACCTGGTCGAAGGCGAACCTGTCGGCACGATCGGGGTCCTCGGCCCCACCCGCATGCACTACCCCGAGGCCCTCGTGGCCGTCCAGGTCGTGAGCCAGCAGCTCACCGAGCGCCTGAGCGAGGGCTGATCGATGGCCGACAACGAGTTCTACGACCTGCTGGGTGTGTCCCGGGGCGCCAGCGCCGAGGAGCTGAAGCGGGCATATCGCGCCAAGGCCCGAGAGCACCATCCGGACACCAACCCCGACCCCGAGGCCGAGGAGCGGTTCAAGCAGGTCGCTCTGGCCTACGAAGTGCTCTCCGACCCCGAGCGGCGCGAGCGCTACGACCGCTTCGGCAAGGAAGGTCTGCGGGGCACGGGCGGGGGTGGCGGCGATCCGTTCACCTACGCCGGTGGCGGCCTCGGCGATCTCTTCGACTCGTTCTTCGGCGGCGGCAACCCCTTCGGCGGGGGCCGGCCCTCTGGGCCACCGAAGGGCCAAGACCTCGAGGTGGTGGCCGAGCTGAACTTCGAGGACGCGGTCTTCGGCGCCACCGTGCCGGTGACGGTACGGACCTACGTCGCCTGCGAACCGTGCACTGGCAGTGGTGCCGCCGATGGCTCGGTGCCGATCACGTGCCTCGAGTGCGCCGGCGCGGGCCAGGTGCGCCGAGTCCGGCAGTCGATCCTTGGACAGATGATGACCACGGCCCCCTGCGGGCGGTGCGGCGGGTCCGGTCAGGTGATCTCGTCGCCGTGCCCGACCTGCCACGGCGAAGGACGTTCGGTGGCCGAGCGGACCTACCACGTCGACGTGCCGGCCGGGGTCGACGATGGATCCACCCTGCGGTTGACCGGCCGAGGAGCGGTGGGTCCCCGCGGTGGCGCCGGTGGCGACCTGTACGTCCACCTCCGCGTGCGGCCCCACGATCGCTACCGACGAGACGGCCACGACCTGGTGACCGACGTGCACGTGTCGTTCGCCCAGGCTGCCCTCGGCACGCGGTTCACCCTGCCCACGCTCGACGGCGACGAGGAGCTCGTGGTGCCGGTCGGCGTGCAGTCCGGCCGAGTTTTGAAGCTGCGGGGCCGAGGAGTGCCCGACGTCCACGGTCGAGGCCGCGGTGACCTACGCGTCGCGGTGGTGGTCGACACGCCGACCAAGCTCTCGAAGCCCGAGCAGGAGCTGCTACGGCAGTTGGCCGAGCTCCGGGGCGAGCACGTCGAAGCGCCCGAACACGGCCTTTTGTCGAAGATCAAGTCGGCGTTCTCATGACCGGGGTGCCGGCGACGGCGCCCGGCCCCCAACACGCCGAGGCGCTCGTGTTCGTGGCCGACCTCGACGACCCGGTGCTGGCCGACGCCGATCGCCACCACCTCGAACGGGTCCTTCGGTTGCGCCCGGGGGCCGTGCTCGTCGCGAGCGACGGCGCCGGCCGCTGGCGCTCGGCCCGGCTCGGTCCGGTGCTGACCGAGCTCGGTCCGGTGGTCGCCGAGGTGGCATCAGCGCCCGAGCTCGGTGTCGCGTTCGGGCTCACCAAGGGCGACAAGCCCGAACTGGTCGTGCAGAAGCTGACCGAGCTGGGGATCGACCGCATCATCCCGATGAGCACCGAGCGGGCCGTCGTGCGCTGGGACGGCGACAAGGCGCTCCACCACGTCGATCGGCTGAGGCGCGTGGCCCGGGAGGCCTCGGCGCAGTGCCGCCGCACCCGGCTGCCGGTGGTCGAAGACGTGGTCGCCTTCACCGACGTCGCGGCCCGGCCGGGAGCCTGCCTCGCCGACCTCGGTGAGGCCGCGGCGGTAGCCGCGGATGGCGCCGGGACGTCGCGGCCGGGGTTGGCCCACCCGCTCGTCCTCATCGGGCCCGAGGGTGGATGGTCGCCCACCGAACGAGCCGTGGGCCTCCCGGTGGTGAGCTTCGGCGACCTCGTCTTGCGGGCCGAGACCGCAGCCGTCGCCGCCGGCGTGCTGCTTGCCGCGGCGCGGCGCCACGGATCGGCGCACGACGATGGTTGAGGCGGTGGGTCCGTGCCCTGCTGAGGCCGGGGGCGATCGTTTCGGGGCCTACCTCCACGTTCCGTTCTGTGCGAAGCGCTGCGACTACTGCGCCTTTGCCACCTGGACCGACCGCCACCACCTCATGTCGCGCTACCTCGAGGCGATGCGGGCCGAGGTCCGTCGTGCGGTGGCCGCCGGCATGGACCCGGTGACGAGTGTCTTCGTCGGCGGCGGCACACCGTCGCTCGTCCCGCCCGACGAGCTCGGCGCCGTGCTCGACCTCTTGCCCCTGGCCCCGGGGGCCGAGGTGACCGTCGAGTGCAACCCCGACGACATCACGGCGTCCTTGGTGGCCGTCTACGTCGATCACGGTGTCAACCGCATCAGCATGGGAGTCCAGTCGATGGTGGCGAGCACCCTGTTGGCGCTCGGGCGGACCCACGATCCGGCCAACGTCCTGGCTGCTGTCGACGTGCTGCACCGGTCCGAGCTGGCGACGTTCAACCTCGACCTGATCTATGGCGGCGCCGGCGAGACGCTCGACGACTGGGAGGCGACGGTGCGGGCCACCATCGCCCTCGATCCGCCCCACGTGTCGGCCTACGCGCTCACCGTCGAGGCCGGCACGCCACTGGCGCTCGACCCTGCTCGTCACCCCGACGACGATGACCAGGCCGACAAGTACGCGCTCGTCGACGAGCTGCTCGGTGCCGCCGGGCTCGGGTGGTACGAGATCTCGAACTGGGCCAAGCCCGGTGCCGAGTGCCGTCACAACGACCTGTACTGGACCCAGGGTGACTACGTCGGGTTCGGGTGCGCCGCGCACTCCCATCGCCGCGGCCGGCGGTGGTGGAACGTGCGCACGCCCGAGCGGTACCTGCAGCTCGTCGAGGCCGGCCAGCCGGCCGAAGGCGGCTTCGAGGAGCTCGACGACGACGCCCGCCGGATCGAGGCGCTCCAGTTGCAGGTGCGCCGGCGCGGGGGTCTTCCGAAGGGGGCCTTGGACGAGGCCGATCGGATCGAGCTCGCTGATCTGTTGTCCGTCGAGGGCGATCGCTTGGTGCTGACGAGGTCCGGGCGGCTGCTGGCCAACGAGGTTGCGCTTCGCCTTCGCTGACCGGGGGCGACTGGTCGTTCAGTCGGGCAGGACGAGCTCTTGCCCGGCGAACAACAAGCTGGGGTTGCCCTGCTCGGTGAGTCGTCCTCGGTTGGCGTCGACGAGACGGAGCCAGTAGCCGGCCACTTCGGCTCGGGTGGCCGGGCGCCCGAGGCGAGCGCTGGTGGTGTCAGCGGCGATCGACCAGAAGTGCTCGCCCCGCGTTACGACGTGGAGGGTGGACGGTGAGGAAGCAAGCGCGATCGGCCCGTTGGTTGCAGGGGCAACGACTCCAGGCACAGCGACGACTCCAGGCACAGCGACGACTCCAGGCACAGCGACCACCGCAGGCACGGCGACCACCGCAGGCACAGCGACGACTCCAGGCACGGCGACGACTCCAGGCACGGCGACGACGGCTACCACCGGATCGCGCGTGATGGTTGCAGGGGCAACGATCAGGGGGCGGGTGATGGTGGCAGGGATGGTGGCAGGGATGGTGGCAGGGATGGTGCCAGGGATGGTGCCAGGGATGGTGCCAGGGATGGTGCCAGGGATGGTGACCATGAGGGAGCCCATCGGATCGGCCCCTTCGGCGAGCAGTGACAGCACGGCCAGCGGCGGGGTGATGGGCACCGGCCCGGCGGCGCTGGCCGCGACCGACCCGAAGGCCGGTCCCATCGTGGCCGTCGCCACGATCACGGGAACTGCCCGGGTCAGCACCGAGCGGACGAGTCGAGGCGTGATGCGATCGGTGAGGGCGATGGCGCGGCCGCGGCCGAGCAACCGGGCGGCCAGCCCGAGCACGGTGACGACCACGAGGTACCCGGTCAGTCCGAGCGCGAGGAGGTGCAGCCCGGCGCCCACGATCTGCTCGCTCGGCGTGGTGGTGAGCCAGGCTCCGAGGGCGGCGGCGTCGAGGCGCGCCGGGCTGCGGACGCCGATCGGGAGCCGCCACAGCGTGACGTGGGTGACAGCGAGGGCGGCAACCACGAGGATGCCGCGGAGGCGAGCGACCACGGTGCCCACGTCAGCTCGCCGCCAGATCGATGATCTCGACGCCCGCCGACGAGCTGACCGCGAGTGCTTGTGCGGACGGCCGCGTGCGCGACGGCACCGCCACGGCCGCCGAGGCTTCGGGGACGGTGTGCGGCAGCCTTCGGGCCTGGAGCGAGGCCCCTGCCCCCGGCCAGGTGTCAAAGACGTCGATGATCCCCGATGGTCGGTGCAGCACCGCAGGAAGCGACTGGCCATCACCTGACCAGTCGCCCACGACCACCTGGTCGCCGGCGGCCGCCGCCACCCGGAACCGGTAGGAACCCGCCTGCACCGTGCCGTCGGCCTGGACCTGGAGCGCTTCGGCGCACCCGTCACCGTCAACGTCGGCGGCCGGTGGCAAGGGAGCGTCACGGCAGGGGGTTGCCGCAGCGATCGTGGTCGGTGCGACGGTCGTGGTCGGTGACACGGTCGTCGTCGGTGAGACGGTGGTGGTGGTGGTGGTGGCCGGCGCCGGGTCGGTAGGTGATGACGACACGGGGCCGGGGAGGGGTGCCGGCGCCCGGCGGGCTTCGGCGTCGGTCGGGCCGAACACGGCGAACCACAGGCCGAGGGCAGCGACGAGCACGGCCAGCGCTCCGGCGGCACCGGCCAGGGCCGGAAGCCGCGGCCGCCAAGGGCGGGCGCGGTTCGTGCTCGAGCGGGCGGCGATCACCCGGCGGCCAGGAGGGACCCCCGGGGTCGCCGCCGCTCGTCCGGCCGGAGGGGGTTCAGCCGGGATCCTGGGAGCGCGACCCGCCGGTGCCGAGTCGGTGATCGCGGTGAGCTGACGGGCGAACGAGCGTGCGGTCGAACGCCGCGCCGGGTCGTCGTCGAGCGAGCGGGCTGCGAGTGCCTCGGCCCGCGCGACCGAGCCGCCGGCCAGCTCGACCGGTCCCCGACGGCGGAGCCGCTCGACCACGGTGCGGCGCGCCATGTCGCGGCGAGCGCCGGAGTCGAGCGCCGCCTGCAGGAGGAAGCCGAGCGCGGCTACGTCGCCGGGCGCATCCGCCACGGGATGGGTGTCGAGCTCCGTTGGCCCGAACCCGCACAGCACTGCCGTAACCGGTGAGGGAACGATCACGTGCGAGGGATCGAGGCGACCGTGCACGACCCCCTTGTCGTGCAGATCGGCCACCACCGCGGCGGTCGTCGCCACGGTCTGGAGCAGGTCGACGAGTGACCAGGTGGCCAGGGCCACGTCGAGCGTGGCGCCGGTCTGCCAAGCCGTCGTCAGTTCGGCTGCTGCGTCGTCATCTCGCCAGCCGACGATGCTGACGACTCCCGGGTGGCTCGCTGCTCGCAACCGCTCAGCCTCGTGGACCAAGCGGGCACGATCCACGTCCGTCACTGCCCGCTTGACCGCCACGGGTGTTCCGTCCGCGCCTACGCGCACGCTCAGTTGTTCCACGATGACCTCCGCCGTTGCCGTCGAGCCTCCGCCGCTCGACCGGCGCCTCGACGTTGGTCCAGCGCTTCCGCCCGCGCTGCCTGCCTACGTCGTGATGCCCAGTCGCTCGCCACCCGGGAGGTGCAGGTGGTACGAGTTCAAAGATACTGAAACATCACGAGAGATGTCAACTAGGTCTGAAGAACTTTCTTGTCGATCGTCAGCCCCGCCGTCTCGGCCACGAGCTGGTACGACCGGACGCGAGCCTCGGGGTCGTGGACGTTGGTGGTCAGCATGAGCTCCTGCACCCCGGTTCGCTCGGCCAGGTCGGCGAGCTCGCCGGTGACGGTGCCTGGATCGCCGACGATGTGCGTCGAGGTCCAGCTCGCCACGGCGTCGCGCTCGGCGTCGGTCCACGGGTAGGCGGCGGCTTGCTCGGGCGACGGGTAGCGGCCGGGTCGGCCGGTGCGCAGTCGCAAGATGGCGAGGCGGGTCGAGCCTGCCAGCCACTCGGCCTCATCGTTGGAACCGGCACAGACCGCGGCCACACCGAGCATGGCGTACGGCTCGTCGAGCACGTCGGAGGGCTGGAACGACTGGCGGTAGGCGGTGAGGGCCTGGTCGGCCCCTCCGGCCGCGAAGTGGTAGGCGAACGAGAAGGGCAGCCCGAGGACGCCGGCGACGGTGGCGCTGTAGTCGCTCGAGCCGAGGAGCCACAGCGAGGGGCGGTAGCCGAGCGCAGGGGTGGCGGTGATCTGGCGGTACGGGTGGGTCTCGGGGAACGAGCCCTCGAACCAGGCGAGAAGCTCGCCGAGCAGGCGGGGCAGTTCGTCGTCGGTGCCGAGGCCGCGGCGCAGGGCCCGAGCCGTCAGCTGATCGGTGCCGGGGGCTCGGCCGATGCCGAGGTCGACCCGGCCGGGGTGAAGAGCCTCGAGCATCCCGAACTGCTCGGCGATCACCAGCGGGGAGTGGTTGGGCAGCATGACGCCGCCCGAGCCGATGCGGATGGTCGAGGTCGCCGAGGCGGCGTGAGCCAGCAGGACGGCGGGAGACGAGCTGGCGATGCCGACCATGTTGTGGTGCTCGGCCACCCAGTAGCGGTGGTAGCCCAAGCGCTCGACGTGGGCGACGAGCTCGATCGAGCGGCGGAGCGCATCGGCCGGGGTCGACCCCTCGCTCACGGGGCTGAGGTCGAGGACGGACAGGGGGACGCGCAGCTCGGTCACGCTTGCCCCAACGCCGGGGATCGCCGTCGCTGTTCCCCGACGGGCCTCGTCATCAGGCGATCACACCGCCGGAGCGGAGGTCGCTCACGTCGTCGGGCGACCAGCCGGCCGCGAGGAGCACCTCGTCGCTGTGCTGGCCGATGCTCGGCGCCGACCCTCGCGGCCCGACGTCGCTGCCAGCGATCTGGAACGGTGCCGCGATCGTGCGGTAGGCGCCGCCGGGGTGGTCGATGGTCGGAAAGATGCCCGCCGCGACAGCCTGCGGGTCGGCGGCGAGCTCGGTCAGCGTTGATGCCGGACCCCAGATCAACCCGTCGCGATCGAACCTCTCGCCCCACCCGGCGAGCGTCGCGGTGGCGAAGGCGGCGTCGATGAGATCGATCAGCTCGGGCATGTGGTCGAAGCGGGCCTTACCCGTGTGGAACCGCTCGTCGTGCTGCCACTCGGGGTGGCCCATCGTCTTGCAGAAGCGCGGCCACCAATGCGGCTCGGGCATGTTGAGCACGATCCACCGATCGTCCGAGCAGCAAAACCGGTTGGCCAGCGGGCTGATCAGGTGGCGGCGGTCGCGCTTGGTCGGCAGCCGACCGTCGATGAGCACGGCGGACAGGTCCGTGGCCATGGTCCAGGCTGCGGTGGCCAGCAGGCTCGACTCGACCACCTGACCCTCTCCTGTGCGTTCGGCGAGGCGCAGCGCGGCAGTGATGGCCAAAGCCAGCGCCAGCCCGGCAGCATGATCGCCCTGGGCCGGACGGGCTTGGGGGGCGATGCCACCGGGCTCGGTCATGGCGTCGGTGATGGCGCCCCGGCCGAAGAACGCGGTCACGTCGTAGCCGGGACGGTCGGCGTCGGGCCCCGTGGTCCCGTAGCCCGTGAACGTGGCGTGCACGAGTCGCGGGTTGCGGGCCAGCAGTCGGGGGGCGTCGAGGCCGAAGCGCGCCTGGCGGCGGGGGATCAGGTTGCACATGAACACGTCGGCGCGGTCGATCAGCCCGCGCACGACCTCGCACCCGGCGGCGTGATCGAGATCGACCGCGATCGATCGCTTGCCGCGGTTGTCGGCCTCGAACGAGTAGTCGAGGTCGGGAAGGTGCTTGGGCGTCTTGGGCGGCCGGATCAGCCCGCGCACCGGATCGCCGCCGATCGGCTCGACCTTCACCACGTCGGCACCGAGATCGGCCAGCAGGGCACCCGCGCTCGGCGCTGCCATCCAGCTCGTCAGCTCGACGACCTTGATGCCGTCCATCGGACCCAACGGTGACCCCCTTGTGCGTTCGGACCGTGACCGGCCCGAGCGCGCACCGTACCGGTCGTCGGGCGCCGTGACCCAGGGCGCAGCTCAGGTGTCCGTCGCGTCGAGTGCGGCCACGAGGCTCTGGGGCGCCACGGTGCGATAGGCGTCACGGCAGATCGCGGCCAGTTCGTCCCAGTCGAGGTCGCCGTCGAGGCGCACGCCCAGCCACCCCCGACCACCGACGTACGGCGGGCGAAAGAAGCGATCGGGTTCGGTGGCCACCAGCTCGGCCTGGGCTCCGAGCGGAGCGGCGCACCACAGGTGCGGGAAGGCGTGCTCGTGGTGGCCGTCGGGCCACACCATGACGAACTGCTTGCGCACGAAGAACGCCGGCGCCCCGTGGCTGTGCTTCTCGGTCACCTCGGGCAGCGAGAGGCACAACAACCGGACACGGTCCTCGAGGGTGGGGGCCACCACCGGAACCGTACTGATCCCTACACCACCAGGTCGGGGTCGCCGCTGAGCTCGACGTTGAGCCAAAGGTCAAACGGCAGGCCACTCAACCGGCTGAGGAGCGAGTGGCGGATCTGGTCCTCGTCGGCGACGTCCCACTCGTGGCCGGTCACGACGAAGTCGACCTCGATGTACAGCTTGCGGCCCACCTTGGCCATCCGCAGGAAGGGGTCGGCCAGCTCGAACTCGGCCTGGACCTCGCTCACCGCGTGGCGCACCGGGCGCTGGATCTCCGGGTCGGGCGCGCCCTCGAGCAGTTCGATGAGCGTCGTACGGATCATGCGCACCGGCGTGGGGGCCAGTGCCACGCACGACACGAGCACGAGGACCGGGTCGGCGTAGTGACCAGCCGCACCGTGGCCGCTGTGGCTGAGCACGAGCACCAGCGCGAACGCCACCACCACGGCCAGGCTGAGGGTGGCTCCGGCCAGCCACTGGGTGGCCTCAGCCGCCAGCAGCTCGGACCGGCGGGCCGGACCGCGCAGCGCCAGCCAGACCCCGAGGGTTGCGACCAGCGACACGGCGCCGTAGGCCAGCACCGAGTTGGCTGACACCTCGCTGCCGCCGCCGAAGATGACGAGCAGGGAGTCGACCGAGGCGTAGACACAGGTCGCCAGCAGGGCTACGCCTTGCACGGCGATGACCAGGGGAGCGAGGGCTTCCCGCCCGAACGGGTAGCGGCGGGTCGGGCCTGCGGCTACGAGGCGCGAAGCCCGCATCGAGAGCCACGTGAGCCCGATGCCGAGCACGCCGTACATCCCGTCGAACAGGATCATCTGGGACGACGAGGCGATGCCCCATACGAGGCCAACCGCTGCGAGTGACCCCGTGGCGACCATCGACCATCGCAGCACCCGTTGCTCGAAGAAACCGAGCGGGTCGCCGTCGCGGCGCGGCGCCGCTGAAGCCAGGGGTACCGGTTGGTTCAAGGACCACCACCTCCCGTGGCCGGCGTGCGTCCGCTGATGGCCGCAGGCACGCCTTCAGTCTGGCCGAGCGGCCCGCGCCGAGCGTTCGAACGGGGCGGTGCAGCGCAACGAGATCGACCAGGCTCGCACGGCGCCGTTCGATCGCGGTCTCTCGACGACAGAGGGGTGGCGGGTTTGGACGTCGTGTGTCTGGTGGGCCGTGAGGGATTTGAACCCCCGACCCCCTGCGCGTCATGCAGGTGCTCTGCCAACTGAGCTAACGGCCCGTGGGGTGCGAATCTAGCAGGGCGGTACCACCGGCCGGCCGCCGTGCTCTGATGGTCAACGAGGAGGTCCATCCCATGAGGACTGCGTTCGATCCCACGGTCCACGGTGTCGGCTTCGCCAACGACTTCGTCAACGTCGTGGACCTGCCCGTCGTGCCGACGATCCGCACGACGGGCCGTTGCGGGGGGATCGCGGCCTTCGAGCTCGACTGCTTCGAGTCCGCGATCGCTGTGACCCGCAACCAGACCCCGCCCCCCGATGGCACCCTGCTCGGCGACCTCATGCTGCGCCGGCTGTACGAGAGCTGGGCCAAGACCACGAGCCGCTGGTTCGCCGAGTACACGCTGTGGCCGTCGAAGCGGACCTGGGTGGTGCCGGGCCTCGTCGATCACTGCCGAAGCGCTCAGTTCCCCCGGCTGCAGCCTCTGCTCGACGCCGGCAGGCCTCAGGTGATCGGGGTCATCCGCTCGATGAGCATCGCCACCATCGGCGTGAACCACCAGGTCGTCGCCCACGGCTACGAGGTCGAGGGCGACGAGCAGCGCATCTTGGTGAGCGACAGCAACCACCCCGATGTCGAGGTGGTTGTGTCGTCGCGGCCGGGCGCGGCCGAGCTGACCGCGAGCGTCGGCAGTGGTTGGCGGGGGTGGTTCGTTCACGACCACAACGTGAAGCCGCCGTGGTTCCTGGCCGACGGCTCGCTGCTGCGTGACGCGGGGACCACTGCGGTCGTGGTCGTTCGGGGAGGAGCAGCGTTCGCGTTGGCGGGGCCGGCGGACGTCGTCGCTATCGGGCTCGCGGGCACGCCGATCCGTGACGTCCCGGCCCGCTCGTTCGAGTGGTTCGCCCCGCTCGGACCGGACAACACGGTGCTGCGCGAGGTCGGCGCCGAGCGGTATGCGCTGGTGCGCGACCGCGTGCTGCACGAGGTGTCCGTCCCCCAGGTGCGCGAGCTGCCAGATCGCTCGGTGCTCGAGCTCGATGGGCAGCACCTGGCGATCACCACGGTTCCCCAGGGGTCCCTCGACGGGCGGCCCTGGGGATCGTCGGTCTGACCGGGGGTCAGGCGGCGGCGGAGCTCAGCGGCGACCACCCAGCCGCCACGACGTCGTCGTGGGAGCCGTAGGCCTCTCGGCGCAAGGGCTCGACGCTGTCCCACGACTCGACGAACACCACCGGGCTCCCCGCGCTGATCAGGAAGCCGAGCTCGACGCCTCCGGGGCTGTCCGGGTTCGTCCGGGACAGCACGAGCACGGATGCATCGGCGATGGGGAGCAGCGGCTGGTCGGTCATGGCCATGTGATCTCGACCGCGGCTGGCCTGATACATGACGCCATGCGGTGCCGTCCGGGACCTCGTGTGCCCGTTACGGTCCTGGTGTGCCTGCACCCGTGCCTTTGCTGAGCCCTCCGGAGGCCGTGCTCGATCACATCGGGCGGGGCGCCGACATCATCGTTCCCCTCGCCGCGGGCGAGCCCGTGGCGCTGCTCGACGCCATCGAAGCCGCAGCCATGGACGGTCGCATCGACGGCGTCCGCGTCCACCAGATGCACACCCTGCACGACCGGGCGTACCTGCACGGTGCGGCCGGCGATCACCTCCGTCACGTCTCGTACTTCCTGAGCCACGTGACGCGCCCGTGCTTCCATGCCGGCACGGTCGACCTCGTGCCCAACCACTTCAGCGAGATGCGGGCGATCTTGAAGCGGGCGACGGTCGATCCGCTCGTCATTGCCGCAGTGTCGCCGCCCGACCGATACGGCTACGTCACGCTGGGGACCAACGCCGACTACGTCGCGTCGTTCGTCGGCCGGGCCCGGTTCTTCGTCGAGGTGAACCCGCGGATGCCCCGAACGTTCGGACGCAACCAGCTGCACCTCAGCCAGGTCGTCGGCTGGACCGAGAGCGATCACCCGCTTCCGGTGGTCGACCTCCCCGTGCCGAGCGCAGCGGACCGCCGCATCGGCGCGCTGATCGCCGATCGGGTGCCGAACGGAGCAACCATCCAGGCCGGGATCGGTGCCATCCCCAATGCCGTCATGGAGGCGTTGCGCAACCACCACGACCTCGGCATCCACACCGAGCTGCTGTCAGACGGCGTGGTCGAGCTCGTCGAGGCCGGCGCGGCGACGGGCGTGCGCAAGCAGCTGAACCGCACCAAGGCGGTGGCCACCTTCGCCTTGGGGAGCCAGTCGCTGTACGACTTCCTGCACGAGAACCCGGCGTTCGAGCTGTGGCCGGTCCGCTACGTGAACGACCCCCGGGTCATCGCGCAAGAACCCGGCTTCGTGTCCATCAACTCGGCGGTGTCGGTCGACTTCCTCGGCCAGTGCGCATCCGAGACGGTGGGCGGGAAGTACTGGTCGTCGAGCGGCGGTCAGGCCGACTTCGCTCGCGGCGCGATGTACGCCGACGGTGGTCAGGGCTTCATCGCCCTGCAGGCGACGGCCAAGGGTGGCACGGTGTCCAAGATCGTGCCCCGCTTGGCGTCCGGCGACGCCGTGACGACCATGAAGAACACCGTCGACAAGGTCGTCACCGAGTTCGGTGTCGCCGAGTTGAGGGGTCGATCGATCAGGGAGCGCGCCAAGCGCCTCATCGCCATCGCTGACCCGGCGTTCCGTGACGAGCTGACGGCCGAGGGCAAGGCGATGGGCTACCTCTAGGTCGGTCGTGGTCTCGCCGGGTCCTCGCTCACCGCAGCTCGGCGCCGGCGCTGCCGACCACCGCCCGCTCGGCCGAGAAGCCGGCGGTGGTGAGCGCCCTGATCATCCGTTGGGCGGCGTACGGGTCTGAGCTGTGGCACCGCACCGTGCCGATGAGGGGTCGGGCCTCGGGCGCGTGGGCCACGAGCCAGTCGACGACGAGGCCCCCGTGGTCGCCCCCGCCGAGGTGGTGGTCGAGCCACAGCTCGTCGAGGAGTTGGTGCTGCTCGACGATCGAGGTGAGGGCCGCGATGCCGTCGCGCGACGACCGGGCGTGGAAGGCGTCGAACGCGAACGTCCTGGCGTCGTCGATGACGAGCCGGCTGGTTCGCGGCGCGCCCGGTGCCGTCACGACCGGTGGGCGGTGGCTTCGACCGTGATGCCGCCCCGGGGGTGTTGGGTGAGCGTGACGGTGACGGAGCGGGGGCGCGCCGAGCGCACCACCTCGTCCGCGATCTCGGCGGCGAGCGCCTCGGCGAAGACCGGACGGTCGCGGAACCCCCAGAGGTACAGCTTCAACGACTTCGACTCGATGCACCACGACTCGGGCTCGTAGTCGATCACGACGGCAGCCAGGTCGGGCTGACCGGTGACCGGGCACAGCGAGGCCAGCTCGTCGGTCGTGAACCGCACCCGGCTGCAGCCAGATGGGGCAGGGAAGCACTCGACGTGCTCGACGGGATGGCGCACCGGCTGCCCGAGGATCGTGAGGGCTCCGGTCGTCGCGTGGTCAGCAGGGTTGGTGTCGGCCATGGCGGTGATCTTGGTCCACGGTCGAGCGCGGTGTCGTGCGGCCGGAGGCCTTCAGCCGTCAGGCCCGCAGCGGGTCGCGGGCGAAAGCAGCGAGGCCGTCGTCCGGGTGCACGACCGCGGCGAAGCCGATGGTGGCCGCCGCCCGCGCGGGGTCGGCCACGACGTGGCGCACATCACCCAGGCGGTAGGCACCGGTCACGGTAGGAACGAGGGGGACGGGGGAGGTCGTGCACAGCACCGAGGCGAGGTCAAAGACGGTACGAGGATGCCCGCTCGCGATGTTGAGCGGCCCGTCGTAGGGCTCGTTCGCGGTGAGGGCGACGACGTTGGCCCGAGCCACATCGGTGACGTGCACGAAGTCGCGCCGTTGGTCCCCGTCCTCGGTCACCTCGGGAGCGCGACCGGCCTCGATCGCGCTCCGAAAGATGGCGGCCACGCCGGCATACGGCGTGTCACGAGGCATTCGCGGGCCGTAGACGTTGTGGTAGCGCAGCGCGGTCACGGGCACGCCGTGCTCGCGTCCGAAGGAGCGGGCCAGGTGCTCCTGGTGCAGCTTGGTGGCGGCGTACACGTTGCGAGGATCGACGAGGGCGTCCTCGTCGACGAGGCTCGGCCGCAGCGGCTCCTGGCACTGCGGGCAGGTGGGCTCCCACTGCCCGACGGCCAAGCTCGCCTCGGCGCGCGGGAGCGGTCGTACCAGGCCGTGGTCGACGCACCGGTAGGCGCCTTCGCCGTACACGACCATGCTGCTGGCCAGAACCAGCCGGCCGCTGAAGCCGCACTGGTGCATGGCCCACAGGCCAGCCGCAGTGCCGCCGTCGTTGTGGTGCACGTAGTCCCGCACGTCGGCGAAGTCGATTCCGAGCCCGACCTTGGCGGCCTGGTGGCAGACCGCGTCGCAACCGGCCAGCGCGCCGAGCCACGTCGCTGGGTCGCTCACATCGGCTTGGTGGTAGGCGGCAGCAGGGTTGAGGTAGTCGGGTGCGAGTCGATGCGCGCCCGGCTCGAGCGAATCGACGACGATCACCTCGTGACCGGTCTCCACCAGGGCGTCGACGACGTGGGACCCGATGAAGCCTGCTCCACCGGTGACGAGCACCTTCACGGCGCGCCTGTAACGGGTGCGCGCAGAACGAGGACGAGCTTCACATGATGATCGTGCCGGCGATGACGGCGAACGTTACGAGATGATCGACGTCATCCTGCCAGCGCTCGACGAGGCCGCAGCGCTGCCCGGCCTGCTGGCCCGACTGCCACCGGGCTACCGGGCAATCGTGGTCGACAACGGCTCGACCGACGACACGGCGGCGGTCGCGGCTGCTCACGGGGCGATGGTCGTCGTTGAGCCCCGCCGGGGCTTCGGCTCGGCCTGCTTCGCGGGCCTCATCACCGCCACGGCCGAGGTCGTCTGCTTCATGGATGCCGATGGTTCGATCGATCCCGCCGACCTGCCGCTCGTCGCTGGTCCGGTGGTCGACGGCCGCGCCGATCTCGTGCTGGCGGCCCGCCGGGCCGAGAGTGGGGCTTGGCCGCTCCACGCCCGCATCGCCAACAAGGTGCTGGTCCACGAGCTGAGGCGCCGGACGGGCGTGGTGCTCACCGACCTCGGCCCGTTGCGGGCGGGCCGCCGAGACGCGCTCCTGGGGCTGGGGATCGAGGACCGCCGCTCGGGGTGGCCGCTCGAGATGGTCGTGCGAGCGGCCGCCGCCGGTTGGCGGATCGACGAGCAGTCGGCCCGGTACGCGCCCCGTGTGGGTCGCTCGAAGGTCACGGGCACCGTGCGGGGTACCGTCACCGCGGTGAGGGACATGAGTCGGGTGCTGGCCGCCTCGAGCCGTGGTGGTTGCTGATGCAACCACCACTGGCAACGAAGGGGACCCTTGCCGTGCTGGCGAAGGCGCCCATACCGGGCCACTCGAAGACCAGGTGCTAGCCACCCTGCACCCCCGAGCAGGCGGCCCGACTCGCGGAAGCGGCCCTCACCGACACCCTCGCGGCCGTGGCTGCGACCCCGGCGAGACGGCGTGTGCTCGTGCTCGATGGTCCAGCCGGGCCGTGGTTGCCACGCGGCTTCGAGGTGATCGCGCAGCGAGGGGGAGGCCTCGACGAGCGCTTGGCGGCAGCCTTCGCCGATGTGGGCGGTTCGACGCTGCTCGTCGGCATGGACACACCGCAGGTGACGCCAGCGTTGCTCGGCGAGGCCTTGCACGAGTTGCTCGCCGGCCCTTGCGATGCCGTGCTCGGTCCTGCCTCGGACGGTGGCTACTGGACGATCGGCCTGGTGCGACCAGACGACCGGGTCTTCATCGGTGTGCCGATGAGTGAGCCGACCACCGGTCGTCATCAGCGCGAGCGGCTCAGTCACCTCGGCGTGGCGACAGCGATGCTGCCGGAGCTGACCGACGTCGACACCTTCGCGGCTGCGCTCGCAGTCGCGCCGCTGTGCGCGGGGGCCGGCTTTGCCAGCACGGTGGCGGCGATCAACGCTGAGCTCGGGCCGCTCCCAGCCGAACGCTCCTGATGGCGATCACCACTGCGGCCGCCGCCCACACCGCGGCGACGAGCAGCGCCAGGTTGCGCCCGTAGTCGAGGGGGAGCGCCGAGTCGTTCGTCGGGCGGGCACCGAAGCGGCCGACGAGCGGGAGGGCGAAGAGCGACAGCACGACGGTCAGCGCCAGCGCGCCCCGGACGGGACCGCGAGCCACGCTCGGAACGTGGCGCCCCGTCCACCAGAAGGCGAGGAAGGCCAGCGGCGCGAGCACGGCGTCATGGACGACGGCGAAGCCGACCACGACGGGCACGATGGCGAGCGGGTTGGCGTCCCCGTTGCTCGTGAGCATCACCACGACCCCGATCCCCATGACAGCCCAACCGATGACGAGGGCGACCCAGAACAGCCGGCCACTGCTGGTCACCGGACCACCACCTCGCCGACCCACTTGGTCTGAAGGACACCCGGGCGGTTTGGGGCGATGAGGCGCACCGGGTAGCCGTGGTCGGGGGCGAGCTGCTCACCGTCGACCATGAGGGCCAGCAGCGTGTCGGGGTCGGCTACCACCCGGGCCGGGACGGTCGAGGAGGCGTACCGACCGGACGCCTCGAGGGAGTGAACGTCGACGCCGCGGTGATCGGTGACCCCAGCGGCGGCGAGCACATCGCGAAGCGACGGGCCCGTCCACCGCTGTGACGCGCTCCACCCCTCGACACAGGCGATCGGCAGCGTGGCCGATCGCTGTGGCAGCGCGTGGAGATCGGCCAGGGTGAGCGCGAGGGGAGCGCGACCGCCCGACACCGTGAGCCGGTAGGCGGGCGACGCGATCGCGTCGACGACGCCGGCTTCGATGGCGGTCCTGTTGACCGGGAAGCCCTGTGGACCCCGGTCGGGTCGGCGTGGGGCCAGCAGTGCCAACCCGCGCAGCGGCGCAACCGTCTGGCCGATGGTGGCCACTGTGAGCACGGCGGAACCTCCCGCGGCCCAGAGCAGCAACCGCCGGCGATCGAGGCCGTCGCCACCCGTCGTCGCCTGACGACCTGCGGGGATCGGCTCATCGAGCGGTGGGCCAGCGCGTCGCGCCAACGCGTCGCGCGTGGTGGAGAGCTTCGCTCCCACGTGGACGATGAGCGCGCCGATCACGATCCAGGCGACGGCGTGGTGACCGGCAGGGAAGAAGAACGGCCAGGGGTAGAAGAGCTCGATGTTGGCCACGCCCGTCACCAGGAGGAAGATCGATCCGCCGACGAGTGGCAGCAGGCTGAGCCGCTCCAGCCCGTCGGCCACATCGCGCACGACGGGGGTGCGCAAGAGGTGGGGGAAGACGGCCCAGAGCTTGGTGAACAGCAGGGGGATCGCCGCGATGCCAGTGGCGACGTGGAGGCCCTGGGTCACGCGATACAGACCGGCGGGACGGGGGAACCACGTGAACCAACTCGTCGGGTGCTGGATGAGGTGCGACAGCAGTCCGGTGGCGAAGCACACGGTGAAGCTCACCCCCAGCGCGAGCCCGAGCAGGGCGGCGGGCCGCGGTCCGTGACGACGATCGTCGGCGAGCGCGTCGTCGCGCCACGCGTCGATCTGTCCCATCAGTGGCGGGCTCGGCTCGGTGGTCGTGCTCATGAGGCGTGCGCCGAGGCCGGAAGCAGGCGGCTGCGGCCGAGGTCGTACACGCAGTGCTGACCGCACCAGCGGGCTAGGAGCACGGCGGCGGGCCTGGCCATCTCAGGCATCACGCGCACGACGTCGAGCCAGACGTGGGCCGTGGCGGTATCGAGCCACCCGCCGACGTAGCGGCCGTTCCGACTCAGCTCGTCACGGTGGGCGTCGAGCCAAGCGGCGACGTGCTCGTCGCGCCAGTGGCCACGGCTGAAGCGCGTGGACCGGCGAGGGTCGAGGCACACCGACACCCCGCGATCCACGGGGATCCCGGTGCTCGGATCGAGGGTGAACCCGCCGCGCCCATCGAGGAGCGAGCGAAGGTGGCGAGGGTCCAGCACGGGTTGCGGTGCCCCCAGCTCGTTCGACTGTTACAGGCGAGTCCGCTCCGTCCCCCTCCCGCGAGAGCTGGAGCATCGTTTGTGGGAGAGACTGAGACCACGATGGTTGCTCTCCCCCCTGACCACGAGCTCGTTCCTCGACTGCGGGCCCGCGATGCAGCGGCGTATCGGGTCCTGGTCGGGGCGCACCAAGGGGCGCTGATCCGCGTCGCACAGACCTATGTGCCGAGCAGGGCGGTGGCCGAGGAGGTGGTGCAGGACACCTGGATCGCAGTCGTGCGAGGCATCGATCGCTTCGAGGGGCGCTCGTCGCTGAAGACGTGGATCTTTCGGATCCTGGCCAACCAGGCGCGTACTCGCGGCGAGCGCGAGCGCAGGACCGTGCCCGTGTCGTCGCTCGCCGGAGAGCTGGGCGACGACGAGCCGGCGGTCTCGGTCGAGCGGTTCATGGGGCCGGCGGGCCGAGGCATGTGGGCCCAGCCCCTCGAGCGATGGAGCGAGCAGCCCGAGGTCAGCACGGTGTCGGGTGAAACGGTGGCGTTCGTCGAGATGACCATGCAGTCGTTGCCCGAGCATCAGCGAAGGGTGCTCGAGCTCCGTGACATCGAAGGGTGGACCTCGCACGAGGTCTGCGAGCTGCTCGGCCTCAGTGAGGTCAACCAACGGGTGCTGCTCCATCGTGCCCGAAGCAAGGTCCGCGCCAGTCTCGAAGCGCGCAGGGAGGTGAGGTGATGAGCATCGTGTTCTGGCGTCGTGAGGTCGTGTGCCAGCAGTGGGTCGAGCTCGTCACCGACTACCTCGAGGGCGCCCTGCCCCGCCGCACGCGCAAGGCCGTCGACCGTCACCTCGCCGGGTGCGAGCACTGCGCCGAGTACCTCGCGCAGCTCCGCACGACGATCAAGGTGACCGGCTCGCTCCGAGCCGATGATGTGGTTGAGGCGCCGCCAGGGGTGATGGACGCCATCGAAGCGCTCTTGCGTGAGCTCGACGGTCCTTGACGATCGCCGGGGCGCTCGCTGGTGTCCCGCAACCCTGTGACACCCCCTCGGTAAGTTCGGCGCCGTGACCACGAGCGGGCGGCAATGAGCAGCGAGGCGAGCGGCGGCGCCCCGGAGGCCTTCGTCGGGCGTGTGCTGGGCGTGCCGGGATCGACGCCTATGTCGTTCGAGGTGGGGGTGGCCGACGGCCAGGTCGTGCAGCTCGACGACGTGCTCGTCACCGAGCGCGTCCTGCCAGACGGCGGGCGGGTCACGATCGCCGGCATCGTCAGCCAGGTCACCGCAGTGCACGAAGGCGCGGTCATGGGCTCCGACGTCTTCCTGATCGCGGACGGCGTGCTGCCGGCGCAGACCTTCGAGCAGGCCGAGGTCCTCACCACCCGTGTCGAGCCCGAGCTCTTCGTGCCGCCGCTGCCGGGGGCCAAGGTCCGCCGGGCCGTCGGCGCCGAACGTGATGCTGCACTGTTCTTCGACGGCATGGAGCACCGCCTCCCGGCCGGGCTTGGTCGCGACGGCGAGCCGCTGTACATCAACCTCGACTTCGTCGACGGCACCCGGGGCGCGCACGTCAACATCTCGGGCATCTCCGGGGTGGCCACCAAGACCTCGTACGCCACGTTCCTGCTCTACGGGCTATTCGGTTCGGGGGTGCTCGGCGAGGAAGCGATCAACACCAAGGCGCTCATCTTCAACGTCAAGGGCGAGGACCTGCTGTTCCTCGATCAGCCCAACGCCCGCCTCACCGACCAGCAGCGGGCCCTGTACGGGCGCCTTGGCCTCAGCGCCGGTCCGTTCCGGTCCCTGGCGGTGTGCGCCCCTCCCCGGCCCGGCGACCGCAACGCCGGCCCGGACGTCTCCACCCGCACCACCGGCGTCACCAGCTTCTACTGGACGATCGCCGAGTTCTGCTCCGAGGGCCTGCTGCCATTCGTGTTCGCCGACATCGAGGACGAGCGCCAGCAGTACACGATGGTGGTGCACAACGTCACCAGCCACCTGCAGCGCGACGGCATCCCCGTGGGCGACGACGGCGCTTGGAGCATCGATGGCACGGTGGTGCGCACCTACCGCGACCTGGTCGACCTGATCGTGCGCTGCGTCGAGGACGAGGCCACCCGCACCCAGTGGGCCGGGCCCGCCATCGGATCGGGCACGGTCAACGCCTTCGTCCGTCGCATCACCTCGAGCGTGCGCCGTCTCGGCGCCCTCATCCGGGCCGACATCGCGTTGCGCCCGAACCACCGCATCGACACCACCGGTGCGCAGGTGACCGTGGTCGACATCCACCTGCTGCACGAGCGGGCCCAGCGCTTCGTCGTCGGCGTGACGTTGCAGCAGGCCTTCGACGAGAAGGAGCGCAGCGGGCGGGCCCGGCCGCTCTTGCTGGTCGTGCTCGACGAGCTCAACAAGTACGCCCCGCGTGACGGTTCGTCACCCATCAAGGACGTGCTTCTCGACGTGGCCGAGCGGGGCCGGTCGCTAGGCATCATCCTGATCGGCGCGCAGCAGACGGCGAGCGAGGTCGAGCGGCGGATCATCGCCAACTCCTCCATCCGTGTCGTGGGCCGCCTCGATCCGGCCGAGGCCAGCCGGCCCGAGTACGGGTTCCTCCCCGAAGCGCAGCGCAAGCGGGCCACCATCGCCAAGCCGGGCACGATGTTCGTGAACCAACCAGAGATCCCGGTGCCGCTGGTGGCCGAGTTCCCGTTCCCGGCCTGGGCGACGCGTCCAGCCGAGCGGCTGGTGGTGCCGCCCACCCCCACGCAGCTCGACGAGCTCTTCGAGGGCAACTCATGAGGCTGCTCCACACCGGGGACTGGCACGTCGGCAAGGTGCTGAAGGGCGTGGCTCGGTTGCCTGAGCAGCGCGAGGTGCTCGCCGAGGTGGTCGAGGTGGCGTCCGAGCGTGCTGTCGACCTGGTGGTCGTGGCTGGCGACCTCTTCGAGTCGTCCGCGCCCTCAGCCGAGGCGCAGGAGCTGGTCTGGCGCACGCTGCTCGCCCTGCGCGCCACGGGGGCCGAGGTCGTGGTGGTGGCCGGCAACCATGACAGCACCGATCTCTTCGAAGCGGTCCGTCCGGTGTTCGCCGAGGCCGGCATCACGGTGGTGGGCCGCACCCGCCCGCCCCAGTCCGGCGGCGTGGTCGAGCTCAGGGCTCGTTCCACCGGCGAGCCGGTCCGCGTTGCACTGCTGCCGTTCTGCTCGCAACGAGGTGCGGTGCGGGCCGCACAGCTGCTCGAGCTCGACGCCGCGCAGGCCACGCAGGCCTATGCCGAGCGGATGGCGGGGCTGGTCAGCGCGCTCACGGCGGGGTTCAGGTCCGACGCCGTCAACGTGCTCGTGGCCCACGCGACGGTGGTGGGCGCCAAGCTCGGTGGGGGCGAGCGCGACGCCCAGACCGTCTTCGAGTACCACGTCCCAGCGGCGATCTTCCCGTCGACTGCGAGCTACGTCGCGCTGGGGCACCTCCATCGCGCGCAGCGAGTCGATCCGATCCTGCCCATCTGGTACTCCGGATCGCCCTTCGCCATCGACTTCGGTGAGGGGGGTGACGTCAAGGGGGTCGTGGTGGTCGACGCCACCCCGGGGGCGCCGGCCACGGTCACGACCGTGCCCATCCGGGCGGCGCGGACGCTGCTGGCCGTGCGGGGTTCGCTCGCCGACCTCAGCCTGCTCGCGCCGACGGTGGGCGAGGCCTTGCTTCGCGTCGACGTCGACGAGCCGCTTCGTGCCGGACTCGCCGAGCAGGTGCGTGAGCTGCTCCCCAACGCCATCGAGGTGCGCCTGCTGCGACCTGACGGCGACGGCGACGCGCGCCCGTCGCCGGCGGCCGACCGAACCCCGATCCAGCTCGTCGACGAGTACCTCGCGGGGCAGGGCATCGTCGATGCACGCGTTCGCACGCTGTTCGCGACGCTGCTCGACGAGGTCACCGGGGCTGGGGTCTGACATGCGTCCCCAGCGCATCGAGCTCGAGGGGTTCGGAGCCTTCCGTGAGCTCACGGTGGTCGATTTCGACGATCTCGAGCTGTTCGCCCTTGTCGGACCCACAGGCTCGGGCAAGTCCACGCTGATCGACGCGCTCTGCTTCGCGCTCTACGGGGTGGTGCCTCGCTACGACGATCATCGCCTGGTCGGCCCGGTGGTGTCACTCGGCGCCAACCAGGCGCGGGTCCGCGTCACGTTCGAGTTGGGTGGATCGCAGTACGTCGTGGCCAGAGTGGTTCGTCTTGCCGCCGATGGCAGGGCGACCACGAGGGAGGCGCGCCTCGAGCGCCTCGACGGTGATCGGTGGACCACGCTGGCCGGTACAGCGACCGAGCTCGACTCGAAGGTGCCGTTGCTGCTCGGCCTGGGGTTCACCGACTTCACCCGCTGCGTCGTGCTTCCTCAAGGCGACTTCGCCCGCTTCCTGCACGACAAGCCCCAGGCTCGCCGAGACCTGCTGGTTCGGCTCATGAACGCCGAGGTCTATCGAGAGGTCGCCCAGCGAGCCAAGGCACGCGAGGCCGAGGCCGAGGCGGCTCGGAGCGCGGCGACGGCCCAGCTCGGGCGGTTGCCACAACACGACCACGACGCCCTGGTGGCCGCGACAGCCCTCGATGCCTCGGCGCTGGCGGCGCTGCAGGCGGTGCTCGATGCCCAACCCCAGCTCGCCGAGATCGAGGTGGGCATCGCTCAGGGTCGCCATGCCCTCGATGTCGCCACTGCGATGGTGGCGGCGCTGGCTGCGGCGAGGATGCCTCCGACCGCGGTCGCTCTCGGCGAGCACGTCGAGCGCGCCGCGATGGCGATGGCTGCGGCCGTCGAGGAGGGTGAGCGCCGCGAGGCTGCGGCGGCGGCGAGTGAGGCGGCGCACGCAGCGCTTGGCCCGGCGGCTCCGCTGCACGACCTCGTGGCGGCGCGAGGGCGTCTCACCGCCGTCCAGGTCGAGGCCGGCACTGCCGCGGCCGAGGCCGCTGAGGCCGTGAGCGCCGAACGGGCGGCGGTCGAGGCCCTGGCCGGGGCCGAGGCGATCGAGGCTGCCGCCGCCCAGTCGGAGGCGGCCACGCACCTGCACCATCGAGCAGCGGTGCTCGCTCGCGACTTGGTGGTTGGTCAGCCCTGCCCGGTCTGCGAGCAGGTCGTGTCCGTGCTCCCGGCGCCCCCGGCCGACGACCCTGTCGAAGTGGTCGACAGCCGCCTTCGCGAGGCCCGCGAGGCCGTCGTGATAGTTCGCCGTGCGGTCACCGCGGCAGCTGAGCGCCGCGCCACCACCGAGGCAACGGCTTCTCGTCTCATCAACGAGCGGGTTGGTCTCGTCTCCCGCCTCGCGGGGGCGCCGACCATCGACGAGGCCCAGCGTGAGCTGGGCCGTCACGACGAGGTCCTTGCCACGGCGCGGGCGGCGCGGGCGGCCGCGACCGCGGCTCGGGGAACGGTCTCGGCCGCCGAGGCCGCTCACCGGGCCGCAACGGCTCGGCTCGGTGCCGCTTCGGCCAGCTTCCATGCGCAGCGCGATTCGCTGGTCAGCCTGTCACCCCCCGCCCCGACGCCCGACCTGGTCACCTCCTGGCGCCGGCTCGGCGAGTGGGCCGGGGCGCGGGCGGGGGTCGCCGAGCAGGGGCGGCTCGATGCCGTGCACCACCTCGAGGCGTGCCGGGCCCAGGGCGAGGCCGTTGTCGCCGGGGTGCGGTCCCTGTGCGAGGCCGCGGGCGGCGCAGTGCCGACTCGGGCCACGATCGGCGACCTCCAGCGGCTGGCCGTCGAACGCCGGCTCGTCACCGGCGAGGCCGTGGCGGCCATCGAGCGGGCTCGGAGCGACGCAACGAGCTTGCTTGCGACCGAGCGGGATGCCGCCGACCGCCGTGACGTCGCCAAGCTCCTAGCCCAGCAGCTCTCCGGCCGTAACTTCGAGAACTGGTTGGTAGGCGGAGCCCTGGCCGACCTCGTGGCGCTGGCATCCCTGAGCCTTCGCGACCTGTCATCGGGGCGGTTCGGCCTGGCCGCCACCGAGGGGGGTGACGTCCAGGTGATCGACCACGCCAATGCCGACGAACGCCGGTCGGTCAAGACGCTGTCGGGCGGCGAGACCTTCCAAGCCTCGCTGGCCCTGGCCTTGGCCCTCTCCGATCGCCTGGCCGGCGCGGCGGCCGGTGGCACCGCCCGGCTCGATGCGCTGTTCCTCGACGAGGGGTTCGGGACGCTCGATGCCGAGAGCCTCGACACCGTGGCGTCCACCATCGAGGCGATCGGGACCAGCGGTCGCATGGTCGGCATCGTCACCCACGTGCGCGAGCTCGCCGAGCGGGTGCCGGTTCGCTTCGAGGTGACGCGTGGCGTACACAGCGCCACCGTGCGAAGGGTGACGCCGTGAGGGTCGCGATCGACCCCTGGGACCCGTCCTACGGTGCTGCGGTCGAGGGCGCCGGCTTCGACGAGACCTCCACCGAGGTTCGACTCGACGCCGAGCTCGCCCCCGGACGGTGGCGGCCGCTGCGCCCACCACCTGACCAGACGCAACCTCGCGCCATGGTGTTCGTCGACGGTGTGCGCCGAATCGATGCGCGCGTGTGGGTCGCGCCCGATGCCCGCCCCGACGACCGCGACGCCCCGGTGGCGGCCGGTCCTGGCCTGTGTGCGTCATGGGCCGCGGGCGCTGTCAGTTGCATCGCCGGCTCGGCACGAGTGGGTGCCGTCGAGGTCGGCCATGGCCTCTTCTCGGCCGTGGTCGAGCTCGAAGACCTCGTCACCCGCCATGCGGTGTTCGCGGCCCGCACGGCCCGCGATGCCAGCCCGGAGGGCCTGTCTCTCGCCCTGCAGGAGCAGATGGGCCGGGCCGAGGTGCGGGTCGCAGCCGCGGCAGTCGAGGCCCTCGGCGCCCTGGCTGGCTCGGTCGACCCGGGTGGCCCGCTGGGGCCGCCCCTGGTGGTGGTCGACGGCCCCCTGCGCGGCCGCCAGCACCTTGCGTCCACCATCGGCCTCATCAAGAGCCACCACGTGCAGTACCTGGGCGGTGCTGAAGCGACCGTTCTGGCGGCGCTGGCCCCCGGCGAGCGGACGCCGTTGCTGCTGGTCGGGCAACGCTTCGTGCGCTGGAGCTGGTACGTGCGCCTTCCGGGCGTTCTCCCGTCGAGTGCCCTCAGCCCCCTGGCCGGCGTCGTGCGCTGCGAGGCCAGCACCGAGCTCACGGTGGGCGAGGCCGTCGCCGTGGCCAACGCCGTCACCGCTGCCCTTCCTCGCTACGCCTCCGCCCCCCACCGTGACAGCCGCGCCCCTCAGAACCTCTACCCGATCGGGGGTCTCGAGCGGATCCTGCGCCGTCGCCTCGGCGACGCGCCGTTGCTGTACCGAGCGCTGCGGGTGGCCGCCTCGCAGGCCGCGGTCGGTCCTTCGGCCGGTGCCGTTGTTGCTGGCTAGCCTCAGCACCGTGACCGCCTACCCGTCAGCATGGGAGGCCGACGTCGTCCTGGCCGATGGCATGCCGATGCACCTCCGGCCCATTCGGCCTGACGACGCTGCTGCGCTGGTGGCGCTCCACGCACGGCTCTCGCCCCAGTCGGTCTACTACCGCTTCTTCTCACCCAAGCCCCGGCTCACCGAACGCGAGGTCGAGCGCTTCACCAACGTCGACTTCGTCGATCGCGTCGCCCTCGTCGCCGAACTGGGCGACGACCTGATCGCAGTCGGTCGCTTCGACCGTTGGCCCGGTCAGCCCGAGGCCGAGGTGGCCTTCGTCGTCGACGACGAGCACCAGGGGCGGGGACTGGGGGCGCTCCTGCTCGAGCACCTGGCCGCCATCGCGCTGGCCTCAGGCATCGTCCGCTTCACCGCCGAGGTGCTGCCCGACAACCGGCCCATGCTCTCGACGTTCCGCAAGGCGGGCTACGACGTCC
>JBBRTJ010000044.1:0-28812 GCA_038244535.1 Acidimicrobiales bacterium | reverse complement strand
GCCAGGAAGCGACCGATCACCGGGATCTCCCAGAACTGCTCGGCCTTGGCCACCGCGAGCGCCACCGGCACGAGCTGGTCGGTGCCGGGGTAGACCAAGTAGCGGGCCTGCCAGATCGGGTCGAACTTGGCGTTGAACCGCCAGAGCGACTCGATCTGCATGGTGTCGCTCATGCGTCCCATGGTGGTGCGCACCACCCGATCGACGAACCCGTCGGCTGTCTCACCTGCCATCACTGCCCGCATGGTGGCGAAGTTGAGCCCGAGGCCCCGCTTGCCGAGGTCGCGGAGGTGCTCGAGCGTGCGCACGATCAGGAAGTCGATGATGCCGTTGGGGTGGTCGCCGTCATCGCGCCGCATGACATCGAGGGACCAGCCATCGACGCCGGAGGCCGGGACGTACTGGCAGAAGGCGACGGGATCGCCCGTGGGGCCGAAGCAGACCGCCAGCAGGAGCCCCTCGTCGGCGGGGTCGAACAGGCGCGACAGCGTCATCGAGAAGCCTCGCTCGACCTCGCCGCGGCGGCTCTTGCCCATCATCGCCAGGAGCGACGCCTGCAGCTCGGGCTCGAGGTGGGCGGGGTCGTAGAACGCCGCGGTGTAGCCGTTCTTGGCGACGCGGTTCACTGCTTGGCGAAGGCTCTTGTTGCGGCCGCCATCGAGCGTGAAGTGGTCGGCCTCGGCGATCGCTTCGTCACCGACGTACATGCTGCGCATGCCACCCGCCTCGTAGAGGGGGAGCCACTCCTCGCCGGCGCCGAGCACCGCCACGGTCCAGCCCTGGGCATCGGCGAAGCGAAGGAAGCCCGACCACAGCCGACCACCGTCGCCCTCCGGCCCGATCGGATCGGGCGAGACAAGGCAGACGCTGCCGAACAGGCCGTAGGCGACCAGACCGTCACCGTCGAACCACCAGCGCTTGTCGTCGCGGAGCGCGAAGTAGTCGAGGGTCCCCCGCCCGTGACGAGCGACGATGTCGCGGGCACGGGCGATGTCAGACGTCGGCCCGAGGCGACGCAGGAACACGGGCCGGAAGACCTGCCACCCAAGCGTGATCACGAGCAGCACGGTGACGGTGAGCATGGCCGGGGTCAGGACGTTGTTGACCCGCCGCGGCAGGTCGACGGACTCGATGCCGATCATGCGCTCGGCGACCGCTTGAAGGGAGTCCCACCAGCCCACCTGCTCCCAGGCGAAGATCTGCACGACGGCCACACCGGCCACGCAGGCCAGCGCCACGGCACCGACGACGATGGGAACAGCCCGGCGCACGACCCCTCGCTCGGTGGCGGCGCGGAAGCTGCGCCGGTTGGCGAGCAGGTAGAGCAGCACGATCGCGGCCAGCACGAACTCTGGCGTCGGCCAGCCCTCGAGCAGGTGCAGGCCCAAGGTGCCGGCCAACAGCGCGACGGTGATCTGGAACGCCCGGTGCTGGCCGCGAAGGATCCCGCGGGCCAGCAGCAGCAGCGCCACCCCAGACAGCAGCACGACGGCGGTGGCCGCCTGGGACACCGCCAGCGGGACGAGGCGATCGACCCACTCGAAGCGGACGAAAGGCGGGAACACCGCCGACAGGACGTCGAGGACCCCGGCGAAGCCGATGGCCGCCGCGGCTACCCGGCGATGGCGCCGCACGATCGCCTGGTCGTCGGTGTGCGGCGGCCAGGACAGGCCACCGGGTAGTTCGGCCACGACCTCGAGGTCGCGGGGCGTTCCCCGCTCGGGGACCGCGATGAGGCGCTCGACGAGCGAGCCGGCCGGCAGGGGGACGGCGCCGTAGCGCAGGCGCACATGGAGATCAGCCCCGGCCTCGACCTCGAGCAGCGTGACGGGCCGCACCACCGAGTACACGGGCGGGAAGCCGTAGCGCCCCGGCGTCGCGCCGGTCACGTCGGCACAGCTCCCGCAGTTGGCGTAGAAGCCGTCCTGGAGGCGGGTCAGCTCAGCGCTGCGGGTGTGGCCGACGACCAGCCCCGAGTAGCCCTGCTCGCCGATGAGACGGCGGGCGTCGTTACGCGACCGTGCGTTCGGGTCGGTGCCGAGGCTCGCCGGACCCAGAGCGGTGAGCGACGACCACGAGCGTCGCAGCAGGATCGTGGCCGACGACCCCACGAGCAGCGCCAGGATCAGGGCGTTGACGGCGAGGAACGACAGGGTCCGGGTGACCGAATCGGCCAGTGACTCGTCGACGTCGTGGAACAAGGTGAGCAGGAACGGGACCTGGGCCATGAGTGCGACGGCCGCGAGCACGCCGAGCACCCAGGCCCGGCGCCCAAGGCGGCGATACAGCGTTCGCGACGCCAGGAACCCCCGGAGGGACCCCGGGCCCGGAAGAGCCTGAATCCCGTCGAGCCAGTCGCCCGAACGCTCGTCCATGCCGGGCAGGACCTCGCGAGCGACGTGCACGGCCAAGGGCGAGTCGAGGGGGTCGCCGGGATCCGTGAACGCGCTCGACGGGTCGAGCTGGTGCCCGTGCTCGACGCGGAGCCTCGCCGTACCACCATGGCGCTCGACTTCGATGTCGACCACGAGGGCCAGCTCGGCGCCGGTGGCCTGGCGCAGCTGATGAGCCGCATCGCTGTTCCAGGCCAGCTCGCCGTCGCGCTCGCCTGGCAGCACGATCAGCTGGTGTCCTGGCTGGCAGCTCCACCGGGCCAGCGCATCGCGCAGGTCGGCATGGGTCGTGAGGATCGTGCCCACCGCTCCTGCGGTGGGATCGAGCAGGTCGAACAGGTCACCGGCGATGACCACCATGGTCAGCCCCGACCACGAGCGCAACGCCTCAGCAATGGCCTGCCCGGCCCGCGTGGCCGACGGCGACGGCCGCTGCACGAGCGACAGGTCGGACACCACCAGCAGTCGCTTGCCCGCAGCCAGCGGCGCCGTGATCACCTCGGCCACCGCCAGCGCTCCTGCCATGAGCCCACAGCCTACGAGCCGACGGTGCGCTCGACCGGCGCACCCTCCGCGACACCCCCCAGGCTCCACCGGTCCCGGCGCGATGGAACCAGGGGGCGGACTGAGGTGTCATAGAGGCGTGACCGCCGGACCGCTCGACCCGCTCGCCGTGGTGTCCACGGGTGCCGTTGAGGCGCGTCCCGTCGATGACGTCAACCCGGCCGCGGCGTTTGCCACGTTGTACCGGGCCGAGCACGACCGTCTCGTGCGGCTCGCCGCCCTGCTGCTCGGGTCGACCGCCGTCGCCGAGGACGTCGTGCAAGACGCATTCGCCAAGCTCCACGCCCGCCGTGGCCCGGTTGACGTTCCCGAGGCGTGGTTGCGCACCGTCGTCGTCCACGCCTGCCACAACGAGCGCCGTCGGTGGGCGACGGCGCGCCGGCACGCCGTCCGTGTCGCCCGACCCGACACCGTGACCGAGGACCCGGCCGTCGACGACCTGGTCGTCGTCCTGCGGGTCCTGCCCGCCCGCCAGCGGGCCGTGGTCGTTCTGCGCTTCTACGAGGACCTGAGCGAGGCCGAGATTGCGCTGGTCCTCGGCTGCCGCCCTGGCACCGTCAAGTCGTCCCTGCACCGGGCGTTGGCCCGGCTCCGTTCGGAGGTGACCCCATGGTCGGTCTGACCCACGTGCACGAACCGGCGGGCGAGCAGGACCTGGTCGACGCCCTGCGCCGTCAAGCGCAGGCGGCGGCCCCCCGCTCAGACCTCACCGACGTCGTCGCCCGCGCTCGCGCCGTCCGGCGCCGTCACACCGCGGTGCGCGCCGGCGCCGTCATCGCCGCCCTTGCCGCGGCCGTGGTCGTCGCCGTGCCGCTCGTGCACTCGCGGCCGGCAGTGGTGGACTCCGGCCCCGCCGCCACGGTCCCTCCGGTCGGGACCACGCGCGAACTGGTCGACCCGTCCATCATCGCCACCAACGTCGACGCCGTAGCGGAGCTGCCCGGCCTGCTGATCGGCGGGACGACCAGCGACCCGACGTGGTGGCCGAGCCTGCTCGACCGTGTCGACTCGACGGCGACGGCCGGGCCGTGGACTGTCGGCCTGCGACGTGGCAACGGGACGTTCGGCAGTGGCGGGGCAGTTGTGGTGTGGCCGGTGGACGAGCCGATCGCCGGTGACCCGACGACGGTCGGTGCCGTGCGGGGCAAGGCCGGCGACGGCCAGCTGGCCTGGCCCTTGGCCGGGCGGTGGGCCAGCGTCCGAGGCGACGGCGGGCCTGCGGTCCTCCAGGCCATCGCCGGCGCAACCCAGATCACTGGCAACCTGCTCTCCGTCGGGGGGACCATGGGCTATGCCTCCGTCTACTCGGAGCCGTTCCGTGCACCAGTGGTGCACGAGGCGCGCTATGGCAGCGAGGAGGTGGACGAGAGCCACACCCTCGGCGGGCTCACCTACACCGGAACCCTGCGGGCTGGTGGCTTCGAGTACGTGCTGTACGGGCTGCGTGCCGCGGGGTCTTCGACGAGGGCTGTGCACGGTGCGCCCGCCTACGTCACGACGATGCAGGGCGGCAACGCCACCCTGGCCTGGGAGCTGGCCCCCGGCACCGTCGCCTACGTCGGCTACAGCGGGGCCGCCCTCACGTCGGACACAGAGGCCGCACTCAGCCGCCTGGCCGATCGGACCGCTCCCGTTCCCGGTGCGGTGTGGGATGCCCGCCGGCCCCAACAGTCAGAGCAGCTCAACGACTTCCCCTGACCGGCGCACCGTGATCGTCGGCCAACATGGGCGGTCGTGAACCCACCCTCGCTTCACCCCGACCTGCCCGCCGACGGCACCGCCGCGGTGCCGCAGCCGTCGCTCACCGAGCACCTCGACGGCGCCACCGTCGTGCTCCTCATCCGCCACGGCCGCTCAGCCGACGTCATCCCCGGGTCGGACGAATCGGCCGACCCGCCCCTGCACGTCATCGGCATCGACCAAGCCGCACGGCTCGCGGCCCGGCTCTCGACGCTGACGTTCGATGCCGTCTACGCCTCGCACCTGCGCCGCGCCGTCCAGACTGCCGAGCCGCTGGCGATCCCACGGGGGCTCGTGATCCGCGAGGTCGAAGACCTCGAGGAGGTTCGCCTCGGTGAGTGGGGCCGGGGCGAGTTCCGCCGCCGGGCCGCTGCCCGCGACCCCGAGTGGCTGGCATGGAGCCGCACCGGCCGATGGGACGGCATCCCCGGAGGCGAGGGCGACGACGCTTTCCGCACCCGCGTCGTGGACGCCGTCCAGACCATCGCCGCCGCCCACCACGGTGGCCGCGTGGCGATCGTGGTGCACGGGGGCACCATCAACGCCTACCTGGCCTCGGTGCTGGGCAACCCCCGCACCCAGTGGCTGAGCGTCGAGAACACGAGCGTCACGGCGGTGCGTATCACCGAGGACGGGCCCCACGTCGTGGTGGCCGGTGACTGCCACCACCTCTACGACCCGCTCCTCGGACCGCCTGACCTACGGTGACCAGCCATGGCCACCGCGACCCCGTCGACCACGCCGAACCCTGACGCGCTGAAGTTCACCCTCGACGTGACGTTGCCCGAGATGATGAACATCGCCTCGGCCGCCGAGGCCACGAGCCCGTTCGCCACGGCGGTGTTCGCCGCCGCCGGGGTGGCCTCGCTGTTCGGGGTCAACGACTTCGTCACCGTCACCCGGGTTTCCGGCGCCGATTGGGATCCGATCATCGCGGCCGTCCAGGCTGCTGCGCACGACCTCTAGACCCACCCGCACCGCCTGCACCGGAGGAACCACCAGATGCCGACTGCCCCTGCGATCCACACCCGCGTCACCGACCTGCTCGGCATCCGCTACCCGATCGTGCAGGCGCCGATGGGCTGGATCGCCCGATCGCAGCTGGCATCGGCGGTGTCGAACGCGGGAGGGCTGGGGATCATCGAGACGTCGTCGGGCGAGCTCGACCAGGTCCGTGACGAGATCCGAGCCATGCGCGAGCTCACCGACCAGCCCTTCGGCGTGAACATCGCGCAGCTGTTCGTGCGCGATCCCGCCATCGTCGACTTCGTGGTCGACCAGGGCGTCAAGTTCGTCACCACCTCGGCCGGGGATCCGACGAAGTACACCGCCCAGCTCAAGGCAGCCGGCCTCACGGTGTTCCACGTCGTGCCGACGCTGGCCGCGGCGCTCAAGGCGGTGGCCGCCGGGGTCGATGGTCTCGTAGTCGAGGGCGGCGAGGGCGGCGGCTTCAAGAACCCTCGCGACGTCGCCACCATGGTGCTGCTGCCCTTGGTGTGCTCGAAGGTCGACGTGCCCGTGATCGCAGCCGGCGGCATCTGCGACGGCCGGTCCATGGCGGCGGCCTTCGCGCTCGGCGCCGAGGGCGTGCAGATGGGCAGCCGGATGGTGTCGGCGGCCGAGAGCCCTGTGCACAGCAACTGGAAGAACGCCATCGTGGGAGCGGCCGAGACCGACACGGTGTTCCTCAACCGCTTCAGCCGCCCGGGTCTGCGGGCACTGCGCACCGAGCGTTCCAGCCGGCTCGAGAAGGAGGAGCACGTCGGCATGGACCAGTTCGGCACGGCCAAGGACCTCTACTTCGGCGGCGACATGGAGGCCTCACTGGCGCTGACCGGACAGGTGGCGGGCCGCATCGACGCCGTGCTCCCGGGGGCCGAGATCATCGAGGGCACCATGACCGAGTTCTACGAGGTCTGCGCCACGATGGCTGCCTTCAGGCCCGGGAGCTGACGGCCTCGGCCGCCGTCGCCTCGGGGGCGACGGCGGGGGCCCGACAGGCCAGGGCCAGGCGCAGCACGACGACCCAGAGAAGCGTGGCGCCGAGCACGTGGGCCAGCACCAGACCGGCGGGCACGCCCATGAAGTACTGCGTGTAGCCGATCGCACCCTGGACGAAGATGACCAGCACGAGGTCGTTGAACGGCCGCTCCAGCCGGTCCCACCCCGGTGCCCGCCGGGCCTGGTTGTAGACCAACAGGGTTGCGGCCAGCAGGATCATGACGGTGATGCCGTGCACGCGAGACACCGTCTCGATGGCGAAGGCGAACCGCTTGGCCTTCTCGTCACCGCCGTGTGGACCGGTGCCGGTCACGACGGTGCCGGTCGAGACGGCGATCGCGGCCAGCGCCACCAGCGCCCAGATCGCCTGTCGCAACCGCTCGGGCACGATGCTGGCAAGGGGGCCGTCGTCCTCACCAGCGCGCCGGTGGAGCACGACCGCGTCGGCCAGGATCACCATCGACAGCAAGAAGTGCGCTTGCACGGCGGCCGGGTGGAGGTCGACCAGGACGGTGACGCCGCCGAGCACGATCTGCCCCACGACCCCGGCGACGAGGCCGAGCGAGAGCCAGGTGAGGTCACGACGGCGGGGCGTGCGCACCAACGACCCGAGCACGGCCACGATCACTGCGATGGACACGAGCCCCGTGATCGTGCGGTTCACGAACTCGACGAGGGCGTGGTACTCGAGCGGAGCAACGAGGCGCCCGTCGTCGCAGTTCGGCCAGTCCGGACAACCGAGCCCTGAGCCCGACAACCGCACCGCTGCCCCCGTGACGATGATCCCGCCGATCAGCACCAGGGCCACACGGGTGACGGCCGCGTAGCGCCGTGGAGTCAACCGGGGCAGGGCCATCGGGAGCAAGGCTAGGGCACCGCCTGCTCGCCCCCGGAGCCGCGATCGTGTGACAAGTAGCGTGCCCGGCGTGCTCATCCCGGCCGACGACCTGCCTCTCCACCAGACCAGCCTCGGGCTCGCTCACACGGCGTCGGGCGATGCGAACCACTACGACCGCTACTTCTTCAACGGCTACACCAGCGACGGCTCGCTCTACTTCGGCGCGGCCATGGGCCTGTACCCGAACCGCCAGGTCATCGACGCCGCGTTCAGCGTCGTGCGCAACGGTGAGCAGATCAACGTGCACGCGTCCGGCCGGTGCCCGCTCGATCGCAGCACGGCCGTCGGCCCCATCACCGTTCGCATCGACGAGCCGCTCCAGACCCTCACCGTCATCGTCGCTCCCGGCGACCACGACATCGCGGCCGAGGTCACGTTCCGGGCCCGCACCGCTCCGGTCGAGGAGCCCCGCTTCACCTTGCAGCGCGAGGGTCGGGGCGCCTTTGACTACACCCGGCTGACGCAGTGGGGCGCGTGGGAGGGGTGGATCGAGGTCGACGGCGAGCGGATCGAGGTGCGCCCGACCGAGGTGCTCGGGAGCCGCGACCGCTCATGGGGCACCCGTCCCGTCGGCGAGCGCACCGGGGCCGGCGCGCCCGCCCCGGCTCCGCAGTTCTTCTGGCTGTGGGCGCCGGTCAACTTCGAGCGCTTCTGCACCCACTTCGACGTCAACGAGTGGGCCGACGGCAGCCGATGGCACGAGTCGGCGTTCGTGGTTCCCGTCGGCGATGGCACCCCCGAGCCGATGCGCACCGCCAACTGGCGCGGCGAGTGGGAGGTCGGCACGCGCCGCATGCGCTGGTGCGAGATCGACCTCGTGCCGTGGCACGGTGAGGCCACGACCGTGCGCCTCGACGCCATCATCAACTTCCAGATGCTCGGTCTCGGCTACCTCCACCCCACGCGGGGCCACGGGGTGTGGCAGGGCGAGTCATCGGTCCTGGCCGAGAGGTTCGCGCTCCCCGTCGCCGATCCGTGCCTCCCCCACCACGTCCACGTGCAGACCCTGTGCCGGGCGACCTACGACGGCCACGAGGGCATCGGCATCCTCGAGCAACTGGTCATCGGCCCTCACGAGCCGAGCGGCATCTCCGGCTTCTTCGACCCCCACCCCTGATCGCCATGAGCCGTGATCGTTCAGGTGGGTGGGGTGGGGTGGGGTGAGGTCGCTCAGCGTCGGCCTCTGCGTCGCGAGGTTGTCGTAGAGCAGCAACGTCGCGACGCAAAGCGCCAGGACAACCCGGACCATGGCGCCAGGGCTGCGGGCTAGGTGTGGCGGATCGTCATGCCGCCATCGACGACGAGCACCGCGCCGTTCATGAACGACGAGGCCGGCAGCACGAAGTTGAGCGTGCCGTGGGCGACCTCTTCGGGCTCGCCGTAGCGACGCAGCGGTACCCGGCGGCGGGCGTACGCCTCCTTGGCCTCGTCGGGGATCGACGACGTCATACCCGTGTTGATCGGCCCCGGGCAGATGCAGTTGACCGTGATGCCCGTGCGGCCGAGCTCGACCGCCAGCGACTTGGTGAGCCCGATCACACCGTGCTTGCTGGCCGTGTAGGCGGTGATGCCAGCGGTGGCGATGATGCCTTCGGTCGACGCGATGTTGACCACTCGCCCCGCTCCGCTGGCCTGCAGGTAGGGCAGGGCGAGCCGGATGAGGCGGACCTGCGCCTGCAGGTTCACCGCGAACGTGGCCGCCCAGGCGTCTTCGAAGGCGGCCTCGGCCGTGGTCGCCCCGCCGACCATCGACACGCCCGCGTTGTTGACCACGATGTCGATGCCACCGAGCTCGGCCGCCACGCCCTCGACGAGCGCCGCGAGCTGCGCGGGGTCGCTGACATCACACGTGAAGCCCACCGCCCGGCCGTTGCCCGCAGCGTTGATGCGGTCGACCACTGCGGCCACCCGCTCGGCGCCGAGGTCGACCACGGCCACCGCCGCCCCCTCGTCGGCAAAGAGCTCGGCTGTCGCCCGCCCCATGCCGGACGCGGCCCCCGTCACGATGGCCCGCTTGCCGGCGATCGACCGGTCGAGCCGGCTCAGGCGCGCCACGTGTCACGCCCCTTGATGCCGTAGAAGCGGAGCACGGTCGCCTTCTGGGGTGCGATGCGCACGAACACGTGGTTGGAGCTCTCGGGGCCTCCCGCCTCGAACGCCCCGAGGTCGTACCCCATGCGGCCCCACAGTGCGGTGCGGCCTTCTGCGGTGTCGACGATCGAGGCCGAGCCCCAAACCATGCAACTGTCCCAGTCGGTCGACTCGCCCACCGACCAGTGCACCATCGCCGCCGGGTTGGCCCGCAGGTTGGCGACCTTGCTGCTGGTGGCGAGCACGAAGGCGCACAGGTCGTCGTCGATCCAGGCGACCGCGACCGGCGCGACGTGGGGATCACCTGATGCCGACACGGTGCTGACGTAGGCGATGCGTCCGAAGCGCTCGGACTCGGCCTGCACCTGGGCCAGTGTGAGGTCGGCCATCACTTGGTCCAGGTCTCGCGTCCACCCGTGCCCATGTTGCGCAGCAAGGTGGCCCGCGTCGGGTGCACGGCCAGGAACGCCGTGCCGGGCGACGCGTCAGGGCCACCGGGTGCGAACCCCGAGAGGTCGTAGTCGAACACCCCGGTCCACAACCGCTGCTTCGTCTCGAGGTCGTCGTGCACGGTGGCGGTGCCCCACACCAAGAGGCTGTCGAAGCCGGATGAGTCGCCCACCTGCCAGTGGAGGGCGACGGCGTCGTTGGCAGCGACGTTGCGGGCCTTGACGCTGTCCGTGCCGATCATCACCCAGAGCGTCTCGTCCTCCCAGCACGGGTGAACCGGGACCACATCGGGGGCACCATCGGCGCCGACGGTGGCCAGATGTGCCCACATGCCGATGCGAGTGCCGTGGTCCTTGAGCTCTTGCAGATCCATGATCCCCCCAGGGTCAAAACAGTGGCTGCACCACAGCGGCCAACCGTGACCGGCAACGTAGCCGGGGCTCCTGTCAAGGATGCAATGACCGAACGGTCAGATGACGCCCTGCATCCGTGCTGCGTCGAGCGTGTTCTCGAGCAGGCAGGCCGGGGTCATGGCGCCGGTACCGCCGGGCATCGGCGTGAGCCAGCCGGCAACCTCGACCACTTCGTCGAAGGCGACGTCACCGACGATGCCGGCCTCGGTGCGCGAGATGCCCACATCGAGCACGGCGGCCCCAGGGCGCACCCAGTCGCCCCGCACCAGCCCGGCCACGCCCACCGCGGCGACGATGATGTCGGCCTCACGGCACACGGCCCGCAGGTCGTCGGTCCGGCTGTGGGCAAGCGTGACGGTGGTATCGATGCCCTTGCGGGCCAAGAGCAGCGTCATGGGGAGCCCCACGAGCGTGGAGCGGCCGATGACCACGGCCCGCTTGCCGCGCAGCGGCACCTCGTAGCGGGCCAGCAGCGCCAGGCAGCCGCGCGGCGTGCAGGGCACCAGGCCGGGTTCGCCCCGCACGAGCAGCCCGAGGCTGCGGGCCGTGAGACCGTCGACGTCCTTTGCGGGTGGGATCAGGTCGATGACGGGATCGGCATCGAGCCCGTCGGGCAAGGGGAGCTGCACGAGGATCCCGTGCACGGAAGGGTCGGCGGCCAGGGAGCGCACGGCGTCCTCGACCTCGACCTGAGAAGCGGTAGCGGGCAGGTCGACGTGCACGGAGCGCATCCCGACCGCCTCGGCCTGGCGTTGCTTCGACGCGACGTAGCGCTGGCTCGGGGGGTCAGTGCCGACCAGCACCGTTGCCAGGCACACGTCGGGCCGCCCGAGGGCGACCAGCTCGGCGGTCAGGCGGGCCCGCACTTCCTGGGCGAGGAGCTTGCCGTCCATCAGCGTCGCGGGCACGACCGGGCACCGTAGCCACCCGTCAGCGGCTCCGGGGCCGAGGCAGCGGCGTCGGGGTCAGCGGGGCGCCGCCGTAGGCGCGGGCCAGCATGGCGACCCACTGGTAGACGGCGTTCTCGTGGGGGGCCAGCACGCCGGGGCGGTACAGGGGCGACGCCAGCGCCCGCTGGACGCTCTCGACCGCGGCCCAGTCCTGGCGGTTGGTGAGGTCCCAGAAGTCGACTGCGTAGGCCGGGTCGAACGCATCGGCCGCGACGGTCGAAGGGTCGAAGAGCCACTGGCAGACGACCTCGGTGCGATCCGGCGCGAGCGGGCGAAGCCTATGGGTCAGCACGTAGTCGGGATGGGCGCTGATGAGCAGGTTGGGGAACAACCCGGCGTACAGCACGCGGCGGCGCTCGACGGGACCGAGCCCGGCGAGGGGCGGCACCGGCGAGCGGCCGTCGAGGGCCATGGTCGCTGCATGTGGTTCGAGGTCCATGAAGCCGCCGACCCACGCGCCCGATGTCGCCGCGAGGTTGTCGCCCGAGCTCGGGCTGCTGACCACGCACAGCTCGGGATGGATCAGGGGGCAGTGGTAGCACTCGTGGTAGTTCTCGTGGACGAGCTTCCAGTTGGCCCGGAGCTCGTAGCGATGCTCGGCTGCCACCACCAGGGTGTCCGGCGCCCACGGGGCGAGCACGGTGGTCAGGTCACCGACGTGATCGGCCAGCGGCGGGGCGGCCGAGTCGGCGTTGACGAACAACCAGCCGCCCCATTGCTCGATGGCCACGGGCACCAACCCCAGCTCGGCTCGCCCCCCGGCGTCGAGGTCGTCGAAGCGGGGCGCGAGACGCAGCCGCCCATCGAGCTCGTAGCTCCACGCGTGGTACGGGCACTGCACGACGCCCCGCACGACGCCGGCGTCGCAGGGGACCAGCTCGTGGCCGCGGTGCCGGCAGGTGTTGGCAAACCCCCGCACCACCCCGTCGTGGTCGCGCGCGAGCAGCACGCCGATCCGACCGACCGACACCGCATGCTGGCTGCCGGGACCGGGCACGATCGCGGCCCGGCCGGCGCACACCCAACCGGCCTCGAACCAGTGCTGCACCTCCCACTGGTGGAGGTCGTGGTCGACGTAGGCGGCCCGGGGGAGCATGCGCGACGAGCCGAACGGAGCAAGCGCAGCGGCCACGTCCCCGGCATCGAGCGGCGCCACCGAGCCGGGACCACCACCGGAGGTAGAGAGGTCGGCCATGTCGGCCGCGATCCTAGGAGTGCTGTCGTATGCACCGATGACGAGGTGCGATACCGGTAGGGTCCCCCCAAGTGAAGCGGCCGAGCGTCGAGGAACGACGCACAGAGATCCTAGAGACGGCGTGTCAGGTCGTGATCGAGCGAGGTTTCGGCGCGACGCGTGTCAGTGACGTGGCCTCCCGTCTCGACATCTCGACCGGCCTGATCCACTACCACTTCGAGTCCAAGGACGCCCTCCTGGCCGAGGCGTTCCGTCACGCGGCCGAGAGCGACCTCAAGCGGCTGCGGGCCGAGGTCGAGCGATCGGCATCAGCCATCTCGCGCCTCGACCGCATCTTTCGGCTCAACACGCCGGCGGAGGCCGAGCCCGGCTGGCTGCTGTGGATCGACGCGTGGGGCGAAGCCCTGCGCAGCCCGACGCTGCGAGCGATCAGCCAGGACCTCGATCTGCAGTGGAAGGAGACGCTCGAGGCGATCATCCGCCAGGGCGTCGACCAGGGCGAGTTCACCTGTGCCGATCCCAACGCCGTGGCCTGGCGCCTGTCCGCCCTGCTCGACGGTCTCGGATTGCAGGTCACGGTGCACGAGGGCATGCTCAGTCGCGCCCAGTTCGTCCGCTGGGTGCGCGAGTCGGCCTGCCTCGAGCTGGGGCTGCCCCAGGGCACGTTCACGGCCAAGCACCTGGCGACCCGCAACGGCGCCGACCCCGTCACCGCCTGACGGCGCGTGAACCCGGCGCACGGGCGCGCGAAGGTGTATCTAGGTGGCTTCTGGGAGGTCTTGTCCATGACGACCACCTTGGGGAGAGCGATGGATCACGACATCGACCTCGGCTACCACCGCAGGCCCTACCGAACGCTTGTCGCTTCCTACCCGGGAGCCGACGTCTACCCGATCGACGCGTTCCGCGTGGAATGGGGGCCGATCTTCCACCGTGGCCGTCTCGACGGGACCGCACGGGTGCTGGTGATCGGCCAGGATCCGGCCGCCCACGAGGCCATCGCCCGGCGCATCCTCGTCGGCGAGGCGGGGCAACGGATCCAAGGTCTGCTCACCCGCCTCGGCATCACCCGCAGCTACGTGTTCGTAAACACGTTCCTGTACTCGGTGTTCGGACAGCGCGGTGGGGAGCGCCACATCGACGACGCCGCCATCACCGCCTATCGGAACCGCTGGCTCGATGCCATCACCAAGGATCAACCGATCGAGGCGATCATCACCCTCGGTCATCTCGCAGACACAGCCCACGAGCAGTGGCGGGCGACGCCCTCAGGGTCGGCCCACCCCGCCGCGCACGCCGCCGTGCTCCACCCGACATATCCGGACTCGGCCAGCCGCACCGGCAGCATCACCAAGGCTGCGGCCTTCGCTCGCCTGTGCGCATCGTGGAACGACGCCCTCGACGCGCTGCACCCGATCATCACGCCCGACGCGCCCGTGGCGCTCTCGCACTACGGCACTGCTCTGACCAAGGCCGACCTGACCGCCATCCCCGAAGGTGACCTGCCGCCCGGCCTGCCCCTGTGGATGTGCAGCCTTGACGCATGGGCCGCCCGTACCGGTGTCACCAAGCAGGACAAGCGGGCGACCATCACCGTGACGGTGCCGAGGGTGGCGCGGACCTGGCCGCCGGTGGCCGGGTAGTCGCCGCGATGAGGGCACAGGGGGTGCACCCATGACCGCGTTGGTGATCGCCGGGCACATCGTGACGATGGACGACGGCGCCCACCCCACTGCGCCGTTCCCGGGACGGGTGTGGCTCCGCGACGGCGCCGTCGTCGACGTCACGCGTGGCACCAAGCGGCGCACCGGGTTCGCCGACGCCCACGAGATCGACGTCGGCAACGCGTTCGTCCTGCCGGGCTTCATCGACATGCACAACCACCTCGCCTACAACACGTTGCCGCTCTGGTTCGAACCCGGTCGGACCGAGCCGTGGTTGCACAACAAGCACTGGACCGACGCCGACACCTACACCGAGTCGATCACCGAGCCGGCGTGGGTCTACGCGAAGGCGAGTCCAGAGGCGCTGCTGGCCTACGTGCAGGTGCGGGCCATGGCCGGTGGGGCCACGGCCGCCCAGGGCTGGCCGACGGCCAACCGTGGCTACGGCACCATCATGCGCAACGTCGACGCCGAGCAGGCCGGCACCGGGCGCAACGACCTCATCTACACCTCGGTCGTCACCAAGACCGGCGAGGCGCTCGCCACTGCGGTGCGGCGGATGGGATCGGGCGCCGGCTTCATCTACCACTGCGCCGAAGGCCGGCGCGGTTCGCGAGTGCTCCGTGACTTCACCGACCTCGCGAGCGACGACGGCTTGCTGCCGACGTTCATCGGCATCCACTGCTCAGCAGTGGATGTAGCCGAGTGGGAGCAGTGGCCGCAGCACCTCGCCGGGGGCGTCGTGTGGTCACCACTGTCGAACCTTGTTCTGTACGCCGAGACCACGCTCATCGCCGACGTCCGCAGCCGCAGCATCCTGGTGTGCCTCGGGTCGGACTGGGGACCGTCGGGCTCCAAGAACCTGCTCGGCGAGATGAAGGTGGCGCGCATCGTCTCGGACCACTTTGGCTATGGCCTCACCGACCACGACATCGTGGCCATGGTGACGAGCAACCCGGGCACGCTGCTGCAGCGGGTCTGGAACCGACCCGTCGGCCGCCTGGTCCCCGGTGCGTACGGCGACGTGGCGGTGGTGCGCGGACGGGGGCCCGGCGATGTGTGGCACCGACTCGTTGCTGCCACCGAGCGTGACGTCGCCCTGGTCGTCATCGACGGCGTGGCCCGCTACGGCGATGCCGCCCTGATGCGGGGCGCCGGTGCCGGTGACGACACGACCTTCCCAATGACGCTCGGTGGGCGGCGGCGCTTGGTCGGGATGCCCTCGCCCGAGGACGCCTCGAGCCCATGGTCGTGGACCGAGATCATGCGCATCCTCGACGAGGTGCAGGCCGATCCCCAGGCCGCCATCTCGCGTGCTCAGGCCCGCGCCTCGGCAGGGCCACGGTTCGCCCCCGATGCATCGTTGGAGCTGTTCCTCGACATGCCCGACACCAGGCGGACCGGTCGTTCAGGGCCGCCGAAGCGCCCGCAGGACGTCAAGATCCCGAAGGTGCCGTCGGTCGAGCACGACGCCGCGTTCTTCGACCTGCTCGAACAGGCGCCGATCCACGCCAAGGTGCTCGACCCGATGCGCCGGTGGTTCAAGCGATGACGGCCCGGCTCTCGACGGCGACCGTGGCCGCTCGCCAGGGTGCGCCGCTGCACACGCTGCTCGCCGCCGATGCACCGCAGTGGGCACCGGTCAACCTGTCCGTCGGTCAGCGCCACGATCTGATCGACCTGTGGACGGTGCTGCTGACCGACGTGTACGTGCACTACTCGCAGAAGAAGGCGCTGTACGGGTTCGACGCCATCCGCGCCCTCAGTGCCCTTCGCCGCCAGATCCCCTACCTCGACAGCGCGGGCTTCCTGCGTGAGCTCACGACGTTGGTCAACCGACTTCGCGACCAGCACACCCAGTTGTACGTGCAGCCCCAGGACGGCGCACTGACCGGCTACGTGGCGACGCTGCCGTTCCTGGTCGAACCGGCAGGACCCCACCTGCAGCCGACGTACCTCGTGACCAAGGTCAGCGACGATGTGACCGAGCCGAGCTTCGCGGTCGGGGCCAGGGTCACGGCGTGGAACTCGGTGCCGTTCGCCCGCTTCGTCGACTCGTACGCCGAAACGCTGACGGGGGGCCGCCCCGATGCGCGCCGAGCTCGCGCCCTCGAGACGATCACGCAGCGACCACTCGAGTACCTCCCGCCCCCCGACGAACGCTGGGTCGATGTCTCCTACCACGGCCCCGACGATCCCGACGATGCACCCGAGCGAACGATCCGCTTCGTGTGGCGCGCCATCGAACCGGCCCGAGCGCTCAGCGCCGAGGCACTCGTCACCCAGCGCACTCGGCGAGCTGTGAACGCCACCAGCGAGGCGGCCCGTCGGGCCCGCAAGCTGCTGTTCGCCACCGAGCTGTGGCAGAGCGACCAGACAGGCCGGGCCCCCGCCGCCAAGGCCCACGGGTGGCTGGCGACGAGCTTCGCCGATGCCGTCTCCGCGCGCACCGTCTCGACCCGCTACGGCGAGTTCGGCTACCTGCGGCTGTGGACCTTCGACGTCGAGCACACCAACCAGTTCACCGCCGAGGTGCAGCGCCTCGTGCGGCGCCTACCGCGCACCGGACTCATCATCGACCTGCGCTCGAACCCCGGTGGGGTCATCGACTCCGCGGAGCGGCTGCTCCAACTGTTCACGTCGAATCGGGTGCAGCCGGCTCGGTTCGCGTGCCGGGCCACGGTCGCCATGGCCCAGATCACCGACGCCGACGGCAACGGCGCCGATCTTGCCGACTGGGCTGGGTCCACCCGCGCCGCGGTCGAACTGGGCGAGGAGCACTCCCAACCCCTCCCGATCAGCGATCCCGACGACTGCAACCAGATCAGGTGGTGCTACCCCGGTCCGGTCGTTGCCGTGGTCGATGCCAACACGTTCTCGGCCGGCGATCTGTTCGCGGCAGGCATCGCCGATCACGGGATCGGGCAGATCCTGTCGATCGGCGACGCCACCGGCGCGGGTGGCGCCAACGTCTGGACCAGCGACGACATCGAGTACGCCTACCACGCCGCCGGTCGGAGCCTGCCGCCCCTGCCCCCGGGCATCAGCTACTCGATCTCCATTCGGCGCATGACCCGCACCGGTCCCGCCGAAGGCCGCGCCGTCGAAGATGTCGGCGTGGTGGGCGACGAGCAGCACACCATGACGCGAGACGATCTGCTGTGCGGCAACGTCGATCTCGCCGACCACTGCGGGCAGCTTCTCGCCCAGCGCTGATGGCGGCCGGGCGCCGGTTGATCAGAAGACGACGACCGAGCGCAGCACCTCGCCGCGCTCCATGCGGTGGAACGCTTCCTCGACCTGGTCGAGGGCGATGGTCTCGCTCACGAACCCGCCGAGGTCGAGCCGGCCCTGCTGGTGCAGGTCGAGCAGCATCGGGAAGTCGCGGGTGGGAAGGCAGTCGCCGTACCAACTCGGCTTGATGGCGCCGCCGCGCCCGAACAGCTCGATGAAGGGCAGCTCGATGGTCATCGTCGGGTTGGGCACGCCCACTTGGACGAGCGTGCCGGCCAGGTCGCGGCTGTAGAAGGCCTGCTCGAACACCTTCGGGTGCCCGACCGCTTCGATCACGACGTCCGCGCCGAAGCCACCGGTGGCGGCTCGAACCGCCTCGACCGGGTCGACCAGCGAGGCGTTGACGGTGTGCGTCGCGCCAAAGCGCACGGCCCACTCGAGCTTGCGGTCGTCGAGGTCGACGGCCACGATCGTGCGGGCCCCGGCCAGCTTGGCCCCGGCGATGGCAGCATCGCCGACCCCGCCGCAGCCGAACACCGCCACCGTGTCGCCCCGCTGCACGTTGCCGGTGAGCATCGACGCACCGAGCCCGGCCATGACGCCGCAGCCGATCAGCCCCGCGACCTCGGGTGGCACCGACGCCGGCACCGGCACGCATTGCCCGGCGGCCACGAGGGTCTGTTCAGCGAAGGCACCGATGCCGAGTGCGGGCGACAGGACCACGCCATCGAGGGTCATCTTCTGCTTGGCGTTCAGCGAGGCGAAGCAGTACCAGGGCTTGCCCTTCAGGCAGGACCGGCACGTTCCACACGGCGCTCGCCACGCCAGCACCACGGCATCGCCGGGAGCGACGTTGGTGACGCCCTCGCCGACCGTCGCGACGATCCCGGCCGCCTCGTGGCCGAGCAGGAACGGGAACTCGTCGTTGATGGCGCCCTCGCGGTAGTGCAGGTCGGTGTGGCAGACCCCGCACGCCTTGACGGTGACCAGCACCTCGCCGGGACCGGGATCGGGCACCTCGATGATCTCGATGTGCACCGGCTGCTTCACGGCCGTGGCGACCACGGCCCTCACCTCGTTGGCCATGGCGTCGGACGATAGTGCCCGCCGCTCGCGCCGCCCTTGACCGGCCCCCCAGATGGCCCGATCCAGGCTCTCTATCTTAGCGATCTTTACATATCTTTGGGAATGCTCGGCGTTGCGGCACGGTTGTCGACGCCATGACCAACACGCCTACCACTGTTCCTCCCGCGCAAGCGGTGCGACTCGTCCTGACCCAGCCGTTGATCCGAGTCAAGCTCGTGTTCCTCCTCGCCAGCCTCATCTCGCTGCTGCTCTCGGTGAGCCTGTGGTTCTCCGGTAACGAGCTTCAAGGCATCTTCGTCGGAGTCTGGGTACCGTCCATCCTGTCGCTCGGGGCCCTCGTGCTCGCCCCGAACCGGGCGGAGATCCGATGAGCCAGGTTGCGTTGTTCGTCATCGGCTCAGCGGTCTTCGGCACCAGCGTCGTCGGCCTGGTTCTGTACGGATTCTCGCTGTTCACCAAGGCCTACAACGCCGACGTTGCCAGCCAGGGAAGCGGCGGGGCGGTCGACGGACGTCGCGTCGTCAGTGACGCCGCACCCGTCGCTGCTCCGGTCGTCGGACAGGTCTGAGCTCGCGCCTCACTCCGACCGGAAGGCGATCACCGCCGGGCTAGGGGCGGATCTCGTAGAAGGCGTTGATGGCGTGCTCGATCGCCAGCTTCCGGAACCGCGTGAAGCCGGCATCGGCCGCCATGGCCCGGGCCTTCGACTCGGGCAGGCCGAGCGTGCCGAGCCCGGCGCCACCCGGTTCGGACAGGGCCGAGCTCATGCAACTCACGATCGACATGGCGTACATGAGCGAAGCCATGGGGTTCTTCTCGACGTTCTCGTCGAAGCTGTCGCGGGCCTTGATGTCGACCAGCAACCACGTGCCGTCGTCGGCGAGCGCCTGGCGGATGGCCACCATCGCATCGAACGGATGGGTCATGTCGTGGATGCAGTCGAACGTGGTGACGAGGCGCAGGCTGTGATCGGCGGGCAGCGGCTGGCGACGAGGATCGTGGAACTGGACGTTGGTCAGGTGACCGGCATCAGCGGTGGACTCGCGGGCTCGGATGAGCGCATGCTCGGAGATGTCGTAGCCGGTGAAGTGACTGGCGGGAAAGGCCTTGGCCATCGTGAGCACGGCCACGCCCGCGCCACAGCCGACATCGGCCACTGCTGCGCCGGCTTCGAGGGCGGGCAGCACACCATCGAGCAACGGCAAGGCGACGGGCACCAGGAAGTTGGCGTACCACGGGGCGAAGCTCGCCTCGATGCCCGCTGCGCCCTCAGGCCCGAACGCGTCGTACGGCAGGCCGACACCGGTTCGGAAGCTGGTGGCGATGTCGTCGAGCATGCCGATCCGCTTGGGAAAGGTCGAGAACTGGCCCATGCCGTAGGCGGGGTGGTTCGGCTGGGTGAGCACCGCCGTGGCCTCCGGCGAGAGCCAGAAGCGGTCACCGTCGTGGTCGACGAGACCGGCGGCCGACTGGTTGAACAGCCACTCGCGCACCCATCGCTCGTCGAGCCCGGCCCGCTCGGCAAGTGCGCTGCTCGTGGCGGGCTCCGCGGTGGCGGTCATGGCGCGGTACAAGCCGAGGCGGTCACCGAGGTGCACCATCGCCGCGGTCAGCGCGCCTTCGAGCTTGGAGAACAGCACGAACGAGTAGAGCTTCAGGCGATCGGGGTCGACGGCATCCATCAGCAGGCATCCAGGTTCATGGAGATCAACTTTCGTTCAAGGGAGGCGGCGGGACGGCGGAAGGCTCGACCTCACGACTCGCCAGGCGGTGGCGGGCGGCGCCCCACAGCAGTCGCACCAGGGCGCCGAGGACGACGAGGTCGAGGATCATCTGGAGGCTGACAAGCAGCCGCGCCGTGGTCTCGACCGGCGTGATGTCACCGAACCCCACGGTCGTGAATGCCGTGATGGTGAAGTACAGCGCATCGGTCTGGTCGAGCGGCTCGCTGAACATCGCGGTACTCGACGCCGAAAGGGCCACGTACAGCGCGGCGAACACGATGAGGAAGATCGGGATGGCGATCGCCGCCGACTGAACGGCCCGAAGCTCGGGGAACTCGGCGGTCGCGATCCGTCGCAGCTGCACGACCAGCACCGCCACGAACAGCGCAAGCCCGCCGAGGAGCCGTAGCACGCCCTCGCGGGCGGACACGTCAGACACAGGGAGCACGAAGTAGGCGCCGAACAGCACGAGGGGGGTCAGCGAGGCCTCGATCGCGGTTCGGGCGATGGCCCTCTGGCGCTCGTGGCGCGGCAGCTCAGCCAGGCTGTGCTGCTCAACCGGGCCGCTTGCCCGCCGGACGATCACGGCCACGTCAGCGTCCCCCGCGGGTCAGCCGGGACAGGGTGCCGCTGCGCTCGTCGCGAGCGATCTGACGCACCACGTTCATGGCCGGGATGCCGGTGACGCCGCCGCCGCCGTGCGTGGCCGACCCCGCCTGGTACAGACCGGCGATCGGCGTGCGGAAGTCGGCGTAGCCCGCCGCCGGACGCAGGTGGAACAACTGGTTGGGGGTCAGCTCGCCGTGGAAGATGTTGCCCCCCACCAAGCCGTACTCGTGCTCCATCTCGTACGGGCCGACCACCTTTCGGTGCAGGATCGACGACGTGAAGCCGGGCGCCACCTCTTCGACCGAGGCCACGAGGCGATCGGCGTAGGCCTCGAGCTTGGCCTGCTGCGGCTTGTCGGCATAGGCGTGGGGGACCCACTGGGTGAACATCGACACGATGTGGTGACCGTCGGGCGCCAGCGTGCGGTCGAACACCGACGGGATGCAGATGTCGGCAAAGGGGCGCCGGGCCGGCCTGCCTCCGGCCGCATCCTGGAAGGCCGTCTCGACCTCGTCGAGCGAACGGGCCAGCACGATGGTGCCGCCATGGACGTCGGGATCGAACCCCGGCGCGGAGGTGAACTCGGGGAGGCGATCGACGGCAAGGTTGACCTTGACCGCACCGCTGCGCGAGTTCCAGTGCTCGATGTCGGCGACGAACTCGGCCGGAAGGTCGCGGCGGTCGACGAGGTTGAGGAAGGCGATCCGCGGGTGCACCGTCGTGACGACGAGCGGCGCGGTGTACTGCGTGCCGTCGGCAAGGGTCACGCCGGTGACGCGGCCGCCGCGGACGTCGATGCGGCTGACGGGCGCGTCGGTGCGCACGTCGACGCCGAGCGAGCGCGCCGCCGAGGCCATGGCCTGCGTGAGCCCGCCCATGCCCCCTTCCGGGAAGCCCCAGGCGCCGATCTGGCCGTCGCCCACATCGGTGATCTTGTGATGGGCCATGACGAACGCCGTGCCCGGCGACCGCGGTCCACCCCAGGTGCCGATGATCCCGCTGACCGAGAGCACACCGAGCATCTGCGGCGACTCGAACCAGTCCTCGAGCAGATCAGCGACACTCATCGAAAAGAGCTTGGTGACGTCGGCCACGCCCCGCACGCCCAGCCCCTTGACCTGCCATGCCAGGCGGGCCTGGTCGAGCAGATCGGCCGGCTTGCGGCTGCCCAGCTTGGGAGGGATGGACGCCAGCAGCGGCGACAGCACATCGGCGAGGCCCTGCAGCCACTCGTCCCAGCCGTCGACGGCGGCCGCGTCACGAGCGGAGAACTTCGAGATCTCGGCCCGACGCGCCGCCGAATCGGACGGCAGGCGCAGGCAGCGACCATCGGTGTAGGGCACGAAGTACGGCCCCTGGGGATGCACCTTGTAGCCGTGCTTGACCAGGTCGAGGTCGGCCACGATCGACGGCGGCAGCACGCTGACCACGTACGACAGCGTGGTGACCTTGTAGTCGGGACCCCATGGCTGCTCGGTGACGGCCGCGCCCCCGACCTGGCTGCGCCTTTCGAGCACCACCGTGCGCTTACCTGCCTTGGCCAGGTAGGCGGCGGCGACGAGCCCGTTGTGCCCTCCACCCACGACGATCGCATCGACGGCATGTGCTGGCATCAAGGGGCCACGCTACGCGGCGCGGTCAGCGAGGCGGGCCTGCCTCGTCGTAGCCCACCGTCTCGTCGAGGCGTACGACTTTGCCGTTCGCCTGGACGTCGAGGGCGAAGAACCGGGCCACGACGAGATAGCGCCTCGGGAGGCGACGGATGCCCGGGATGCCGAACACGAACAGCGCGATCGATCCGAACCGCTCGAAGACGACGGCATTGACGACGGCAGCCCCGATCACCAGGCGGCCGATGATGAACAGGGCGCCGAGTGTGACCACGGCGATGCCGAGGTTCCCGTAGAGGCTCGAGGCACGGCCGACCTTGTCGGTCAGGTTGATCTGGGTGAACCACTGCATGCCGGCGATGACCAGCCCCACGAGTGCAGCGCCTGGCAGCAGGGCGCTCGGGTCCTTGGTAGCCCGTGGCAGCATGAGGCTGAGCACGAACCACCCGCCGGCGTAGATCAGTCCGATGACCACCATCGAGCCGGCCGCCAGGGCCAGACCTGACGCCACGCGGATCCGGTTGACGATCGCGCCCGACACGATCATCGCCGCCACGATGCCGACGAAGGCCAACATGACCCGGGGCTTGGGGAAGTGCCGGGGCCGATCAAGACGCCAAGCCAACGTGTTGGCGGCGGTGAGCGCCTTGACGAGGTTCCGTCCGGCCCACAGGGTGCCGAAAGCGCCGGTCAGCAGCGCGACCCAGTGCGCGTCGGACGACGAGAGGCTCTGCTGGATGCTGGCGGCGATCCCGCCCGACATGCCGACCTGATCGGCCAGGTCGGCGTACCCGCTGCTGTCGACGAACACCCCGAGCAGCCCGACGACGATGAGCGTCAGCGGGACCAGGAACAGGAACAGGCGGAACGCGATCGCCGCGCCGAGGATGTTGCCGACGGCTTCGATGTCGCGCTCGTAGAGGCGCAGGCCCACGTCGACCACCACGTTGCCTTTGCGGCGCTCCTCGAGCCAGGGAACCACGGTCGAGGCCAGCTTCCTGGCCTTGTCGGAGCGGTCGGCGAACGATGCCTTCAGGCGGCGCGCCCTCGTCAGGTCGGCCTCGGTCAACTCGACGACATCGCCCGCGGCCTCAAGCCGCTCAGGGTCGTTGGTGGGTGCAAGCGCGGGCACGGCCGGCTGAGTCGGGGCCTCGTCGACGTCCCTCATGTCGAGAGTCTCGCTCAGGACTTGATCCGGGATGCTGTGGGGTCGTACATCGGCCGCAGGGACAGCACCGCCGGCCACGAGCGCCCGCCGACCTCGATCTCCCACCCACCGGCGTCGAGCACCGCCTGCGTGATGGGCTCGTCGAGCTCGATCATGGCCAGGCCCACCGATCCGCCGAGGGTGAAGCCATACGACGCGGCCCGCACGTAGCCCACGGCCCTGCCGGCTCGGCGCACGATCTCGCCGTGGAACAACAGCGGGTCGGGATCGGTCAACAGCACCTGCACCAGCCGACGACGAAGCGGGCCGGCGGCCTTGAGCGCCAGTGCGGCGTCACGACCGATGAACCCCTCGGGCTTGTCGAGCGCGACGGCGAAGCCGAGTCCCGCCTCCCACACGTCGTCGGTGTTGTCGATGTCGTGGCCGTAGTCGCGGTAGGCCTTCTCCATGCGCAAGCTGGCGAGGGCCTTGAGGCCGGCGCGGCGCAGACCGAACCCCGCGCCGGCCGCGATCACACGGTCGTACAGCGGACCCGCCTGCTCGGCCGGCACGTACAGCTCGTAGCCCAGCTCACCCAGGTAGGTGATGCGCAGGCACAGCACCTTGGCGAACCCGATGGCGATCTCGCGGGCGGCCCGGTACGGCAGGGCGTCGTTGGACACGTCGGCGTCGGTGAGCGCCGCCAGCACCTCGCGCGATCGGGGACCCTGAAGGTTGAGCTGGGCGTAGGCCGAGGTCACATCGCTGATGTGGGCACGACGATCACCGAGGTGGCGCATCATCCAGGTCTCGACGTGGCGCTTGGCCGTGTCACTGGCCACCACCCAGAACCGCTCGTCGTCGAGCTTGGTCACCGTGAGGTCGGCCTCGAGCGTGCCGCCTTCGTTGAGCCACTGCGTGTAGGTCACGAGGCCCGCCTGGGCGTCGACGTGGTTGGCCGAGAGGTGGTCGAGGAACGTTCCGGCGTCGGGGCCTTGGACGAGGTACTTCGACATGAACGACATGTCCATGGCGATCGACGCGCTGCGGGCCGCTTCGTGCTCGGCCTGCCAGTGGTCCCACCACGGCTCGCGCCTCCACGAGAGGCGATCCACTCGGGGCTCGTGACCGGCAGGCGCGTACCAGTCGGGGCTCTCCCAGCCGCTCACGTCACGGAAGTACGCGCCGGCCGCGGCCAGGCGGTCGTGCCAGGCGGACAGCTTGGCGTTTCTAGCGGTGGTCATGGGGCGGCTCGGGTAATGGGTCTGGTACACGAGGCCGAGCGACTCGACGGTGCGGGTGCGGCGGTACTCAGGCGTGGCTTGGTACGGGTGCAGCCGGTCGATGTCCACGGCGGTGACGTCGACGTCGGGGCGGCTGTTGGCGATCCAGTGGGCGATCACCCGGCCCCATCCGCCACCGGTGAGGATGCCGATCGAGTTCATGCCCGCGGCGACGAAGTAGCCCCGCAGCTCCGGCGCCTCGCCGATGATCGGTTGCAGGTCGGGGGTGAAGCTCTCCGGCCCGCAGAAGAACGTGCGGATGCCGGTCTCGAGGCTGACCGGCACTCGGCTCATGGCCTTCTCGACGTACGGCCCCATTCGATCCCAGTCGGGTGGGATCTGGCCGAACGAGAAGTCGCCGGGGATGCCTTCGACCTTCCAGGGAGCGCACACCGGCTCGAACAGCCCGACCATCAGGCCGCCGACCTCCTCGCGGTAGTAGCCGTAGGAGCCGGGGTCTTCGATCACCGGACAGGCCTTCGACAGCCCGGGGACCTGCTCGGTGATGAGGTAGTAGTGCTCGGCGGCCTGCAAGGGGATCGTCACGCCCGAGCGCTCGCCGAGCTGACGAGCCCACATGCCCGCGCAGTTCACGACGTACTCGCACTCCATGTCGCCGTGCTCGGTGCGCACGCCAGTCACGGCGCCGTTGCGGTGCAGCACGTCGAGCACCGGGGTGTTCTGCAGCAGCGTGACGCCCTGCCGGCGAGCACCCTTGGCCAGGGCCATGGTGACGTCGACCGGGTTGGCCCGGCCGTCCTCGGCCACGTAGAAGCCGGCCAGGAGGTCATCGGTGCGGGCCAGGGGGAACAGCTCGCCCACCTCGGCCGGGCTGATCTCGTGGACGTCGATCCCGCAGTAGCGGTTGAACGCCGAGACCCGGCGGAACTCCTCCAAGCGGTCCTCGTCGCCGGCCAGCTCGATGAAGCCGACCGGCACGAACCCCGTGGCCTGGCCAGTCTCGGCTTCCAGGCGCGCGTACAGGTCGCGCGTGTAGGTACGCAGCTCGGTCGACGTGGACGACATCGAGCCGTACGTCACCACGAGCCCGGCCGCGTGCCAGGTGGTGCCTGACGTGAGCTGGTCGCGTTCCAGCAGGACGACGTCGGTCCATCCCAGGTGACCGAGGTGGTAGGCCACCGAGCACCCGATCACGCCCCCACCGATGATGACGACACGCGCTCGCGCCGGAAGCGCACCACTGGTGGCGGCAGGCTGAGGGTCGGCGGCAGTCATGAGCGCTCCAGGGACGGTTCGGACCCGCCCACGCTACGAGGCACACACTGGCCCCAACGACGACAGGCCGGCCACGCAGTACGCGCCGTTGCAGACGCCGGGGCCTGGGCTGCTGGGTGGCGGCGCCCGGGAGCTTGTGCGTCGAATGCGGCTCTGGCGCCCTTTCGACGCACAAGTTGGTGGGCGCGGGCGAAGGACGCTGCGACGGGACGATGCCGCGGCGGCCGATCGTTGTGTCGCGATGCTGCTGCTCAAGAACCACGTCGCGACTCAGAGCAACCAAGGCGGGGCTCGAACGATCTGCACGGGACGCTGTCGCACGGCCTAGGCACGGTCGTATCGAATGGACCCATGCGAAGCGCTGGCCAGGTACCCCTCGGCCCACGGACCTGCAAGTGGAGGGCATTCGCAGCGGCATGCCGGCGAGTCGGCGCAGCTACGAGGTCTGGGTCGGTCGCCAGATCCACACGTACCGCGCCGGCCTGCTCGCCTCCTGTTCGGCCTGGCCTTCGCGCTGGTTCCTCCGAGGCCTCCGTCGGGACACTGAGCTGGACGCGCTGGACCCCCGCCGCCCTCGCGACCTTGGGAGTAGTCGCCGAGCTTGGCTGGATCATCCTCTCTGCGCGTGAGCGTGACGACACGCCCCTCGGCATGAGCGGCCGGAGGTGGCTCCATCCCGGCTCCATCTCGAAGGAGCCCTGACCAAGCTCACCGCGACTTGCAGCCAACTTCTTGCCATCGCCGAACCCACCGGCCGATCGGCCACACGCCTGCGCTTTGCGTCGCGACGTTGTTGCTCTACAGCAACGTCGCGACGCAAAGCGCGATCACCACGCCGCCCGGCGCGCTCGGGTCGTCGGGGGCGCGTGCTGCCAGAGGTCCACGAGCAAAGGTCACACCAGTGCCGCGCTGGGTCGCGCCCGAGCAGCTCTGGATCGCGGTCCACAGGGTCGCCTCCTGTGCGGCGGCCGTGGCCGCCGCACAAGCGTCCGCGTCCGCCATCGAGTGCATGGCCTTGATCCGAGCCGCCTCGATGATCCGTGCCTCGCCGGGAGCCTCAGCGGTGACGATGGAGCGAAGGTCGCGAATCGTGGATGAGGCAGCTTCCACACCCGCGGCGCGGCGGATGATCTAGAACACCTCGCCGAGGTTGATCCAGCTCATCATCGGTCGCTCTGGCTCGAGCAGCTCGCTGACGTGGCTGGCGGCGGGCGGCCCGCTCGCTCTCGCAGGCCCCTGATGGCAACATTTGCGCACGTCCCGTGCGGCCCGCATCGATGGGCCGCTCCGCGCGAAGCAAAGGAGACCACCACATGGAGTCGATCCAAGCCACGGGCACCTTCCCCGCCATCGCACCCGCTGGACTCGCCGAGTTCAAGGAGGTGGCCGCGCAGGCCCTCGCCACGGCCAGCACCGAGGCGGGAACGCTTCAGTACGACTGGTTCTTCAACGACGACGAGACCCGGTGCGTCGTGCGCGAGACCTACTCGTCGTCGGAGGCCGCGCTGGCGCACCTGGCCAACGTCGGGGCGCTCCTCGGCAGGCTGGTCGCGCTCGGCGGTGGTGCCGAGCTCGTTGTCTTCGGCAACCCGTCGCCGGCGCTGCGCGAGGCGACGGCGGGCCTCCAACCAGTCGTCCACTCCTTCTTCCAGGGCAAGTAGCCGCCTCCGAGGCCAGTGACTCGTTCTGTGCTTGCTCCGTCCCAGGGTCGGGGCAGAGGCGCCGCAGAACCAGTCGAGACGATGGCGGACCTGCTCCGACGCTCTTCTCGACGGCAGGAAGTTGACCGAGGGGGCGATGGCCTACGGTCCTAGGGATGCGGCTCTTGGTGATCGGTGGTACTCGGTTCGTCGGCCGGCACATCGTTCTGGCGGCCCTGGCCGCCGGCCACGAGGTGACGCTGTTCAACCGAGGCCGGACCGGGCCTGCGCTGTTCCCTCAGTGCCGCAACCTCGTCGGCGACCGCGACACCGACCTGTCGGCCCTCGCCGACGGCACCTGGGACGCCACCATCGACACGTGCGGCTACTTCGTGCGCCAGGTGGACGCACTCGCCGATGCGCTCGAGGGGCGGGGCGGCCAGCACGTGTTCGTGTCGAGCGTGTCGGCCTACGCCGAGCCGATGAGCCCCGGGTACACCGAGGACGGCCCGCTCGTAGAGCTGGACGACACCACGATCGAGACCTTCACCGATGCCCTGTCCTATGGAGGGTTGAAGGTCGCCTGCGAGCGAGCCGCCTTGCAGCGCCACGGCGAGGGCACCCTGATCGTGCGCCCCACCTACGTCGTAGGGCCCGACGACTACTCGTGGCGGTTCCCGTGGTGGGTGGCCCGCATCGCTCGCGGGGGTGAGGTCCTTGCTCCAGGACCCCAGACCGGCCATGCGCAGGTCATCGACGCCCGGGACATGGCTGCGTGGATCGTCGCCATGGTCGAGCGCGCCGAGGGTGGCACGTTCCACACGGTCGGGCCGTCGGACACCTTCACGTGGGCCGAGATGCTGAACGCCATCGCCGACGTCGTG
>JBBRTJ010000043.1:0-29263 GCA_038244535.1 Acidimicrobiales bacterium | reverse complement strand
GAAGGCCCATGGCTCCGGAGCTCGCGGGCTTGGCGCCGGCGGGGTTGATGCCGAGGGCGCGAAGGTGTGCCGCCGCCGCACCGCGCTGGTAGAGCGCGTGCGGACCTGTGTTGAGCAGGAACCCGTTGCGCTCGACGGTGCGGGCCCGACCGCCGGGCTGCGGGCCGGGCACCACGATCACCGATCGCCCGGCCTTGGCCACCAACGTGGCCGCCACCAGCCCAGCGAGCCCACCCCCCACCACCACGACGTCGACGTCGCGCGTCGCCTCGTCCATCTGTTGCTCCCTTCGACGGTCCTGCTATCTCGACGTCTGAACGCGACGCGTTGTGACAGGCCCGACGGCGAGGTGGGTCGAGCAGGTCGGCGGCAACGCCGCTAGGGGACTGGGGGTGGCTCGACCAGGGTGGCCACGAGCAGCGCGAGCGCCGGTGCGAGGTCGATGCCGTCGACCTCGAGTGATCCGAGCTCGAGGAGGGCGCCGACAGGATCATCGATGCGGTGGGTGACGGGCGTGGTCCACGAGGCGATGCCGCCGAGCCAGGCCTCGAGGGTGGTCGAGGCGGGAGCGGGGTGCACGTCGTCGGCCCACGTCGGCCGGGCGTCGGCCGCAGGCAAGGGGTATCGGAGTTCGATCACAGGCCGGGCCTTGGCCTTCGGGGCCTTGGTCGCGGTGGTCGGGCCGAGCGGGGCCGAGCGCGCCGACGCCTCGGGTGCGGGGCCACCCCACCACTCGCCGGCCTCCTGCGGAGCACTGTCCAATCGCTCGGCGAGAGCCAGGACGACGGCTACGCCGTGCTTGCACGGGTCGCCCCAATCGGGGCAGGTGCAGGTGAAGTGGAGCTGGCCGGCATTGGTGGGGGGGCCGCCCTCGGCCGCGAGCTCGACGGTCACGCGGTACCGCTCGGCTCGACTGCCGGCCACCTCGGCGGCGACCCGGCCCGGACCGATCGTGAGGTGGTGAACCCGTCCGGTGTCGGCCAGCTCCTTGCCCCGCACGACCCGGCCGTGATCGGACCGTGCCGCCAGCAGGTGGCCGAGCAGGTCGGTGGCCCAGCCGATCTCACCTCGACGGCTCATCGTCGCGGCTCCCGGAGCACGAGGAGGTCGCGCAGCTCGTCGGTGGTGAGCTCGGTGAGCCAGCCCTCACCCTCGCCGATCACGCGGGACGCGAGGTCTTTCTTGGCGTTGATGAGCTCGTCGATGCGTTCCTCGACGGTGCCCTGACACACCAGCTTGTGGACGAGCACCGAGCGCTGCTGACCGATCCGCCACGCGCGATCACTGGCCTGGTCCTCGACGGCGGGGTTCCACCAGCGGTCGTAGTGGACCACCTCGTTGGCGGCGGTGAGGTTGAGGCCGCTGCCTCCTGCCTTGAGGCTCACGAGCAGGATCGGCCCGGCCGAGCCGTCTTGAAACCGCTCGACCATGCGGTCGCGCCGGGCCTTGGCTACACCACCGTGCAGGAACGGAGCGTCCAACCCGATGCGGTGGTGCAGGTGCTGCTGGAGCAGTTCGCCCATCACCCGGTACTGCGTGAACACGAGCATCGAGCCGTCGGAATCGAGCACGTCGTCGACCAGTTCGTCGAAGCGGGTCAGCTTGCCCGAGCGCCCCTCGAGGCGAGAGCCATCGCCGAGGTACTGGGCGGGGTGGTTGCAGATCTGCTTGAGGCGCACGATGGCGGCCAGGATGGCGCCCCTGCGGTCCATGCCTTCGAGCGTGCGCAAGCGGGTGAGGAGGACGTCGACGACGGAGCGGTAGAGGCTGGCCTGCTCGCGGGTGAGCGTGGCCCACGCCACCTGCTCGACCTTTGGCGGTAGCTCCGGCACGAGCGCGCGGTCGGACTTCGAACGGCGCAGGAGGAACGGCTGGACGAGCGAGCGCAGCCGCGCCGTTGCCTCGGGGTCGCGGTGACGTTCGATCGGCACGGCGAACCGTTCGCGAAACGAGGTGGCTGAGCCGAGCAGGCCGGGGTTCACGAGGTCGCACACCGCCCACAGCTCGCTCAGTCGGTTCTCGACCGGGGTCCCGGTGAGCGCGAGCCGCTGGGGCGCCTTGATGCGTCGCAGGGCCCGGGCCGCTGCGGTGCCCGGGTTCTTGACGTGCTGCGCCTCGTCGGCCACCAACCGCCGCCAGCCGATTCGCGACAGGGTGGCCACGTCGCGCGTGGCGATGGCGTAGGTGGTGATCACGAGGTCTGCTCCCATGACCTCCTCGACGAGTGCGTCGTCCTTTGATCGTTCGGCGCCGTGGTGCACGACGACGCGAAGTGACGGTGTGAAGCGAGCCGCCTCGAGCTCCCAGGTGCGCACGACCGAGAGCGGGCACACGACGAGCGTGGGTCCGATGGTGGTGCTGGGGGTCGTGCCACCGGCTCGCTCGTGGACAAGCAGCGCCAGCAGCTGCGCGGTCTTGCCGAGCCCCATGTCGTCGGCGAGGCAGCCGCCCAACCCCAACCGGGCCAGGAACGCCATCCACCCGAGCCCACGGCGCTGGTAGGGCCGCAGCGTGCCGGCGAACGACGACGGTTCCATGACGGGCTCGATGCGGTCGTCGGGGAGGCCGGCCAGCAACTCAGCCACCCAGTCGGTGCCCTCGACCTCGAGGTCGTCGCCGGACCGCTCGGCTTCGGCCCCGAGGCGCACGACGTCGAGCGGACCGAGCACGGCCCGGTCGCGTCGGTGATCGCCAAGCGTCGTGAGCGCATGACGCACCTGGTGCGGATCGAAGGCGACCCATCGCCCCCGGAGGTGGACGAGTGGTGCCTTCGCCGCGGCGAGCCGCTCGAGCTCGGCGTCATCGAGGCGGACATCGCCGAGCGCGAGCCGCCAGTCGACCTGGGCCAGCGAGCGCGAGTCGAGGCCGGCGGGCGTGACGGCGGCCTCGGCTGGGGTAGCCCGACCAGACACCCTGGCCTTCGCGCGCGATCCCCACCAGGCCGGCAGCAGCACGGCGATGCCGGCGTCATCGAGACCGGCTGCCTCGTCGGTGAGGAACGTGATCGCATCGGTGAGGCTCAGCAGGGCGGTCGCTGGTTGCTCGGGATCGAGGGCGCCGTGGAGCGTCGGCGAGAGCGTCTTGATGCGCCGCGTCGCCAGGACCAGCGCGGCGCCGGCGCGCTCGTGCTCGACTCCGAGGGCGGTCGCCCCGTCCGCGTCCCACACGTCGGCGGCGGCGACGAACAGGCTCGGGTCGTCGGCGGGGCTCAGCTCGAGCTCGACCATCCACGGCACGTCCTCGAGCGGGAGGTCCTTCCACGTGGGGTCGACGGACAACGCGTCGAGGTCGAGCTCGTCGGGCGGCACCACCCGAGCGCGCACCTTGACATCGGCCAGGGGGGACCGGCCGCTGAGCGGTTCGGTCCACCGCCGCAGCGCGGTGGCCAGCCGAGCTGCTGCGGCCCGCTCTGGAGCGGTTCGGGCGAGCACCTCGCCGTCCTCGCTCGTCAGCCCGGCCAGGAAGCGGTTGGCCACCACGGTTGCCGCACCGCGCCCGGTCGAGGCGGCGAGCGATGCTGGGACGTCGAAGAGACGGCTTCGAACCGCGTCGTCGACGAAGGCCCCGAACGCCGCCTGGGTGATCTGCCACGGCGCGGCATCGCGCTCGATTGAACCGACCACCTCGGGCTGGGCGGTGGTGAGCGCGACGAGCAGCTGGGCGGCACGGTCGTCGATGACCGGGGCCCAGCCGGCTTGGGCGCCCTTGGCAGTAGTGGTGAGGCTGGGAACGACTGCTCCGGCCACGGCCATGGCGTCGGCGGCGAGCGCGACCATCGAGAACCAGGCCAATGACGGGCTGAGCGAGCGCCACGGCACCCACTGGCGCACGAGGAAGGCTTGGCCGGCCACCGGGACGGACACCGCGACGGCGACGACCTCGAGAGGCCGGGCGCGGCCGGGCACCGCGAGTAGCAGCTCCTCGGCCGCCCACCGGACGTCGTGGTCGACGAACACGGTCGCAGCCAAGGAGGTGACGGTCTTTCGGTCGAGCACCCGCCCCCGCCAGCCGAACACGACGAGTCCGTCGCGCCAGGCGGCATGCAGCACCCGGGCAACCTATCCGGGTCCTGGCAGTCGCACGGTTGGAGCCGACGATCGACCCCGCATCGTCATGAGAACAGGGACCTTTGGTCCTCGTCCGTCGCGAGGCGGGAGCGTACGCTCAGTGACGTTCGCCGCTGTCCGGCTGGGCAAGCGCGAGGACCAAGTACCTGGGTGGGCCTCACCCGGGACATCACCTTGAAGGGGGAGCTCTCACGTGAGACTCGGAAAGAACCTCCTGGCAGTATCGATCGGCGTCACCATCGTCGCCGCGGCCTGCGGGAGCAGCAGCAAGTCCGGAGGGGCGACGTCGACGTCGGCCGCCGGCACCACGACAGCGGCGGTCACCACGACCGCTGCTCCGGGCACCACGGCGGTCGGTGCCACCACGACCACGACCATTCCCAAGCGCGGCGATGCCGACCTCGTGATCTGGGCCGACGACACGCGGGCTCCCGTCCTCAAGCCGATCGCCGATGCGTTCGGAGCCAAGGAGGGCATCAAGGTCGTCGTCCAGCAGGTCGCCTTCGACCAGATCCGCAGCCAGTTGAGCATCGTCGGGCCGACGGGTGAAGGCCCCGACGTCATCGTCGGCGCCCACGACTGGCTGGGCGAGCTGGTCACCAGCGGCGCCATTCAGCCCGTCGACATCGGCAACCCCGCCCTCTACCAGAAGGTCGCGGTCCAGGGCTTCACCTACAGCGGCAAGGTGTACGGCCTGCCCTACGCGGTCGAGAACATCGCCCTCATCCGCAACACCGACCTCGTGCCCAACGCCCTGGCGACCTGGGAAGAGGTCGAGAAGGCGGCCCTCGACCTGAAGGCCGCCGGCAAGGTCGACCTGCCGATCGCCGTGCAGCAAGGCCCTGCAGATCCGTACCACAACGAGCCGCTGTTCACCGGGGCCGGTGGGTACATCTTCAAGCAGAACGCTGACGGCACCTACGACGCGAAGGACCTCGGGATCGACAGCGCCGGTGGCCTCAACGCCGCCACGATGTTCGCCAAGTGGGCCAAGGAGGGACTGATCTCCTCCGACGTGACCTACGACATCATGATCGACAAGTTCGGCAGTGGGAAGGCCCCCTTCGCCATCACCGGGCCCTGGGCCACGTCCGACAAGACCAAGGGCTTCAAGGCCAAGGGCATCAAGTACAGCGTTGATCCCTTCCCGACCCTGGCCGGCAAGCAGGCCCAACCGTTCGTCGGCGTTCAGGGCTTCATGGTGTCGAACTTCACCAAGAAGGCCGCGCTGGCCAAGACGTTCGTCACCGACTACCTCGGTACCGAGGCGACGCAACTCGCGCTCTACAAGGTCGGTGGCCGTCCCCCGGCACTGCTGAGCGCACTGGCCAAGGTCAGCGACGACATCGACGTCACCGGGTTCGGCAAGGCCGGCGCCAACGGCCAGCCGCTTCCCGCCATCCCGCAGATGTCTGCGGTGTGGGATGCGTTCAAGAACGCCTACACCCTCGTCCTCACCGGCAAGGGCGATCCGCAGCAAGCCTTCAAGGATGCTGCCGCTGCGATCCGAACCAAGATCGCTGGCTGACCCGTGGTCGGTGAGCCCGACGACACCTACGGCGAGCCGCTGAGCGAAGCGGGCTCACCGATCACGACGGCACCACGTCGAGGGGCACCTGCCCCTCGACGTGGTGGTCTAGGCCCCATCAGCGTCCCGATGGTCGCGAAGTACGTCGTGCTGATCGTCCTGAACGGCATCGTGCTCTCCGGCATCACCGCGATGATCGAGCAGAAGGCCTGGGGGCTGATGGCCGGGGTGCTGATCTCGATCATCGCCCTCGACGTCGTGTACTTCTCGCCCCGTCGCTTCATCCCGGGCAAGTACCTCGTGCCCGGCACGATCTTCCTCGTCTTCTTCGCCGTCTTCCCGGTCATCTACACGCTGTACATCTCGTTCACGAACTACGGCACCGGCAACATCTTGTCCAAGCCGACGGCCGTCACGACCATCCAGCTCAGCTCGCTCGAGCCGCCGACCGCGACCTCCAAGACCTACGGCCTGCAGGTCATGGCCGAAGGTGGTGTGACGGGTCCGATCGCGTTCTTCCTCACGGACCCGGCCACCTCGACCGAGGAGCTCGGTCTGCTCGACGGCCTCCAGCCCGTCGACCCCGCCAAGGTCAAACGGGACGCCGATCGTGTCACTGGCTACGGCGATTACGTCTCGCTCAACCTGTCCCAGGCCAACGACCGCACCGTGATCATCGAGGCCTTCGCCGTGCCGACGGGCAACGGGACCGCCATCCGGGCCGAGGGGTTCCGCAAGGCCCGCGAGCTGCGCCAGCGCCTGCAGTTCGACTCGGCCGCCGACACGATGACCGACACGGTCACGGGCACGGTGTACCGGCCGAAGGACGGCTACTTCGTCTCCGAAGCGGGTGAACAACTCACCCCGGGATGGCGCACCGTCATCGGCTTGGGCAACTTCCAGAAGGTCTTCAACGACCCGAACATCCGCGATCCCTTCATCAGGGTCTTCATCTGGACGTTTCTGTTCGCGCTGCTGTCGGTGGTGGTCACCTTCACGCTCGGGCTTCTCTTGGCCATGGTGTTCAACAGTCCGAAGATGAAGCTGAAGCCGATGTACCGATCATTGGTGATCATCCCCTACGCCTTGCCCAGCTTCATGACCGCGCTGGTGTGGAAGGGTATGTTGAACGACACCTTCGGGGTCGTGAACCGCTACCTCGACACCTTGTTCGGCATCACCGTCCCGTGGCTGAGCGACCCGTTCTGGGCCAAGGTCTCGCTGCTGCTGGTCAACCTGTGGCTGGGGTTCCCGTACATGTTCCTCATCTGCACCGGGGCGCTGCAGGGGATCCCGACCGACCTCACCGAGGCGGCGCGGGTCGACGGCGCCACCGGGGCGAAGGCGTTCCGCAAGGTGACGTTCCCGCTCCTGCTGGTGGCGGTGTCGCCGTTGCTGATCTCGTCGTTCGCCTTCAACTTCAACAACTTCAACCTGGTCAAGCTGCTCACCAACGGGGGGCCACCGTTCTCCGGTGGGTCGTCAGCGGGCCAGACCGACATCCTCATCAGCTACACCTACAACCTCGCCTTCGGCAGCGCCCGAGGCGCGGACTACGGGCTGGCCTCGGCCATATCGGTGTTCATCTTCATCGTCGTGGCCGCGATCTCGGCGATCAGCTTCAAGTTCACCCGCACGTTCGAGGAGGTGAAGTAGATGTCTGTCGTCACCGAATCGGACGCGCCGCCCATCGCGCCGCCTCCTGGTCGGATCATCGGGGGACCAGGTCGCTTCGTGCGCTGGTTCAGCGACACCGGGTGGCGCCACGTCGTCGCCCTCCTCACGTTGGCGTTCGCGTTGTTCCCGGTGCTGTGGGTGATCTCGGGGTCGTTCACCGACGGCAACTTGTCGAGCCAGACCCTCATCCCGAAGAACCCCACGCTCGACAACTACCGCAAGCTCCTGACCGATCCGGGCCACCCGCCGTACTGGAGCTGGTTCAAGAACTCGATGATCGTGGGTGTCGCCACGTCGTTGCTGACCGTGGCGCTCGCCGCCGCCGCCGCCTTCGCGTTCTCCCGGCTGCGCTTCAAGGGGCGCCGGCCCGGCCTGCTGGCGCTGCTGCTCATCCAGATGTTCCCGGCCATGTTGGCCATGACTGCGCTCTACCTGTTGATGCTCACGCTGAAGAACATCTACCCGGCCATCGGGCTGGGCACGATCTGGGGCCTGATCCTCATCTACCTCGGCGGTGCGCTGGGCGTGAACACGTGGTTGATGAAGGGGTTCTTCGACACGATCCCCATCGAGCTCGACGAGTCGGCCAAGGTCGATGGGGCCACCCACGCGGAGATCTACTTCAAGATCGTGCTGCCGCTTGCTGCGCCGGTGCTGGCCGTCATCGGGCTGCTGTCGTTCATCAACACCCAGGCCGAGTACCTGCTGGCCAGCATCATGTTGCGCGGGAGCGAGCAGAAGATGACCCTCGCCGTCGGGCTCAACCAGTACATCAGCCAGGGCTTCGACAGCCAGTGGGGACCGTTCGCCGCCGGTGCCCTCATCGGCGCCATCCCGGTCGTGGTGCTGTTCTTGTTCCTGCAGCGGTTCATCGTCTCGGGCCTCACCGCGGGCGCGGTCAAGGGCTGATCGCTTGCTTCGTCTCGACCACGCGCACCACGACGGCTCCGAGCGCTACGTCGCCGACGCCGCGCCGGACCTGGGCGACCGGGTGCCGGTGTGGGTTCGCGTGCCTCACACCGCAGGGGTCGGCCACGTCCACGTGCGCACCACTCCCGATGCCGAGCCGCACTTCGAGGCGGCGACGATCGATCGGACCACCGAGACCGAGACGTGGTGGCGGGCCGAGGTGCGGGTGGTCAACCCGACGACGGGGTACCGGTTCCTGCTGGACGGTGGACCGGCGGGGTACCAGTGGCTTCACGCCGGCGGCGTGTCCCAGCACGACGTCCCCGACACGACCGACTTCACCCTCAGCACCGCGTCGCCCCCGCCGCCGTGGCTAGCGGATCGCTGGGTGTACCAGGTGTTCCCGGATCGTTTCGCCCGCTCCGGACAGGAGCGGCACTGGCCCGACTGGGCCAACGTGGCCGCTTGGGACGACCCGATCGACAACCGGCGGGGCATGCCGGTGCTCCAGACCTACGGGGGTGATCTGCCCGGCGTCGAGGCTCACCTCGATCACCTCGACCGCCTCGGCGTCAACGCGCTCTACCTCAACCCGGTGTTCCCGGCCCGTTCCAGCCACCGATACGACGCCACGACCTTCGATCACGTCGACCCGCTGCTCGGTGGCGACGAGGCGCTCTCTGCGCTGGTGACTGCCTGCCACCGGCGCGACATCAAGGTGATCGGTGACCTCACCGTCAACCACACCGGCAACCACCACGAGTGGTTCGAGGCGGCCGAGCGCGACGCCGGCTCCGATGAGGCGACCTACTACACGTTCCGCCACCACCCGGACGACTACGTGGCGTGGTTCGACGTGCCCAGCCTGCCGAAGCTGGACCTGCGTCAACCCGGTCTGCGCCGGCGCCTGCTCGACGGTCCCGAGTCGGTGGTCGCCCGCTACCTCGGCGCGCCGTTCGACCTCGACGGGTGGCGTGTTGACGTGGCCAACATGGCGGGGCGCCTGGGCGCCGTCGACGTGAACCACGAGGTCGCCCGGCTGATGCGGGCGACGATGGCCGCGGCCAAGCCCGACACCTGGCTCTTGGCCGAGCACGCTCACGACGCCCACCTCGACCTTGGTGGCCAGGGTTGGCACGGGACGATGAGCTACGCCGGGTTCACCCGGCCGGTGTGGTGCTGGTTGGGGGCGGCGCAGCCCGATCGCACGTTCCTCGGGGTGCCGGCCGCGGTTCCCCACCTCGGCGGACCCGCCGTGGTCGCCACCATGGAGGCCTTCGCGGCGATCGTGCCGTGGCGCTCGCGAGCCGCGAGCATGGTGCTGCTCGACAGTCACGACACGGCCCGCTTCCGAAGCATCTGCGGCGACCCCAGGCTCGTCGAGGTCGGCATCGGGCTGCAGGCCACCCTGCCCGGGGTGCCGTCGACCTTCGCCGGTGACGAGGTCGGCGTCGAGGGCACCGACACCAACCTGGCCCGCGGGCCGATGCCGTGGGACGAAGCGGGGTGGGACCACGCGCTCCTCGCCGTGCACCAGGGCCTCGTCGCCCTCCGCCGCCACGAGCACGCGCTGCGCCACGGCGGTCTGCGATGGGTCCACGTCGACGACGACGTCTTGGTGTTCGAACGCGAGAGCCAGCAGCAGCGGCTGCTCGTGCAGGTGGCGCGGGCGTCACATCGCCCGGTGCGCCTGCCGTCCGTGTCGTACCGCGGGGCCAGCGCCGTGCACGGTGACGCCGCGGTGTCGTACGAGTCCGATGAAGTCTGCCTGCCCGGGGACGGGCCGGCGGTGCGGGTCTGGGAGATCGAACCATGAACGGCGCGGTCCGACGCGAAGGGGAGGGCGACGATGGCCATCGTTGAGCTTGAGCACTTGACCAAGGTCTATGACAACGGCTTCAAGGCCGTGAACGACCTCAACCTGACCATCGGCGACGGTGAGTTCCTCGTGCTCGTCGGGCCGTCGGGCTGCGGCAAGTCGACGGCGCTGCGCATGGTCGCCGGGCTCGAGGACATCAGTGGCGGCGAGATCATCATCGACGGGACGGTCATGAACGACGTGCCATCGCGCGACCGCGATGTGGCCATGGTGTTCCAGAGCTACGCGCTGTACCCGCACATGACCGTCGGCGAGAACATCGGGTTCGGCTTGAAGCTGCGCAAGATGCCGAAGCTCGAGATCAACCGCCGGGTGACGGAGGCGGCGGCGATGCTCGGCCTCGACGAGCTGCTCGATCGCCGGCCCAAGGCCCTCTCCGGGGGCCAGCGCCAGCGGGTGGCGATGGGGCGCGCCATCGTGCGCCAACCCAAGGCGTTCCTCATGGACGAACCGTTGTCGAACCTCGACGCCAAGCTGCGCGTGCAGATGCGCGGCGAGATCGCGCGGCTTCAGCACGAGATGAACGTCACCACCATCTACGTCACCCACGACCAGGTCGAGGCCATGACGATGGGCGACCGGGTGGCGGTGATGCGGCGCGGTGTCCTGCTCCAGGTGGCAGGGCCACAAGACCTGTACGACAACCCTGTGAACCTCTTCGTGGCCGGCTTCATGGGGTCGCCACCGATGAACATGTGCGAGGCGAAGGTCGAAGTGATCGGCGGTGAGGTCTGGGTCCGCATCGGCGAGCAGCGCCTGCACGTCGATGCCGAGGACGTCGCGGCCCGGCCGCGCCTGCGCGAGTACGACGGCCGGATCGTGGCCATGGGCGTGCGCGCCGAGGACCTCAGCGACGCCTCGGTGGCGACGTCGGCACCGATGGACCGCCGCTTGCGAGCAAAGGCGTTCATCACCGAGGCCCTCGGGTCCGAGGTGATGGTGCACTTCACGCTCGACGTTGCGGCGGTCAACTCCGAGCTGGCCCTCGACACGGCCTCCCTCGAGGCCCAGAAGGAGCTGCTGGCCACCTCGCTGACCGGTACGCCGTGGGTCGCTTCGTTCGGGCCGCGGGCGCGGGTCCGCCCGGGCCAGGACATCGAGATGGCCGTCGACACCCGTAACCTTCACTTCTTCGACCTCGAGACGGGCCTGACGATCAAGGGTTGACCGGAGCGGCATGTCCTTTCGCCTCACCACTCGGCCCGGCCATCCCACGTTCGTCGACCTGCCCTGGGAGATGCCCCTGGCGTCGTGGGACATCCCCCGCCTGGTCGCTCCCGTGCGAGGCATCTCGCGCCACGTCGTGCGCTTCGTCGCCTACGGCGGTGCCATGTACGCGCTCAAGGAGCTCCCCGACCCGATCGCTCTGCGCGAGCACTCGCTCCTGCGTGCCCTCGGCGACGACGGGGCTCCGGTCGTCGAGGTGATCGGCACCGTCACCGGTCGACGTGACGAGGCGGACGACGAGCTCGAGGGGGTCCTCATCACCCGTCATCTCGAGTTCTCGTTGCCCTACCGAGCGCTGTTCGCCCGTCAGGCCACCGAGCAGGTGTGGGAGCCGATGCTCGACGGGTTGGTCGAGCTGCTCGTGCGGCTCCACCTCGGCGGGTTCTTCTGGGGTGACTGCTCGCTGTCGAACGCGCTCTTCCGGCGCGATGCCGGTGAGCTGTCGGCCTGGCTCGTCGATGCCGAGACCGCTGAGCTGCATGCGCAACTCAGCGACGGCCAGCGGGCATGGGACCTCGAGATCGCCATGGGCAACGTCGGCGGCGAGCTGCTCGACCTCCAAGCCGCAGGTGAGGTGAGCGACGACCTCGACCCGGGCGAGGTGGCCGACGAGCTGATGGGCCGCTACCAGAACCTGTGGTCCGAGCTCACCTCGGATCTGGTGTTCCCGAGCTGGGACGATCACGCCCTCCACCAGCGCGTGCGGCGCCTGAACGAGCTCGGCTTCGACGTGCGCGAGCTCGAGCTCGAGTCCGTCGGCCACGGTGAGCTGCGCCTCCACCTCACGACACGGGTCGTCGAGCCCGGCCACCACCACCGCCGTCTGCTCGCGCTGATCGGCATCGATGCCCAGGAGAACCAGGCTCGGCGCATGCTCAACGACATCCGCCGCTTCCGAGCCCACCTCGAGCGGCGCGACGGCATGGTGCTGTCCGAGCAAGTCGCAGCGTTGCGCTGGATGGTCGACAGCTTCGAGCCGACCATCACCCGGGTGCCCGAGTCGCTGCGGGCCAAGCTGCAACCGGCCGAGGTGTTCCATCAGGTGCTGGAGCATCGGTGGTTCCTCAGCGAGCAGGCCGGTGCCGATGTCGGCACCGAGGCCGCGGTCGACGACTACGTCGCCTCGATCCTGGCCGGCCTGCCTGACGAGAGGGCGGTTCTCGGCTCTCCCCCGACCGGCTCGATCCCGCGCATCAGCTCGTCGCGATGACGCTAGGAGCGGCGCCGATGGGTCCAGTCGCGGATCGTCAGCCGGCCGCCGATCGAGTTCCCGTCCTTGGCGGCCTCGACCCGTTGGGTCGAGTAGATGGATCGGTGCGCGCTGGCGACGTAGCTCGCGGTGCAGCCCACGACGAACGGGATCATGGCCGCCGCTCCGAACAGCTCGATGGCCAGGATCGTGCAGGTGATCGGTGTGTTCGACGCTCCCGCGAACACGGCAACGAACCCCACGGCCGCTAGCAACGGCACCGGAAGGTGAAGCGGGCCGGCCAGTGCCGACCCGAGGGTGGCCCCGGCCACGAACAGCGGTGTGACCTCGCCACCGACGAAGCCGCTGCCGAGCGCGACGGCGGTGAAGAGCAGCTTGAGCAAGGGCGTGCTGACACCAAACGTGGCGCCTTCGAGCGCGGCGTTGGCGAGAGGAATGGACAGGCCGAGGTACTCGCGTCCGAAGATGAGGGCGAGGCCGATGGTGGCGGCGCCGCCGACGAAGGCCCGGGCCGGGACCCAGGGGATGACCCGGGCGAGACCGTTGCGCACGAGGTGGTGCAGCTCGATGAAGACGGCCCCGGCCAGCCCGAACGCCACGCCCGCCACCGCCACCTTGGCCACCATCGCGACGTCGACGTGGACGCCGATGAGGGGCGTCGGGTCGATGTGCTGCCAGCCGAGGCCGCTCACGACCGCATTGCCGACGAGCGATGCGGTCAGCGCCGGCACGATGGCGTCGTAGCGGACCCGGCCCAGTGACGGCACTTCGAGGGCGAAGACCGCCCCGGCCACCGGCACGCCGAACACCGAGCCGAAGCCGCCGGCGATGGCGGCCGACAGCAGCAGGACGCGATCGGCGGCCCGCAGACGGAGCACACGGGCCAGCGAGTCGCCGAGGCTGGCCGCCATCTGCACGGCCACCCCCTCGCGGCCGATGGAGGCCCCGAACAGGTGCCCCGCGACCGTGCCCACGAAGACCATCGGTGCCATGCGTCCAGGGAGCAGCTCGCGCGGGTCGTGGAGCTCGTCGAGCACGAGTGGCATCCCGTCTTTCGCCCGCCCGCCGAACGAGGCGTAGACCCCGGCGATGGCGAGGCCGGCGAACGGCAGCAGCCACAGCAGCCAGTTGTTGTCGAGGCGGTAGTCGGTCACCCGCTGCAAGGTCTCGAGGAACGCCCATGACGCGAGGCCGGCCAGCGCGCCGACCATCGTTCCCAGCGCGATCCAGCGGGCGGTGAAGCGAGCGATGCCAACCAGCTCGCGACTGCCGGCCAGTGGACCCGCCCACCACCTGGCGCTCTGGTCGCGGGTCGTCACTGCGTCTGAAGCTACTGGCCGTGACCACCGCCGACGGGACCCCGCGACGACGCACGGCACGCCACCGAGGCACCGTGGGACTAGGTTCGCTCTATCACATCCGGTTCGTTCGGATCGAAGGGGAGGCCATGACAGGACGAACGAAGGCAACCGCGCTCGCCACACTGGTCGCACTTGGCATCGTCGCCGCCGCCTGTGGCAGCAGCAGCAAGAAGAGCGACACGACCACCACCACGGCTGCGGCCGGCGGTGCCACCACCACGGCCGCGGCCGGCGGTGCCACGACCACGGCGGCCGCCGGGGCCAAGGGCGGCACCCTGGTGTTCGGCACGTCTCGCGATCCCGTCGTGCTCGACGGCGCATTCGTGAGCGACGGCGAGTCGCTGCGCCCCATCAAGCAGATCTTCGAGACCATGGTCACCACGGCACCGGGCTCCACCGACATCGTCGCCGCACTGGCCGAGAAGTGGACCGCGAGTGCCGATGGCATGGCGTGGACGTTCAACCTCCGCAAGGGCGTGAAGTTCCAGGACGCGACGCCCTTCAACGCCGCTGCGGTCTGCTTCAACTTCGACCGTTGGTACAACTTCACCGGCCTCCTTCAGAGCGCCGACGTCTCGTACTACTGGGGCACGATCTTTGGCGGATACGCCAAGAACGAGGATTCGAAGGCCCCCGTCAGCCTCTACAAGTCGTGCGAGGCCAAGGATGACGCCACGGCGGTCATCAACCTCACCTCACCCTCGGCTGCGTTCTTGGCCGGGCTCGCCGTGCCGGCGTTCTCGATCGCCAGCCCGGACGCATTGAAGAAGTACGAGGCCGACAAGGTGAGCGGCAAGTCCGACTCGCCCAGCTTCGACGGCACCTTCGGCACCGAGCACCCGATCGGCACCGGCCCGCTCAAGCTCGACTCGTGGGTCAAGGGCGACAAGCTCACCCTCGTGCGCAACGACGACTACTGGGGCGACAAGTCCCTGCTCGACAAGGTCATCTTCAAGCCACTGAAGGACGGTCCCAGCCGGCGCCAGGCGCTCGAGACCGGCGAGATCCAGGGATACGACCTCGTCGCTCCCGCCGATGTCGCGGCGTTGTCGGCGAAGTACAACGTGCTCCAGCGCCCGGCGTTCAACGTCGGCTACGTCGGCATGAACCAGAAGAAGGCGCCGCTCGACAACGTCAAGATCCGCCAGGCCATCGCCTTCGCCCTCAACCGGCCGGCACTGGTCAAGGCGAAGTACCCGGCGGGCGCCGAAGTGGCGACGCAGTTCATGCCGCCCGACCTGTTCGGCTGGTCGAAGGACGTGCCGAAGTACGACTACAACCCGGACAAGGCCAAGCAGCTCATCAAGGACTCCGGGGTCACCGACCTCACGATCGAGTTCTGGTACCCGACGAACGTGAGCCGGCCCTACATGCCCGATCCCGAGGCCAACTTCACCGCCTTCAAGACCGACCTCGAGGCCGTGGGCTTCAAGGTCGTGCCGAAGTCGGCCCCGTGGTCGCCGGACTACCTCAACGCCGTCAACGCTGGCAACGTCTCCCTGTACCTCCTCGGCTGGACCGGTGACTACGGAGACCCGGACAACTTCGTGGGCGTGTTCTTCCGGACCCCGCAAGACGCCTGGGGCTTCAGCAACCAGGAGCTGTTCGACGGGCTCACCAAGGCCCGCGACATCGCCGACGTCGCCGCCCGTACCAAGGACTACGTGGACCTGAACAACAAGATCATGGAGTTCGTCCCTGGCGTGCCCTACGTGCACACCAAGCCGTCGCTCGCCTTCGACAAGAAGGTGAAGGGCTTCGTGCCCAGCCCGGTGCAGAACGAGGACTTCTCCAAGGTCTCCTTCGGCTGAGCCGGAGCGGATGAGGGGTCCGGCGGCACACCGCCGGACCCCTCGACCACACCATGGCCCGCTTCATCGCCCGCCGGCTCCTCCAGCTCATCCCCATCCTCTTGGGGTTGAGCTTTCTGCTGTTCGTGTGGGTCCGCGCCCTGCCGGGCGGCCCCGAGAACGCCCTTCTCGGGGAGCGGGGCACCCCGGCCCAGCTCCAGCGGATCCGTGAGTCCTACGGGCTCGACGAGCCCGTCATCGTGCAGTACGGCAAGTACCTCGAGCGGATGGTCACGTTCGACTTCGGGTCGTCGATCTCGTCGCGGCAACCGGTCACCGAGGAGATCCGCCAGCGCTTCCCCGCTACCGTCGAGCTCGCTTTAGCCGCGATGTTCTTCGCCATCGTGGTTGGCATCCCGCTGGGGTTCCTCGCCGCCCGCCACCACGGGCGATGGTTCGACCACACCTCCATCGGGCTCTCGCTGATCGGGGTGTCGATCCCGGTCTTCTTCCTGGCGTTCCTGCTGAAGTGGCTGTTCGGGGTCAAGCTCGGGTGGCTGCCCACCATCGGTCGCATCGACGCGACCATCGACATCGAGCACCCCACGTACTTCTACACGGTTGACGCGATCGTGGCGGGGGACTGGTCGGCGTTCGTCGACGTGCTAAAGCACCTCATCCTGCCGGCGATCGCCCTCGGCTCGATCTCGCTTGCCATCATCGCTCGCATCACCCGTGCCTCGGTGCTCGAAGTGACCGGCGAGGACTACGTCCGCACGGCCCGCGCCAAGGGGATGACCAGGTCCGTGGTCGAACGGCGCCACATCCTGCGCAACGCGCTGCTGCCCATCACGACGGTCATCGGCCTGCAGGTGGGCCTGCTGCTGTCCGGCGCGGTGCTGACCGAGACCGTGTTCGCCTGGGGTGGCATGGGAACGCTCATCTCCGACGCGATCTTCAACCGCGACTACCCGGTGCTCCAGGGGGGCATCTTGTTCCTCGCGGTCGTGTTCGTGCTCGTCAACCTCGCCGTCGACGTGCTGTACGCCGTGCTCGATCCGCGGATTCGCGTGTCGTGAGCGCTCCCGCCGAGATCCTCGGTGACGCCGGCCTGCCGATCCCGTCCCGGGACGACGAGCGCAAGGTCGGCAGCCTCCTGAGCGAGGCGGTGCGGCGGCTGCGTCGCAACCCATCGGCCATCGTCGGCGCCGTCCTCATCTCGCTGTTCGTGCTGGTGGCGATCTTTGCTCCGCTCCTCGCTCCGTTCGACCCGAGACGCTGCGACGTCAGCTTGCTGCCCGGCCCCGGCCAGGTGCCCGGACCGTCGGCCGAGCACTGGCTCGGCCTCGACCTCAACGGGTGCGACGAGCTGAGCCGGATCATCTATGGCGCCCGTTACAGCCTCCTCATCGGCGTGGTCGCCACCACGATCGGGGCGTTCTTCGGACTGCTGCTCGGCGTGCTGGCCGGCGGGGTCGGCCGCAAGACCGACAACGTGATCATGCGCCTCGTCGACATCATGCTGTCCGTGCCGGGCCTGCTGTTCGCCATCGCCGTGGCGGCGGTCCTCGGCCGCAGCCTCGGTTCGGTGATGATCGCCATCGCGGTCGTCAACATCCCGCTGTTCGCTCGACTGCTGCGAGGGTCGATGCTCGGCCAACGCGAGTCCGACTACGTCACCGCCGCCACCTCGTTGGGGGTGAAGAAGCGCAAGGTCGTGCTCGGCCACGTCCTGCCCAACTCGATCGGGCCGGTCATCGTGGCGGCCACACTGGCCCTGGCCACCGCCATCATCGACGCCGCCGGGCTCGCCTTCCTCGGTCTCGGCAGCGACGATCCGACCACGCCGGAGTGGGGGCGGATGCTGGCCCAGACCCAAGAGGCGCTCACGGTGGCTCCTCAGCTCGCGCTCTTTCCCGGCGTGGCCATCGTGCTCTCCGTGCTGGGCTTCAACCTCCTCGGCGAGGCGCTGCGCGAGGCCCTCGACCCGAAGCTGCGGCAATGACCACGCCGGCGGGCCGCCCGGCCCCGCTCCTGGCCGTCGACGACCTCACCGTCGTGTTCCAGCGCAAAGGCACCAAGGCGCTGCGCGCCGTCGACGGCGTGACCTTCACCGTCGAGGCGGGGAGCACGCTCGGCATCGTCGGCGAGTCGGGTAGTGGCAAGAGCGTCACGTCACTGGCCCTCATGGGGCTCCTGCCCGAGCGCGGCTGCATCGTGTCGGGGTCGGCGCTGCTGAACGGCACCCAGATGGTGGGCCGCCCCGAATCCGAGCTCGACGATGTGCGCGGCCGCGACATCGCCATGGTCTTCCAGGACCCCATGACGTCGCTGAACCCGGTGCTGCGCATCGGCCGTCAGATCGGCGAGGTGCTGCACCGCCATGAGGGTGCCGACAAGAACGCGGCGCACGAGGGCGCCGTCGACCTCCTGGCCAAGGTGGGCATCCCGGACCCGGCCCGCCGGGTGAACGACTACCCGCATCAGCTGTCGGGTGGCATGCGGCAGCGGGCGATGATCGCCATGGCGCTGGCCTGCAAGCCCAAGCTCCTGATCGCCGACGAGCCGACCACTGCGCTCGATGTGACCATTCAGGCCCAGATCCTCGAGCTGCTCCGCGAGCTCGTGACCGGCTCGGGCACGGCCCTCATCCTCATCACCCACGACCTCGGCGTCGTGGCCGGGCTGTGCGAGCAGGTGCAGGTCATGTACGGCGGCCGCATCGTCGAGTCGGCTGGTCGTCGCGAGCTGTTCGCGGCGCCCCGTCACCCGTACACCAGCGGCCTGTTGGCCAGCGTGCCCCGCCTCGACCAGCCGCGCGGCGCGCGCCTGGTTCCGATCCCGGGCTCGCCCCGCGACACCCTTCCGTGGACGGCCGGGTGTGCCTTCGCCCCACGCTGCTCACGGATGACCGACGGGTGCCTTGGCGATGCGCCGCACCTCGACGAGGCGAGCACAGGCCACCACCTGCGCTGCGTCAACCCCCTCGATGATCCGCGGTGGGTAGCCCGATGACCGAGCTGCTGCTCGACGTGCGTGACCTGAAGGTGCACTTCCCGATCCGCAAGGGGTTTCTCTTCGAGCGTCAGGTCGGGGCGATCCGGGCCGTCGACGGCGTCGACCTGAGCATCGTGCAGGGCCGCACGCTCGGGCTCGTGGGCGAGTCCGGGTGTGGGAAGTCGACGGTCGGCAAGGCGATCCTGCGGCTGGTGCCCATCACCAGCGGGCAGGTGCTGTTCCGAGGCGAGGACCTGGCGGCACTGCAGGGCAACGACCTCCGCAAGGCGCGCCAGCACTTCCAGATGGTGTTCCAGGACCCGTTCTCGAGCCTCGATCCCCGTCAGAGCGTGGCGTCGCTGGTTGCCGAGCCCCTCCGAGCCCACGGGCTGGCCGCCGGCCCCGCCGTCGAGCTGCGGGTCAAGGAGCTGCTCGACCTCGTCGGGCTGCCCACCAACGCCGCCAACCGCTACCCGCACGAGTTCTCCGGTGGTCAGCGCCAGCGCATCGGAATCGCTCGCGCCCTCGCCCTCGATCCCGACCTGATCGTGGCCGACGAGCCCGTGTCGGCGCTCGACGTGTCGATCCAGGCCCAGGTGCTCAACCTGCTGGCCGATCTCCAAGCCGAGCTCGGCCTCACGTACCTCGTCATCGCCCACGACCTTGCCGTGGTGCGACACGTGTCCGACGACGTGGCAGTCATGTACCTCGGCCGGATCGTCGAGCGATCGCCCGGCGACGACCTGTACGAGGCCCCGCTGCACCCGTACACGCTGTCGCTGCTGTCGGCCATCCCGATCCCCGACCCCGAGGTCGAGGACCGCCGCACGCGCATCGTGCTGACCGGGGACCTGCCCTCGCCGGCCAACCCGCCCACGGGCTGCCGCTTCCACACCCGGTGCCCGTTCGCCCGGCCCGAGCGCTGCGCCGACGAGGAGCCGGTGCTGCGTGAGCTGCGGCCCGGCCACCTGGTGGCGTGCCACCACGCCGAAGCCATTGCGGCAGCCAACCGGCCGGCCGCGACCGATGAGGTAGGGAACGCGGCGCCATTGTTCTAGCCTGTGCTCTCCGCTGCAATCGCCGCACCTGTCACGCGCGCGTCAACACTCCCGGGAGCGCTGTTGAAGTTCAAGAAGGGCGACACCGTCATCTACCCCCAGCACGGTGCCTGCATCGTGCTCGGTGTCGAGAAGAAGACGCAGTTCGACGAGACCCGTGACTACCTCATCCTGCGCTCGGTCATCGGCGAGATGACCCTGTCGGTGCCGGTCGATGCGGCCGAGTCCGTCGGGGTGCGCCCGCCGGTCAACCCCGACGAGCTCGAAGACCTCGTCGCCGTGCTGTCGAAGGCCGATCCGCGCGTCCCGTCCAACTGGTCGCGGCGGTTCAAGAACCACCAGGAGAAGCTGAAGTCGGGCGACGTGTACCAGGTGGCCGAGGTGGTGCGGAACCTGGCCGCCCGCAACCGTGACGCGGCGCTGTCGGCCGCCGAGCGGACCATGTACGAGCGGGCCCGCATCAACCTCATCTCGGAGATCTCACCCGCGCTGAAGGTGAGTGCCGAAGAGGCCGAGGCCTACCTCGACGACGCACTGGCCAAGGGCGTCTTGCGCCCCCAGACCGCAGTGGCAGCCGTCAAGAAGAAGTAGCCGCTGCCGCTCGGTAGCGTCGGCGCCATGCGCGCAGTCCGGCTCCACCAAATCGGCGGCGACCTTCGCGTCGACGAGGTCCCCGACCCCGTCGCCGCCGAAGGTGACGTTGTCGTGGACGTTCACTTTGCGGCGGTCAACCCGCTCGACGTGTGGATCGCCGAGGGCAGCGTCGGTGCGGCGGCGGCCAACCTTCCGTGGGTGCCCGGGAGCGAGGCGAGCGGCTTCCTCGCTGGCCGGCCGGTGCTCGTGAACGGCGCAGGGCTCGGCGTGCTGCGGCCCGGTCTCACGGCGCAGCGCGTGGCGGTGCCGCGTGGCGCAGTCATCGACCTACCCGCCGGCACCGACCTCGCTGCCGCCGCCGGCATCGGCGTCGCTGGCATCACCGCGTGGCACGCCGTCAACACGATCGCCAAGGTGGCGCCAGGGGACCGCGTGCTCGTGCTCGGGGCCAGCGGCGGGGTCGGGGCGATGGCGGTGCAGCTGGCCAAGGCCGCGGGCGGCGAGGTCTGGGGCCAGACCGGCAACGCGGCCAAGGCGGCAGCCATCGTGGCCTCCGGCGCCGATCGTGCCGTGGTGGCCGACGCCGATGGGCTCGGTGCCGCCCTCCGCGCGGCCATCGGCGACTCCCAGCCGACGGTCGCCTTCGACGCGCTCGGAGGCGGCTACACCCAGGCCCTCGTCGACGTCTTGGCGCCCCGCGGCCGCCTCGCCGTGTACGGCACGTCGGCGGGCGAGGTCGTCGGCATCAACCTGCGCACCTTCTATCGCAAGGGCCTCACGATGCTGGGCTACACGGGCCTCATGGCCGACGCCATCGCACAGGCCGAGGTGCGAGCGGGGCTGCTGGCCGAGGTGGCCGCCGGCCGCCTGCGGGTCCCCTACGAGCTCGTCGCGTTGTCGGCTGCCGCCGGCGTCCACCGCCGGATCAAGGATCGTCAGGTCGAAGGCAAGCTCATCATCGACCTCACCGGCTGACGATCGCCTCATCTCGGCCGCTTTCCGTCGCGACGTTGTCACAGGTGAGCAACGTCGCGACGCAAAGCCACTCGCGCGCTTCACCGCTCTCGGACGGACTCGAACCCCAACCTTTCGTAGTGTGCCGCCGTGGACCTGGTGACGATGCCGCAACTGGGAGAGACCGTCACCGAGGGCACGATCGTGAAGTGGTTCAAGCAGGTCGGCGACGCAGTCGCCGTCGACGACGTGCTGTTCGAGGTGAGCACGGACAAAGTCGACACCGAGGTGCCCTCGGCCCATGCCGGCTTCCTGCGCACCATCCACGTCGCCGAGGGCGCCACTGTCCCCATCGGAACGCTCCTGGCCGTCCTCACCGCCACGGCTGACGAGGTGGTGCTCGTCGAGTCGGCGGCGCCCGCCGCCCCGTTCCCGGCCGTCGGCTCTGCACCGGTCTCGGCATCGGCACGGGCGTCAGCTCCGAGCCCGGCGATCTCGGCACGAACCGCGTCGAGGAGCGCCACAGATCGCGCCGAGAGCGTCGATCGCCTCGAGATGCCCGGTGTGGGCTTCCTGTCACCCGCCGTCAGGGACCTGTTGGCCGAGCGCGGCCTTCGGCCCGATCAGGTTGCCGGCTCCGGTCGTGACGGCCGCATCACGCGCAACGACGTCCTCGCCGCGTCTGCCGTCGCGGCGGCCGCGGCCTCCGGTGGCCGTTCGGCGCGAGCGGCGGCATCGACGTTGCCGGACTCGTCGCCGTTGCCGGACTCGTCGATGGCCCGGCCCGGGGTCGTCGTGCCCAGCGACGTTGAGCCGGGCGACGACGACGACGTCGTCGAGCTGTCCAACATCCGTCGCGTCACGGCCGAGCACATGGTCCGCTCGCTCGCCACGTCGGCCCACACGCTCGTCGCGATGGAAGTCGACTACTCGGCGGTGGACGCCGTTCGGAAGGGCACCAAGCTCGGGTACCTGCCCTTCATCGCCCGCGCCGTGATCGACGCGATCGGTCGCTTCCCCCACGTCAACGCGGCGTTTGGGCGCGACCGCCTGATCGTGCACCGCCAGGTCCACCTCGGGATCGCCGTCGATCTCGACTTTCAGGGCCTCGTCGTGCCGGTGGTCAAGGGCGCCGGTGACCTGCGCCTGCCGGCACTCGCCGACGCGATCGCCGACGTGGCGGCCAAGGCGCGCTCCAAGCGGTTGACGGCCGATGCGTTTGCGGGGGGCACGTTCACCCTCACCAACGCCGGTGGCTACGGCACGCTGCTCACGGTGCCCGTCATCAACCAGCCGCAGGTAGCGATCGTGGGCACCGACGGCGTGAAGATGCGACCCGTCGCGGTGCGCGGTGGCCCGGGGGGTGCCGAGTGGGTCGTGGCGATCCGACCCGTCGGCAACCTCGCGCTGAGCTTCGACCACCGGGCGTTCGACGGCGCCTACGCTTCGGCCTTCTTGGCCGCCGTTCGCGAGCTGCTCGAGACCCGCGACTGGTCGGACGAGGTCTGAGCCATGACGTCCCAGATCGAGACGTTCCGGGGTTTCCCGGTGCAGGAGCTACGTGACGACTTCCTCACCGCGTTGGTGTCGCGGGCCATCGACGATCGCCAGATCTCGATGCAGAAGCAGAGCCGGGTGTTCTTCCAGATCTCCGGCGCCGGCCATGAGGCGCTCGGGCTCGGCTTGGCTCGGCACCTCCGGCCGGCTTACGACTGGTTCTTCCCGTACTACCGCGATCAGGCGCTGGTGCTCGGGCTGGGCGTGACGCCGACCGAGGTGCTCATGCAAGCCGTGGGCTCGGCGGCCGACCCGGCGTCGGGTGGGCGCCAGATGCCGAGCCACTGGGGCAGCAAGGCGCTCAACATCGTGAGCCAGACCAGTGCCACGGGCAGCCAGTGCCTGCCCGCCGTCGGGAGCGCCGAGGCCAGCCGCTACATCGTGCGCCGCCCGCAGCTCCCTGGCTGCACCGCGTACGGCGACGAGCTGACCTACGTGTCGCTCGGCGAGGGGGCGACCAGCGAGGGCGAGTTCTGGGAGAGCCTCAACAGCGCCGCGACACTCCACCTCCCCGTGCTGTTCGTCGTGGCCGACAACGGCTATGCCATCTCGGTCCCCTCCAGCGATCAGGCACCCGCCCCGGTGGCCGAGATGGTCCGCGGGTTCCGGGGCCTCGACGTCCATCGCGTCGACGGCACCGACTACTTCGAGGTCCGCGAGCAAGCCCGCAGCATCATCGAGCGGGTGCGGGCCGGCGTAGGCCCCGCGCTCATCCACGCCCGGGTGACGCGCCCCTACTCGCACAGCGCGGCCGACACTCAGACCAAGTACCGCTCGACAGCCGAGCTCGAGGCTGAGGCCCTGCTCGATCCGATCGACCAGATGCAGGACGCGCTCATCGACGGGGGAGTGCTGAGCGCAGCCGAGGCCGCTGCGCTGCGGGTCACGGCTCGGGAGATGGTGGCCCTTGCCGCCGCGGCGGCCCTTGCCGCTCCCCGTCCCGATCCGAGGACCGTGACCGAGCACGTCTACGTCCTTCCTCGCCTGGATGACCCCGGCCCGGCTCCGCTCGGCGGGGAGGTCGTTGCGATGGGTGAGGCGATCAAGCGGACCCTGCACGAGCTCATGGCCGCCGACGAGCGGATCCGGGTGTTCGGCGAGGACGTTGCCGATGCCCGGGAGCAGGTGCTGGCCAACGTCGAGGGCAAAGGCGGCGTGTTCGGCACCACGCACGGGCTACAGCGCAGCTTCGGTCAGGCCCGTTGCTTCAACACCCCGCTGGCCGAGGCCAACATCATCGGTCGGGCTGTGGGGCAGGCCATCCGGGGCCTGAAGCCCGCACCCGAGATCCAGTTCTTCGACTACATCTGGACCGCCACCCAGCAGATCAAGACCGAGCTGGCCACCACCCGCTGGCGCTCAAACGGGGCGTTCACGTGTCCGGTCGTCATCCGGGTGCCCATCGGGGGCTACCTCGCGGGCGGATCGATCTGGCACAGCCAGTGCGGCGAGTCGATCTTCGCCCACGTGCCCGGCCTGCTCATCGCCTTCCCCTCCCGGGCCGCCGATGCCGCTGGGCTGCTGCGGGCCGCGTTCGCCGGCGACGACCCGGTCCTGTTCTGCGAGCACAAGCACCTGCTGCGCCAGCCCTACACGGCCGATCCGCTCCCGCCCGCAGACTGGGTGCTGCCGTTCGGCCGGGGGGCGGTGCGGCGCGAGGGTGACGACCTCACGATCGTGTCGTGGGGCGCCACGGTGGAGAAGAGCCGCGTCGCCGCCGAGCAGGTGTCGAGCGAGCACGGGATCGAGGTCGAGGTCATCGACCTGCGCACGATCAGCCCGTGGGACCACGAACTGGTGGCTGAGTCGGTGGCCCGGACCCACCGGCTGGTCGTCGTGCACGAAGACGTGCTGACCGTCGGCTTCGGGGCCGAGGTCGTGGCCTGGGTGGCCGAGCACTGCTTCACCTCGCTCGACGCCCCGATCCGTCGGGTCGCCGCGCTCGACACCCACGTCGCCTACGAGCCCAGCCTCGAGCAGGCGATCCTGCCGCAGGTGGCCGACATCGTGGCCGCGGTGCTCGACGTCGCCACCTTCTAGGAGCCGGTGCCGACCGATACCCGCAAAAGATGATCGGAGTAGTCGGGATTCGCTAGGATGGTGACCCATGAGCACGTCTGCGGCCGAGGCCACCAAGCTCGCCAGCCGGCACCTTCGAGGCACGCTGGCCGAGGAGCTGGTCGAGGACACCACCGACTTCTCGGCCGACAGCCAGCTCCTGCTGAAGTTCCACGGCGTCTACCAGCAGGACGATCGTGACCAGCGCCGGGTTCGCACCCAGGCCAAGCAGGGCCTGGCCTACTCGTGCATGGTGCGCGCCTCCGTGCCGGGCGGTGTGCTGACCGCCGAGCAGTACCTCGTGGCCGACACGCTGGCCGACAAGGTCGCCGACGGCAGCCTGCGCATCACCACCCGTCAGGGCCTCCAGTACCACGGGGTGCTCAAGAGCGACCTGCGCCACCTCATCGCCACGCTCAACGAGGAGCTGGTCAGCACGCTGGCGGCCTGCGGCGACGTCGTGCGCAACGTCACCTGCTGCCCCGCCCACCTCCCGGGACGCAGCCAGGCGAGCCTGCTCGCCGCGGCCAAGGGCCTCGCCGTCACCTTCCGGCCCGACACCGGAGCCTACTACGAGGTGTGGATCGATGGTGAGCAGGCCGTGACCGTGTCGGCGGCACCGGTCACGCAGCCGGCCGATGCGCCCGCTGGCGTCGAGCCGCTGTACGGCGACACCTACCTGCCGCGCAAGTTCAAGATCGGGTTCGCCTGGCCGGGCGACAACTGCATCGACGTCTTCACCCACGACGCCGGCATCGTGCCCATCGAACGCCACGGCGAGGCGGGCTACGTGGTGCTCGTCGGTGGCGGTCTCGGCCAGAGCCACGCCCGCGAGGACGACACCTACCCCCGTCTGGCCACGCCACTGGCCTGGGTGCCTGAGGCCGACCTGAGCGATGTCGTGCGCGCGGTGGTCCTCGTCCAACGAGACCACGGCAACCGCGACGATCGCGCCCGGGCCCGGCTCAAGTACACGATCGACACCATCGGCGAGTCGGCGTTCCGCTCGCTCGTCGAGGCGCGGCTCGGCCGGCCCCTGATCGATCCGGTCGAGCTGCCCCCCTTCACCGACAGCCAGGACCACCTCGGCTGGTGGCTCGACGCCGACGGCCGATGGGTCCTCGGGGTGCAGGTGCCCTCGGGACGGGTGCGCGACACCGACGACGTACGCTTGCGCACCGCCTTGCGCACGGTGATCGACCGCTGGCTGCCCGAGGTGCGCTTCACCGCCCGCCAGGACGTGCTGCTGTGCGGGTTCGCCGCCGAAGACCGGGTCGAGGTCGAGCGGGTGCTGAGCAGCCACAACGTCCCCATGGCGGACGCGCTGAGCGGGGTGCACCGCCACGCCATCGCGTGCCCGGCGCTGCCGACGTGTGGCCAGGCGCTGGGCGAGGCCGAGCGGGTGCTGCCCCAGGTGGCCGATGGGCTGCACGGCATGCTCGTGCAGCGGGGCCTCGGCGGCATCGCGCTGCGCGTCAACATGACCGGCTGCCCCAATGGCTGCGCCCGCCCCTACACGGCCGAGGTCGGGATCGTCGGGCGCACCAAGAGCACCTACGACCTCTACCTCGGCGGTTCGGTCGGCGGCGAGCGGTTGGCCCAGCGCGTGGCTGTGGGCCTGAAGCTGGGCGACCTGCCGGGCGCGCTCGATCCGATCGTGGCCCGCTACGGAGCCGAGCGCCTCGACGGGGAGAGCTTTGGCGACTACTGCCACCGAGTCGGCGAGACCGAGCTGGCCACGCTCGTGCCCGCCCCGCCACCCCGCCGGGGCAAGGCCGCCGTCGACGAGGCCGACTGATCGAGCGACGCGCGCCACCGGCCAATGGGTGGCTTCTGGGCGCGCACGTTCTCGGCGCACTTGGGGGTTGTCGTTGCCATCGGTTCGCGGCGGCCTGTGGTTGACGCTCAGTTGGCCGCCATGTGGCGCTTCGGCGAGGACTGGCTGTTCGAGGAGTCCGACGGCGCTCAGGTGCGGCTGAGCGATCGCGAGACCGGTGCCACGATCCACCCGGTCGTCGTCGACGAGGCGACGGGCGTTCGCCTCGACATCCGCCGGATCAAGGTCCGTTCGAAGCGCTCGGAAGGACGTGTCGCTACCGCTCGGGCCGGCCTGCGATCAATCGGTGGCTTCGCGAATCGCCTTGTCCCTGGCGATGATCGAGGCGATGTCGACCTCGGGAACCGGTTCAGCCTCGAAGTCGTCCGGGGTCGTGGCGAGGTCGGGCAGCGGCTTGTAGTAGTCGTTGCCCGCGGCCCGCCAGGCGGCGGTCATCTCGAAGAAGGCGGGGCCGGAGGGATCGATGCCGCGGATGGGCATCGATCCGCGCCGGATCGTGAAGTCGTGGGGCGCCAGCGCGCCCGCCCGCTGGAACCAGGCTTCAGCGGCTTCGGCCTTGCCCGGCTGCTGGGCGAGGTGCCATCCGATGGCGAAGGCGGCTCGGGCTTCCTGGTCGGTGGCCGTGGGCATCGCGACGAGCTCGTCGATCGGCTTGGCCGCGAGCTCGTCGGGCAGCGCCTCGGCCTCGCCCCGAACCCAGGCCCGTAGCGCGTTGAGCGGCTTGCGGGGGTGGAACTGGGTGATGGAGGAGTACTCGCTGCTCACGTAGTGGACGTCGTTGGGCCGCACGATGCGGCCCTCCTCGTCGATCCAGACGACGGTGGGCACGTTGACCATGTTGTAGAGGTCGGCTACCTGGTGCTCGGTGTCGACCAGGCTCGGGTGGGTGGCCTTGGCGTTGCGGACGTACGGGCGGGGCGCATCGAGCGTCGCGTCGATGGCGACGGTGAGGACGTCGAGGCCCTCGGGCCCGAGCTCTTCGTGGATGGCCTGCCACACGGGCAGGTCGGCGCGACAACCTCACCAGCTGGCGTAGGCGTACAGCACGACCTTGCGACCCTGGTGGTCGCTGAGGCGGTGGAGCACGCCATCGACGTCGGGTAACTCGAAGTCGGGGGCCATCCCACTGCGCAGGGCGTCGGCCCGATCGACCGCCGACCCGCCGAGGGATGCGATCCGCTCGTCCGCGTCGATCACCAGCGGCCGGCCGAGCAGGCGAGCGACGTCGGCCAGGCCGAGGGTGGCATCGGGTGCCACCATCACGCACACGTCGTCACGGCACAGGCCCTCGGCCTTGCGCTCCCAGCCGAGCAGGGCAGGGTCGATGACGAGATCGTCACCGGCCTCCACCTCGAACGGCCGCTGCTCGTCGATGACAGTCCAGATCGCCATCGCCGAACCGTAACGGGTCGGCGTCCCGGGCTCGAACCCAGGCCCGTCATGGTGAACGGTGATGGAACATGACGTAAGATGATGTCATGAGCCATCGACTCCAGATCACGCTCGATGACGATCAGTACGAGGCGCTCTCGGGAGAGAGCGCGCGAACCGGTGCCTCCATGGCCGAGATCGTCCGTCAGGTCGTGGAGGCCCGCTTCGGCCTCGGAAGCACGCAAAAGCGGGCTGACCGCTTCCGCCAGGCTCTGACTGAAGCCGCCGGCACCTGGTCGGACCGTTCCGACGATGGGCTCGGGTACCAGCAGCGCATCCGCGCTTCGCTCTCGGCGCGGTCAGTACGGTCAGTACGGTCACCCCATCCGAAGCCGGCGCGGAGGCGGGCCGTTTGATGGTCGTGGTCGACACGAACGTGCTGGTCGACGTGCTCCGAGGCACGCCCGCTGCGGTCGCCGCCCTCGACCGCCACGCCGGCGACGTCGTGGTCGTGCCGTCGATGGTTCGCTTCGAGGTGCTGGCGGGAGCCCGCTCGTCGGAGATGCCAGCGATCATGACGTTGCTCGACGAGACGGTCGATGGCCCCGTTGATGCCATCGTGGCCGGTGTCGCCGCCGACCTTGCTCGTCGATTCGGACGTTCGCACTCGGGCATCGACTCCATCGACTACGTCGTGGCGGCCACCGCCCAGGTGCTCGACGCCCCCCTGCTCACGCGCAACGTCAAGCACTTCCCGATGTTCGCCAAGCTCAAGGCGCCCTACTAGCGCCCTGGCGGCGCGGCGCCGGTGCCCTACAGGGCGTGCCGGCGGAGCTCGCCGAGGGTGACCCACTCGAGCGCGCGGGCGTGGGTTCCTTCAAGGTTCACCCGCGGGGCGGCGCCGGCGTCGAGCGCCTCCTTCCACCGGGCCGCGCACAGGCACCAGCAGTCGCCGGGCTGGAGGCCGGGGAAGCCGTACTCGGGCATCGGCGTCACGAGGTCGTTGCCCTGCGCCACGCTGAAGGCGAGGAAGTCATCGGTCACGCGGGCGCACACGACGTGCACGCCGTGGTCCTCGCCGCCGGTGTTGCAGGTGCCGTCGCGGTAGAAGCCTGTCAGCGGATCGGTGCAGCACGATTGGAGGTCGGTTCCCAGCACGTTCTTGGCCACGACGTCATCCAACCACGCG
>JBBRTJ010000042.1:0-29605 GCA_038244535.1 Acidimicrobiales bacterium | reverse complement strand
GGCCGACGGCACGCAGATGACCACGCGAGGCCGGTTGAACCGGCTGACGCCGACCCGCTGCAGCAGCAGTCGGATCATGCGCTCGGTGATGTCGAAGTCAGTGATGGCCCCGCCCCGCAAGGGGCGCACGGCGATGATGTAGCTCGGCGTCCGACCGATCATCTGCCACGCGTCGTGGCCAGTAGCCAGCACCTCGCCCGTCTGGTTGTTGAGCGCGATGACAGACGGCTCGTTCAGGACGATGCCGCGGCCCTTGGCGTACACCAAGGTGTTGGCGGTGCCGAGATCGATGGCGAGGTCGCGGGCCAGTGCCTACTCCCTCGGCTCGGTGGAGCTGGTGGCGGGTCCGGGAACCTCGACCGGCTCGGGCTCGGGTACGACCGGCTCGGGCTCGGGCACGACCGGCTCGGGCCCGACCGCCTCGGGCTCGGCAGGCTCGGGGTCGACGTCAACCACGATCTCCGGGCTCGGTTCGACGACGAGCGCGGGTTCGACGTTGTCGGACGGGCGCAGCACACGCCGCTCGATCACCGTGGGCCGTGCCGGCACGGGTTCAGCGGTGCGCTCGACCACCACCACCCGTCCAGGCTCGGGCGCGAGGGCCTTCATCTCGCGCTGGAAGCCCTTGATGCCCGAGTCGAAACCCTTCGGCTCACGCGCCCGCAGGAGCAGTACTGCCGTGCCGAGGCCGATCACGAGGAGCGCGCCCGCAAGGAAGACCAGGCTGCTCATGAACCCGAACCCTCCACGTCGCTCGCCTCGACCAGCTCATGCGCGGCCAAACCCCAGGCCTCACCACCCTCCCACCTCTCGCGCTTCCAGATCGGCACGGTCGCCTTGAGTGCATCGATGCCGTAGCGAGCGGCCTCGAAGGCCTCGGGGCGGTGGGGGGCCGACACGGCCACCACCACGGACGACTCACCGAGCTCGAGCGGGCCGGTGCGGTGCAGCATGGCGACGTTGCCGACCGCCGGCCACCGTCGCCGGAGCTCGTCGACGAGAGCCTCCAGGCGGGGCACGACCTGCTCGTCGTAGGCCTCGTACTCGAGTCCGCTCACACCGGGCCTGCCGTCAGCGTGGTCGCGGGCCGTGCCGCTGAACAGCACCACGCCTCCGCAGTCCGGCCGGACCGCCCAGTCGTAGATGGCACCGACCGGCAACGGGTCGGCCGTGAGCGCGAGCCAGGTGTCGGTGGGCGGCGTAGGGGGCAACACGCCCTGCATGGTAGGGGCCGCGGCCCCCTTCCAACCTCCCTTCAGTAGCCTGCGACCCCTGTGAGCGAGCGGGAGGAGCTGCCAGAAGACGAGGATGCGTTCCGTGCGCCGCTCCCTCCGGACGACCGCATCTGGCGCCACCCCTCAGAGCTCGGCCAGCTCGGGCCGACCGCCGCCGAGATCGTGGCGCTCCCTCAGCGCACACGCCGCGCCAGCCGGGTCGGCCTGATCGTCGTCGGTACCGCGTCAGCCGTGCTCCTGGCCGGCGTGGTGATCGCCCTGCGGTCAGCCTCCACGACGACCACCGTCGCCAGTGCCACCGGCATCACCACCCTGGGCTCCACCACCGTCGCCTTCTCGGCATCTCCGAGGGGCACCGCGGCGCCGGTCCGCGAACCGGTGCGGCGGGCGCTCGTGCGGCTGGTGGCCACCACGCCGAGCGGCGCGGTCACCAGCACCGGGGTCCTGATCGACGACCGCGGCACGATCCTGGCCGCCGTCGACGCCCTCCGCGATGCGAGCGCCATCACCGTCGAGCTGTCAGACGGCCGCTCGACCGACGCCGAGCTGCTCGACACCGACCCCTCGAGCGGACTCGCGGTGCTGAGCACCTCGGCTCCTGCGCTCACGGGTGCGCCGGTAGGTGAGATGGCCCTGCCCCTCAACGGCGCTGCCATCAAGGTCGTGGGGACGGCTGCGGGCACCACGCTGGCCAAGGTCTCGTTGGGCACGGTCGAGGCGATGGGCGAGCACATCGACCTGGGCGACGGTCGATCGGCGCAGCACCTCATCCGCATCGATGCACCACGGGCAGGAGACGCGCTGGGGAACGGGATCACCGACGACCAGGGCCGCCTCATCGCCGTGGTGACTGCGATCAGAGGCCGCTACCTGTACGCCACACCGATCGGCATCGGTGCCGCCGTGGCCACGAGCGTTCACGCCAACGGCAAGGTGAAGGTGGCCTGGCTCGGCATCGAAGGCAGCAACGCCGATCCCAGTTGGGCGAAGCGAGCCGGGGTGCAAGGTGGGGCGGTGGTGGTCACCCGAACCGAGCGCTCTCCGGCCAGCACCTGCGGACTGGCCGAGGGCGACGTCATCATCGCCATCGACGGGCAGCCGACGCCGTCGATGGCCGCCGTCGCCACGCTCGTGCGCTCACGCCAGGTCGGCGACACCATCACGATCACCTACCGCCACGAGGGCCTGCCCGACGCCACCACCGTGCGCTTGGCCGAGGCCCCCTCGACGGGCCGCTAGCGGTCAGCGCCACGCCAGGGCGAGAACAGTGGCGAAGTGGCGAAGTGGCGAAGTGGCGAAGTGGCGAAGTGGCGAGGTGGCGAAGTGGCGAGGTGGCGAAGTGGCGAGCCTCGAGGCCCCAACTGCACTCACACTCGCTCCTTCCCCAGTCGGTGCCGACGGTGGCGCCGGACGACAGCCCTCGTGAGCAGCGCGCCGGCCAGGGCCAGGCCACCGGCGGCGGCCGCCGCACCACCGAGCGCGAGCTCCTGCTTGCGCTTGGGGCTGAGCGTGCTCCACCACGAGCCCGTGGTCCCGGCGACGTAGGCCTCTTCATTCGTGAGCGCCGGCACCCAGCCGAGAGACCGGAGGCGATCGTTGGCCACCACCCACGGGAACGACGCGAACGGCAGCACGCCGGGCTGAATGGGGCCCCGGCGGAGCTGCCAGCGCAGCTCGGCCAGTCGACGAGCGAGGCGACCGGGCAGGCGTAGCCGGGGCGCGGCACCGGCCAACGCCCGGACGTCCTCGCCGCTCACCCAACCGTCGGGGGCGACGTTCAACGGGCCGTCGTAGCGCGACCGTCGAGCAACGTCGACCGCGGCAGCGAGGTCGTCGAGGTGGACGAACTGCGCGGGCGGGTCGGCATCGCCCACCCGCAACCCTGCGGCCGCGGCCAGGGCGCGAGCGAGCCAGCTCGCATCGTGCTCGGCCAGTGCCGTCGTGGGCCGAAGCACCGTCGCCACCCGTGCATCATCAGCCGCGGACCACAACGTGGCGACGTGCTCGATCGCGGCCCGCTTGACGGCGTAGGGGAAGTCGGTGTTCGGCCGCAAGATGGCGTCTTCGGTCAATGGGACAGGGTTGTTGGGCCAAGCCCCGTAGACCGTTGCGCTCGAGAGCACCAACGCATGGTCGACCCCGGCCGCGGACGCCGCCCCGAGGAGTCGGCTCACCAGCGAGGGCTCGGCGGGAGCGAGGTGGACGAGGCAGTCGGCTCCCACGAACGCTCCCGTCAGATCGACCGAGTCGTCACCGAGGTCGATCGTCACCTGGCGCAGACGAGGGTCGGCCACCGGCACCGCAACGTCGTCGATCGTCACCACCTCGTCGATCGAGTCGTCGGCGAGCAGAAGGTCGAGCACCCGGCGACCGACACGCCCCGACGCGCCAGCGAGCACCACGGTGCTCACGACCGCACCTCCGGCAGCCGGAAAGGAGCAGGGGAAGGGGCAGGAGCACAGGGGTGGGATCGCACGGGCACCCGCTTACCATGCCCGCATGAGCGATCCCGGTCCACTCGGCGACAACCCGTTCCAGGGCCTGCCCTTCTTCGGCGACCTCGCCAAGATGCTCGGCGGCCAAGGCCCCCTCAGCTGGGACACCGCCAAGCAGTTCGCCATGCACCTCGCCACCGGAGGGGTGCCCGAGGCCAACGTCGACCCGCTCGAGCGCATCCGGTGGGCCGAGCTGGCTCGCGTCGCCGACCTGCACGTGGCGGCCACGACCGGCCTGGCGACATCACTCACCGGCCGGCCGGTCGAGGTCGTCCCGGTGACCCCCAGCGCCTGGGCACTGCGCAGCCTCGAGGCCTACCGGCCTCTCTTCGAGCTGCTGGCGACCGCGCTCGGCAGCGGCTCGTCACCGGGGATCGACGACGACGAGACCGGCGATCCCGGGGCGGCGATGCTGGCCGGGCTGCTCGCGATGGTGGCGCCGATGATGCTGGGCATGTCGGCCGGATCGATGGTCGGCCACCTGGCCACCCGATCGTTCGGCCAGTACGACCTGCCGATACCTCGCCCGCCGTCCGACGAGCTCCAGGTGGTGGCCACGACGGTGGCCACCTTCGGCAACGACTGGGAGCTGCCCGCCGACGACCTGCGCCTCTACGTGTCGCTGTCCGAGATCACCCACCACGCCCTGCTCGGCGTACCCCACCTCCGCGACGAGCTCCAGCGCCTGATCTCGGCTTACGTCGGCGGATTTCGGCCCAACCCGCACGCCCTCGAAGAGAAGCTCGGCGGCCTCGAGCTGTCCGATCCCAGCGGGTTGGCTGGGCTCCAGCAGGCCTTCGCCGACCCCGAGGTGCTCCTCGGCGCCGCCGGCACTCCCGAGCAGGAGGCCACCGCGACCCGCCTGGACGCGCTGGTTGCCGTGCTCGTCGGCGTCGTTGACCACACGATGGACACCATCGGTCATCGGCTGATCGCGTCGTACCCGCGCCTCACCGAGGCCGTGCGCCGCCGCCGGGTCGAGGCCGACGAAGGCGACCGCTTCGTGGCCCGGCTGCTCGGCCTGCGCCTGACCCAGGACCAGGTCGAGCGAGGGCAGCGCTTCGTGAGCGGCGTCGTCGAACGGGCGGGCGAGGACGGCCTGGCCCGCCTCTACCGATCAGCCCGCGAGCTCCCCACTCCCAACGAGGTCAACGCCCCCGGGCTGTGGTTGGCCCGCATCGACCTACCCGACTGACGCGCCGGGGCCAACCGCAAGCGCGGGAGTGCGTCACGAGTCGAACGGGAGCCGCCCGTCGTCGATGCCGACGTCGGGCTCGACGGGTGGGCGCCGCGGCGCAGCAGGCGCCGAAGCACCACTGTCGGGGGGCGCGAGGGCATCGTCGAGGGGATCTTGGTTGGCGGTCACCGTGCTGTCGGCCGCGGCTGCCGCGGCGGCGGGGTGCGCCTCGGCCGCGGCTGCCGCCGCGGCGGCGGCCGACTCACGCTGCAGGCGGCGGGACTCCTGCACCCGCCGCTGCACCTCGCGGTACGCCTGGCCGCTGAGGGGCTCGGGCAGCTGCCCGGTGCGGCGCAGGTGCCGGCCTCGGATGACGTAGCTGGCCAAAGCCCCGAGCGTGGCCACTGCGACCATCAGCAGCCCGAGCCGGCCGGGGATCGGGATCACGACGGGCACGAAGCCGGCGATGACCCAGCCGAGCTGGAACCGGGTCTCGAACCGGGCGAAGGCCCGCCCCTGGTTGGCGTCGGGTGCGTCGCGCTGCACGATCGAGTCGAAGGCCAGCTTCCCCCCTGCCGCGCCGATGCCGAGCGTGAGCGACAGGATGGCCGCCGACGAGCGATCGGCCTGAAGCCCAGCGACGACGGCCATGACCCCCACCATCAGCAGCACCGCCTGGAGCAGCACCTCTTCGGGCAGCTTCTGGCGAAGGATCGGGGCCAGGGCGGCGCCGATCAGGGCCCCGAAGCCGCTGAAGGCCAGCACGACGCCGAACCACCACGTGGGCGTGTCGGTGGCCCGGAACCAGAAGGCGATGAAGAAGGTCAAGAACCCCACCGTGGCCCGCAGCGTGCCCATGGCCGCGGCCGCGAGCAGCACCGATTGGGCCCGCAGCTCCTCGGTCTCCTTGCTGGACGGGGGGGTCGCCGCCACGGTGGTGTTGGGGAGCCGGAAGGCGATGATCACCCCGACGGCGAAGGTCAGCGACGCCAGCACGAGCGCCGGAACCGGGCCGGCCACCTTCAAGCTGATGCCGGCTGGGATGGCAGCCGCGAAGGCCATGATCCCGCTGACGAGCGAGAGCTTGCTGTTGGCCTCGACGAGCTCTCCATCGTGCGAGACCAGGCTCGGCACCAGGGCGCTCTTGGCCACCGAGTACCCCTTCGAGAACACCAGCGCCAGGAAGGCCGCGGGAAAGAGGGCGTAGCCGTCGATGAACCGCGCCATGAGCAGTGCGGTGACGATCCGACCAGCGCCACTGGCCAGGATCATCAGTCGTCGGCCGCCGGCCATTCGGTCGATGGCGGGACCGATGAGCGGCGACACGATGGTGAACGGGGCGATGGTCAGCAGCAGGTACAGCGCGACTCGCCAGCGCGCCGCTCCGGGTTCAATCGAGAAGAACAGTGACCCGGCGAGGGCCACGGCGACCATGGCGTCGCCGGCTGCGTAGCACGCATGGGTGCGCACCAGGCGCGTGAACGGTGACAGCACGAACGCCCGGGCGTAGTCGCTTGGCCCACTCCCGCCGGGGGTCGCGACCTGTTCGGAGGAGAGCTCCGGTCGCCACCACTTCGGCTGTGACGTCACGTAGGCATCGTAGGTTCGCCCGACCGTCAGGTCCGGACTGCCTCGTACTTGTAGCCCAGCCCACGGATGGTCACGATCCTGCTCGGCGCCGAGGGGTCGTTCTCGACCTTCGAACGCAGCCGCTTGACGTGGACGTCGAGGGTCTTGGTGTCCCCGACGTAGTCGGCCCCCCACACCCGGTCGATGAGGATGTCGCGGGTGAGCACGCGTCCCGCATGCTCGAGGAGGAGCTCGAGCAGCTCGAACTCCTTGAGCGGCAGGGGCACGAGCTCGCCGCGAATGGTGACCTCGTGGCGCTCGGGATCGAGGCTCACGTCGCCGACCTCGAGCACGTCACCCGACCCCACCGTGCTCCGGTCGAGGGGGGCTCGGCGCAACACCGCCCGCATGCGGGCGACGAGCTCGCGAAGGCGGTACGGCTTGGTCACGTAGTCGTCGGCACCGACCTCGAGCCCGACGACGGTGTCGATCTCGGAGCCCTTCGCCGTCACCATGATGATCGGCACCTTCGAACGCTGCCGGATGTGCCGGCACACGTCGAGGCCGGACATCTTCGGCAGCATCACGTCGAGCAGCACGAGGTCGGGTTTGACGGCCTCGAACAGGTCGAGCGCCTGCACGCCGTCACGCGCCACTTGCACCCGGAACCCCTCTCGGCGCAACCCGATGGTGAGGGCTTCGATGAAGGACTCCTCGTCCTCCACCACCAGGACGGTCGTCATCTCGGTGGCCATGATCAGCTCGCCTCCATCTGCTCGTCGACAACGACTGCCAGCCGTCCCGGTCCAGCCGGGATGCGAAGGCGGAACACGGATCCGACCCCTTCGGTCGAGGTCACGGCCACCGAGCCGCCGTGGTTGGTCGCCACGTGGCGCACGATCGACAACCCCAGCCCGGTGCCACCGGTCTCGCGCGACCGCGCCCGATCGACGCGGTAGAAGCGCTCGAAGATGCGATCGAGGTCACGGGCGGGAATGCCCATGCCGTGATCGGTGACGACGAGGTCGACCCATGGGCCGTCCTGCTCGGCGCTCACCTCGACGTGAGAGCCGGCGTCTGAGTACTTGACCCCGTTCTCGACCAGGTTCGACAGCGCTGAGACGAGTTGCCGGCGGTCGCCCACCACCGCAAGGCGACGGGACGGATCCTCGATCCTGACCTCGATCGTGCGGAAGTCGGCGAGGGGCCTGACGCGCTCGACCGCCTCCGCGGCAAGCAGACCAACCCCGACGACTTCGCGCAGCGGCTGCTCGCCCACCTCGAGGCGTGATAGTTCGAGCAGGTCCTCGATCACCCGGCTGACCCGGTGAGCCTCGATCACCATGCGATCGGCGAGGCGCTCGACCACCTCGGGCTCGTCCTCGCCGGCAAGCGTCTCGGCCAGCAGCGCGAGCGCCCCGACCGGGGTCTTGAGCTCGTGGCTGATGTTGGCCACGAAGTCGGTGCGCATCGCTTCGAGGCGCGACCGCTCCGTCACGTCCTCGATGGTCACCAGCGCGCCACTTGTTGCCGAGCCCCCGAAGGGCGAGGCCGTGAGCACCACCGTTCGCCGGGGCGGCCCGAAGAGCTGCAGCGTGCGCCGAGCGACCTCACCACTTCCCGCCGCGGCCAGCAGCGAGCTGACCGCGTCGGCCACCAACGCGTCGGCATGGCGGACCCCGACGACGTGTTCGGCGGTCTCGTTGCGCAGCACCGCGACCCCTCGCTCGTCGGCCACCACGATGCCGATCGGCAAGGCATCGAAGGCCGCCTGCAGTCGCTCGCGGGCGAGGTCGACCGATGACGCCGACTGCTCGACGACGCTGAGCGCGGCGTCGAGGCGGTCGAAGGCCTGGTCGAGCTTGAGGGGCGCGAACCGATCAGCGTCGGGCCGCACGCGAGCGGTCAAGGCAGTCACTCGCTGTGCGGCTCGCCGCTGAGCGAGGACGGACCCCGCGACAAATGAAGCCGCGACCACCACGATGACGAGCCCCAGGAGGGCGACGGTCATGACCCTCCGGTCGCCTCGGAGGGCGGCGCGCCACCCAGCCGGCGCTCGGCGATGGCCTGCGCAGCGGCGTCGGACTGCCGACCACCTCGGTTGGGTGCTTCATGCTCGGGGAGCATGCCCGTGACCTTGTAGCGCACCCGCAGCCCGATGTTGACGGCGTGGTCACCGATGCGCTCGTAGAAGCGGGCGACGAGGGCCAGCTGCACCGCCACCTGCAAGTCGAGGCGACCGGCCCCGTGGCTCTCGAAGATGGCCTGGATGAACTCGTTGTGCGTGCGATCGAGCAGGTCGTCCATGTCGTCGATGGCGCCGGCGAGCGTTGCGTCGTCGTCGGCGTAGGCGTCCATCGCGAAGCGCAGCTCCTGCTGGGCTCGCTCGCTCATGTTGTTGATGAGACCACGCAACCGAGGGTCGAGCTCGTGGGGGTAGATCCGGCGCGCCGCCTTGCAGATGTTGACGGCGAGATCTCCCGAGCGCTCGATCTCGGCCACCATCCGCACCGCCGACACCACCGCCCGCAGGTCCACGGCCACCGGCGATTGGAGCGCCAGCGCGGCGTAGCACTTCTCTTCGAGCAGGAGAGAACGAGCATCGAGGTCGGCGTCGGCTGCGATGACAGACTCGGCCAGCTCGAGATCTGAGGTGAGCAACGACTCAGTGGCGTTCGGGAGCGCCTCGACCACGAAGGCACCAAGGCGCACGATGTCGTCGCGGATCTCCTCGAGCTGCGTGTGGAAGCTGCGACGGGTATCGGTCATCCGAACCTCCCAGTGACGTAGGCCTCGGTCCGGGCGTCGCTCGGATTCGAGAAGATCTTGGTGGTGCGGTCGAACTCGACCAGGACGCCCGTCCGAGTGTCGCTGGAGGGGTTCACCTCGGCTGTGAAGAACGCCGTGCGATCGCTGACACGCGCCGCCTGTTGCATGTTGTGGGTCACGATCACGATCGTGTAGGTGTCCTTGATCTCCTGCATGAGGTCCTCGACTCGGGCCGTGGCAATCGGGTCCAGCGCGGAGCACGGCTCGTCCATGAGGATCACCTCGGGTTGCACTGCAATGGCCCGGGCGATGCACAGGCGCTGCTGCTGACCGCCGGACAGGCCGAGGGCCGAAGCCTTCAGCCGGTCCTTGACCTCGTCCCACAACGCCGCACCCCGAAGGCTCTGCTCGACGATCTCGTCGAGCTCGCTGCGCTTCTTGACGCCGTTCACCTTTGGTCCGAACGCGACGTTGTCATAGACGCTCTTGGGGAACGGGTTCGGTTTCTGGAACACCATCCCGATGCGGCGCCGCACCTCGGTCGGTGACACGTCAGGGCCGTAGAGGTCGACCCCGTGGTAGCGGACCTCGCCTTCGACCCGCGCCGAGGGAATGAGGTCGTTCATGCGGTTGAAGCAGCGGAGCACCGTCGTCTTGCCACAACCCGACGGCCCGATGAAGGCCGTGATCTCGTTGCGGCGGATCGTCAGGTCGGTGGGCTGCACCGCCCGGAACGACCCGTAGAGGACCGACAGGTCCGTGCACTCGAACACCGAGACGCCAAGGGCCGCGTCAGGGTCGACCGAGCGCTCCTCGGGCGCGAGTCGAGCCGGCGCGACGCGCTCGTTGACGGCGACCGGCTGGGGTTCGATCGCGTCGCTCACGACGGTGGCCTCCTGAGCATCGGACATGGTCTCACCTCTTGGTGGCGAATCGGGCGGAGATGACGCGGGCCGCGACGGTGAACAGGAAGGCGAGGGCGACCAGCGTCAGCGCTGCCCCCCATGCCCGATCCTGGGCGCCCACGAACGGCGACGTGGCGTTGCGGAAGATCTGGGTCGACAGGGCGGTGGTGGGCCCGTTGAACAGGTTGGAGTTGTTCTTGGTGACGTAGCCGATCGTGAACAGCAGCGGCGCCGTCTCGCCGGCGGCCCGAGCAACGGCGAGAAGCGACCCGCTGGTGATCCCCGGCAGCGCGGCGGGCAAGACCACGGTCAGCACGGTTCGGCTCTTGCGGCACCCGAGCGCATAGCTCGCCTCGCGCAGGTAGTCGGGCACGAGCTTGAGCATCGTCTCGGTGGCGCGGATCACGACCGGCAGCATGAGACAGGCCAGGGCCAGCGAACCGCCGACCCCTTCGAGCCCGAAGCGCAGCGTCCACACCGTGTAGACGAACAGGCCCATGACGATCGACGGCACACCGGTCATCACGTAGGACATGAAACGTACGAACCGGGCGAGCGGCGAGACGCCCCCGTACTCGTGGAGGTACACCGCTCCGAGGATGCCGAGCGGGATCGCCAGCAGCGTGGCGAAGCCCGTGATCACGATGGTGCCGAGCACAGCTGGCCCCATGCCACCACCTTGCGCCCGGTCAGACACGGGGATGTCGGAGGTCAGGAACTCCCAGCTCATGATGCCCATGCCCTTGCTGAGCACCGTCCACAGCACGAAGCCGAGCGGGATCATCACCGCCACGAGGGACAGACCCATGAGCACGCTCATGAGGCTGCTCTTGGCAGTGCGCCATCCGTGCTTCGCGTGCAGGTCGGGCGGGGTGGCGAGAGGCCCCGGGGCGGAGCTCGGCATCTCGAGGACGGTCGCCATCACACGGCTCCCTGGCTGCGGCGCTCGGACCGGGTCACCACGGCATTGGCCGCCATGTTGACGATGATCGTGAAGACGAACAAGGTCAGGCCGAGGCAGATGAGTGCCGACCGGTGGAGGCTGTCGGCCTCGCCCCACTGGTTGGCGATGATCGCCGGCATCGAGTCGCCCGAAGCGAACACGTTCGAGCTGATCTGCTGCGACGAGCCGATGACCAGTGCGGCCGCGATCGTCTCGCCCATGGCCCGCCCGAGCCCGAGCATGACTGCGCCGACGAGGCCGGCGCTGCTGTGAGGGAGCACCGAGCCTCGGATCATCTCCCACCGCGTGGCACCGAGCGCCAATGCGGCCTCGCGCTCGCCCGGTGGGGTGGTGTCGATGACCTCACGGCTGATCGAGGTGATGATCGGGGTGATCATGATGGCCAGGATGAGGCCGGCGGTGAAGAAGCTCTTGCCGTTCGCCTCTGGACCGAAGATCGAGTTGAGCACCGGGATCGGCTCGACCGCGTCGGCGATCGCCTTGTACAGACCCGTGATGTTGGGGGCCAGCACCAGGACGCCCCAGAGCCCGAACACCACCGACGGGATGACGGCCAGCAGGTCCATCACGTAGACGATCGGCGTGCGGAGGCGGATGGGAGCGACCTGGGTGACGAACAGGGCGATGCCCAGGCTCACGGGCACGGCGAACATCAGCGCGATGATCGACGTGAGGATGGTGCCGTAGATGAGCGCCAGCGAGCCGAAGAACTGGTCCGGGACGCTCCACACGTCGGAGGTGAAGAACTGGGCGCCCATGTCTTGGAGCACCTCGACCGAGCTCCTGCCGGTCGTGATGGCGATGAGCCCCAGGATGACCAGGACCAGAGAGCCGGCAGCCAGCGCCAAGCCGGCGAACGCCCGGTCGGCGTGACCACCTTTCGATCTCAGGCTGAACTGCATGGACGCCATGGTGAGGACCTCGGGGGGACGCTACACAGCGACGCCGGGCAGGGGGGAATGGCCCGGCGTCGCGGTGCGAGCTCTACTGGGTCAGGCCGGGATCTGGAGCTTGGCGAGCTGGTCGATGGCCTGCTTCTCGAGACCGGCCGGCAGCTTGCCGAAGTCGACCGAGCCGGCCAGCGCCTGGCCGTCGGTGAGGACGTAGGTGAGGAACGCCTTGAGCGCCTCGCCCTTGGCCTTGTCGGTCTGCTTGGCGTAGGCCAGGATCCAGGTCTGAGCGGCGATCGGGTAGGCGAGGTCGCCTTCGGCCCAACCCGCGAAGTACGTGAGGTTCGGCGCAATCGTCGCCTTCTCGGCGGCGGCGGTGGCCCCGGCGACCGTCGGGGCGATGAACGTGCCGGCCTTGTTCTTGACCATCGCGAACGACAAGCCGGTGGCCTTGGCATCGCTCAGGTCCACGTAGCCGATGGCGCCGGCCGTGCTCTTCACGATCTGGGCCACGCCGGGGTTGCCGTTGCCGGCCTGCACGCCGGCCGGCCACGTGACCGTCGAACCGCTCTTGAGCGTCCACACACCCGAGCCGCTCGCACCGGCGGCGGCATCGAGGAACTTGGTGAAGTTCTCCGTGGTGCCGGACGAGTCGGACCGGACGGCGACGACGATCGGGGTCGCGGGCAGGGTCGCCCCGGTGTTGTCGGCCTTGATGGCCGCGTCATCCCAGCTGGTGATCTGCTTCTGGTAGATCTTGGCGATCGTGTCGGCCGACAGCTTGAGGTCCTTCACGCCGCTGAGGTTGTACGACACCGTGATGGGGGCCACGACGGTCGGGAAGTAGAGGACCTCGCCACCTTTGAAGGTGGGCAGGTCGACGTCCTTGATGACTCCGTCGGATCCGGCCCAGTCGACGAGCTGGTCGGCAAGGTCCTTTCGGCCTTTGCCCGAGCCACCGCCGGCGTAGTTGATGGTGACGCCCTTGTTCTTGGCCGTGAAGGCGGTGATGGCCTCCTGGTAGAAGGCCTGGGGGAAGGTGGCGCCGGAAGCATTGAGCGTGGCCTTGAGGTCAGACGGTGCCGCCGTGGTCGTGGCACCACCAGCGGTCGTGGTGGCGCCGCCCGACTTGCTCGAGCTTCCACACGCCGCTCCGACGAGGGACAGGGCCACCGCTCCTGCGATGGCCACCAGGCCGGTGCGCCGCACGCGCAGCTTCGTCATGCTCACGGTTGCATCTCCTTATCGAGGGTTCTTTACCCGAGCGACGGTACGGAGACGAGGTGAATGGCTCGCCGCGCGTGGGTGAACGAAGCATGAACGAAGGCTGAAGTCCTGGCGTCACCGCCAACGACGCCCAGGAACGGCCCCCGCCGGTAGATGGACGGGAGGTGAACGAGGGGCCGATCAGCCCCAGGCGAGCACCGCGACGTCGTACCGGCCGATCCGGTCGTCCCTCGTGACCAGCGTGAGGCCCTCGAGCTGCGCTTGCGCGATGAGCAGGCGGTCGAACGGGTCGCCGTGCAGGGGTGGGAGCCCCCCCACCGCTTCAGCGTGTTCGAGGCTGACCGGCAGAGGGTCGAAACCCTCGGTCTGGACCACGGCAGCGAGACCGGACGGGCAGTCAAGCTTGCCGAGCGCCCGTTTGATCGTGGCCTCCCAGATGCTGGCCGCGCTGACGTAGCAACGAGGCGCCCGGGTGATCTCGTGGCGGACACCGAGCGGCAGGTCAGGGTGGTCAGCCAGCCACCAGAGCAGCACGTGGGTGTCGAGGAGCAGCGTCACAGCTCGTCGTGGAACCGGTCCATGACCTCCGACGGCAGTTCGTCGAAGTCATGCGCGATGCGCACTCGGCCCGTCCAGACGCCTGGACGGCGCGCTCGCTGCGGACCGTCGTAGGGCACCAACCGAGCAATCGGCTGTCCCGCCTTGGCGATCACGATCTCTTCTCCCTCACCGACGCGCTGGAGCAATCGGGACAGCGTCGTCTTGGCCTCGTGGATGTTGACGATCATCAGACTTAGTCTAGTCGGGCTTGGTGCCGCTCCGGGAGCTCCTCGGAAGGGCTCAACCGACGTTGCGCTGGACCTGCCCGGCGAACACGGCGAAGGCATCGAGCACGTCGCCGTCACGCTCGTACGACAGCGTTCGCCCGGCCTCCTCGAGGCCCAACCAGCGGATCTCGTCGACTTCGACGTTGGGCGCGAACTCACCATCCAGCACCCGCATCTCCCAGTAGCGCACGGTCTTGTCGCGGCCCTTGCGATCGACGTAGGAGATGCTTGGCAGCTCACGGCCGAGCGAGCAGCGCAAGCCAGTCTCTTCAAGGACCTCTCGGAGCGCGGCGTGCTCGTCGTCGGGATCGCCGAGGTCGACCTTGCCCTTGGGGAAGCTCCAGTCCTCGAGCTCGGGACTGGGCCGGTGCACCAGCAGCACCTCGACCCCGCCGTTCGCCATCCGCCACACCAGTCCGCCGGCAGCCCTCACCGTTCGAGCCACGCCCTCACCTTCTTCTTCGACGCCTCCGCCCATGCCTCCTGCCACTGCTGGCGATGCTCGGCAGCCTCGCGACGTTGCTCGGCCACGAGGAGGCCTGCCGCCAGCGCCTGGTTCCGGCTGGTGCCGGCGGTGACCGCCGCACGCAACCACTGCTCGGCCACGACGGCGTCGTGCTGCTCGCCCAGCACCCCCTGCAGCTCGGAGAGGGCGGCGGCATGCGGCGCCGCTTCGGCGATGGCGAGCGCGGCGGCATCGGCGGCGTAGCGCACCCGCTTCACGGTGATGCGCAACTCGTGGAGCTGCGCATCGGTGGCGCCATCGCCGAGCTCGTCGGCCCGCTTGCACAGCTTGCGCCAGGGACCCGACGCCACCTTGGCCAGTGCGTCGCTCGCGGGCAGGGTCGCGGCCTGACGCAGGACGGCCGGATGGTTGGCCGCCTCGACGAGCTGGTCGAGGAGGTCGAGGTAGGGCTCACCATCCAGCACCTCGAGCACGTGGCGCAGGGCGATCTGGCGCTGACGGCGGAGCCGGGTGAGGAGCCGCCGGGCCGCCACCGCATCGGCGCGGTCGAGCGCGGCGGCCTGGCGATCGAGGCGGATGAGCAAGACGTCGGCGTCGCGAACGGTGCCGAGGTCGCCGGCGAGGCCGGCCAGGCTGGCCCGCAGCCCTTCACCGAAGCCCGGGGCCAGCAGCTCGCGGAAGGTGCGCAGATCGCTGCGAAGCCGCCGGGTCGAGACCCGGGCCTGGTGCACCCCGACCGGCCCGGCGTCGAGGCGCACGAGCGGGTCGTGCATCAGGAGCCGCTGCACGGAGCCGGCCATCGCCGCCTGGACCACGTCAGCGACCGTGGCCAGCGCACCATGGCCGAGCACGGGCGGATCGGGAGGCGCGAGCGCCCGGGGCCCGAGGGCGCGCACGAGCTTGGGCGTCGGATCGGCATCGCCGGCCCCCGCCATGCGCAGGCGTTCGAGCAGGGGGCCGAGCAGGAGCTCGGGGGCACCCGGGGCCAGCTCGACCTCGACCTCGCGGAACCGCGCCGCCACCCGACCGTCCTCGAGCACCGACACCTCGTCGTCGGACACCTCGGCGAGGGCGCGTCCGCCGCCATCGCGCAGCACCACGGCCGTGCGCACCGTGTGCAGGTGGGCAACGGGGACGAGGGGGGCGCGGCGGACCATGCCCCGCACGAGCGCAAGAACGGACTCGGGCAGCGCGTCGGCCGGCCCCGGCTCGTTCACCTCGGTGCGCGCCAGCATGCCGGCGGCAACCTTGCCCGGCACCTTGACGGTCCAGGTCGGGTCGCCGTCGCCACTGCGGTGGCGCACCGTCGCCCCGGCCCGGATGAGGCGGAGGTCGGCGGCGTCGTAGTAGACGGCGTCGAGCTGTCGCTCGATCGCCGGTTGGACCTCGGCGAAGCCGGCGACACCGGCGAGGTCGGGAAGGCGGAAGCCGGGCCAGGCGGCCAGCTTCACCTCGCGTTCGATCGAGCGATCAGCCATCGACGCTCACCCGCCTGGCCCGAGCCGCCGCCAGCTCGTGCAGCCGGCGTTGGGCGTCGAGGCGCTGACCCTGCGGCACCCGCTCCCAGGTGGCATCGGGGAGGAGGCGCCAGGCCAGCGCGTCATCGGCCAGGGCTACGTCGAGCAGCTCACGAAGCCGCCGCTGCAGCGCCGGATCCTCGATGGTGACCAGCACCTCGACGCGGCGATCGAGGTTGCGGGGCATGAGATCCGCGGAGCCGATCAGGAACGCCGGCTTGCCCGGCCCTCCCCCGTTCGCGAAGTGGAAGACGCGCGAGTGCTCGAGGAAGCGACCCACGATCGAGCGCACCCGGATGTGGTCGCTGAGCCCCGGCACCCCCGGCCGGAGGCAGCAGATGCCTCGCACGATGAGGTCGATCTGCACCCCGGCCCGGCTGGCGCCATAGAGCGCCTCGATGATGTCGGGGTCGACCAGCGAGTTCATCTTCATGGTGATCCGGCCCCGAGCACCCTGCGCGACCTCGCCCGCGATCAGATCGTGGAGCTTGGGGCGCAGCCAGCGCGGGGCCACGACGAGGCGCCGGTAGCGCACCTCCCGGCTGTAGCCCGTGAGGTGGTTGAACAGCTGGGTGAGGTCGGCGCCGATCTCACCGTCGCAGGTGAGCATGCCAACGTCCTCGTACAGCCGCGCCGTCGAGGAGTTGTAGTTGCCGGTCCCGATGTGGACGTAGCGGCGGATGCCGTCTTCCTCCTCGCGCACGACCAGCACGCACTTGCTGTGCGTCTTCAACCCCACGAGGCCATACACCACGTGCACGCCCGCCCGCTCGAGCTGCTTGGCCCAGGTGATGTTGGCCTGCTCGTCGAAGCGCGCCTTCAGCTCGACGAGGGCAGCCACCTGGATGCCTCGCTCGGCCGCCCGGATCAACGACCGCACCAGGGGGCTGTCGGCCGAGGTCCGGTACAGCGTCACCTTGATGGTGAGCACCTTGGGGTCCTCGGATGCCTGGCGGATGAACTCTTCGACGGAGGCCGCGAACGACTCGTACGGGTGGTGCACCAACACGTTGCGTGCCCGCATGACCGAAAAGATGCTGCGGTCGTCGTCGGCGGCCTCGGCGATGGCGGCGGGTGTGACCGGCGCCCAGACGTCGTCTTTCAGGTCGGGACGGTTCACCCCGTACACCGCCCAGAGGCCCGACAGGTCGATGGGGCCTCGGTGCTTGAACACATCGGCATCGTCGAGATCGAGCTCGCGCTGCAACAGGTCGAGGATCTCGTCGCTCGTGTCAGCCGCGATGTCGAGCCGCACCGCCCGCCCGAATCGCCGGCGCCGCAGCTCCATCTCGACTGCGGCAAGAAGGTCGTCGGCTTCTTCTTCCTCGAGCGTGAGATCGGCGTTGCGAGTGACCCGGAACACCACGTGCTCGAGGATCTCCATGCCGGAGAACAGCGAGAGGAGCTGGCTGGCGATGACCTGCTCGAGTGGCACGTAGCGACCCCCATCGGGGAGGGCCAGGAACCGAGGCAGCAGCGAGGGCACCTTGACCCGAGCGAAGCGGCGAGCACCGGTGTCGGGGTCGACGACGACCACGGCGAGGTTGAGCGACAGGTTGGAGATGTAGGGGAAGGGGTGGCCGGGATCGACGGCGAGCGGCGTGAGCACCGGGAAGACCCGCTCCTCGAACACTTCGACGAGGCGCTTGCGGTCGTCTTCGTCCAGGTCGTCCCACGACACCAGCTCGACGCCGGCAGCGGCCAGCGAGGGCACGAGGTGCTCGAGGAAGATCCGCTCCTGCTCACCTTCCAGGATCGCCACGCGGTCGCTGATCTCGAGCAGCTGCTGGGCCGGCGTGCGGCCATCGGGGCTCGGGCGGCTGATCCGGGCCGCCACCTGGTCGCGCAACGCCGCCACGCGCACCTGGAAGAACTCGTCGAGGTTGGTCGAGAAGATCGCGCAGAACTTCATTCGCTCGAGCAGCGGCACGTTGGGGTCGTCGGCCAACGCCAGCACGCGGGCGTTGAAGTCGAGCCAGGACAGCTCACGGTTCAAGATGCGGTCGTCGAGCCTCTGATCAGCCATGGCGTCGACAGACATGAGCGCACCCTAGTGAAGGGCACTGGCGGGCACGCGGCCCCAGCAGGGAGCCAACCGCCCCTGCGTTCAGCCCTCGTCGTCGGGCAGGCCGAGATCCCACTCGAGCAGGATGTTCTCTCGCTCGGCATCGCGGACCACGCGCTCGCGGTTGCGGCGGAACTGGGGGTCGTCGCGGGGCAGCAGCACGAGCCGGGCCAGCACGCGGGCGCGGAACTCCTCGACGACGTGGCGATCTCCGAAGTCGTTCTCGACCTCCCAGTGCGGCGAAACCGGTCCGAGGTACACGACGCGGGCGTGCGCCGCGGGAGCGACGGCCTCGGGGAGGGGCGGAAGGTTCGACATCGGTGCTGCTCCTGCGAGACGGCGGTCGCCAGCCGACCGGGCGGCCGCGGCAGATCAGCGAAGCCTACCGGCCCCTCTGAGGTCAGGCCACGAGGGCCTGGTGGACGAGCGCCTTCAACTGGCTCCGCAAGGGGTGGGTGCTGGACGGCAGGAGCTGGGTCAGGAACAGGCACGTGAGGTCCTCGGTCGGGTCGACCCAGAACGTGGTGCTGGCTGCTCCTCCCCATGAGAAGTCACCCACCGAGCCGGGCACCTTGGCTTTGATCGGGTCGATGGTGACCGAGACGCCGAGCCCGAACCCGACCCCGTCGAAGGCGGTCTCGGCGAACAACGGCCGGCCGAAGGCCGTCAAGTCGGCGCCGCCCGGCAGGTGGTTGCTGGCCATGAAGGCCACGCTGCGGGGGCCGAGAACCCGGCATCCGTCAAGCAGGCCGCGACGCAGGAGCATCGTGGCGAAGCGGTGGTAGTCGTGCGCGGTGCCGACCAGACCGCCCCCACCGGACAGGAACGTCGGCTCGGTCTTGGCGTGGTCGCCCATGGCGTCGAGCCGGCGGGCAACCCGGGTGCCGGGCGTCGGGGCGTAGAGCGCCGCCAGCCGGTGCTGCTGGTCGACCGGTGCGCAGAACCCGGTGTCGGTCATGCCGAGGGGCCGGAAGATCCGCTCGGCGAAGAACCGGTCAAGGGGTTGACCCGACACCACCTCGACGAGACGACCGAGCACATCGGTGGAGACGCCGTAGTTCCACTCGGTGCCGGGCTGGAACACGAGGGGCAGCTGGGCCCAGCGGGCCACGGCCTCGGCCGAGTCGATGCCGGGCGGCACGCCCCACTCGAACCCCGCGGCCCGGTACATCGCATCGACGGGGTGGGCGTGGTGGAACCCATAGGTGAACCCCGCGGTGTGGGTCAGCAGGTTCCACACGGTGAGCGGCTCGGTCACCGGCTCGGTGACCGGGTTGAGGGCCGACCCGCCCCGCCACACCCGCACGCCGGCCAGGTCGGGCAGGAAGCGAGCGACGGGGTCCTTCAGCTCAAAGGCACCCTGCTCCCACAGCATCAGCGCCGCCACCGAGGTGATCGGCTTGGTCATCGAGTAGAGCCGAAAGAGCGTGTCGACCTCGACGGGGAGACCGGCTTCGACGTCGCGGTGCCCGTAGGTCTCGACGGCCACCACCTTGCCGGCACGGGCCACGACGTAGAGCCAGCCCGGGAGCAGGCCGTCGTCGACGTAGGGGCGCATCCGGTCCCTGATGCGCCCGAGCCGCTCGGGATCGATCCCGACCTCGGCGGCCTCGGCCTCGACCTCCAGTGCCCCCATCGCTCCCCCTCGACTCGGTGGTGACCGGGACCGTAGTGGTCAGCCCGCCGTGGCCGGGCGGGTGCCGAGCGTGGCCTCCACCGAGGTGGTCTCACCGTCTCGCACGACCTTCACCGTCACCTTGTCGCCGGGCTTGAAGGTGGCGATCGTGCTGCGCAGCTCGGCCACGGTGCGCACCGGCTTGCCGCCGAGCTCGGTGATCACGTCACCGGGCTTCAGCCCTGCTGCCTCCGCTGCGGTCCCCGGGCTGATGGTGGTGACCACCGCGCCGGCCGTGACCTTGACGCCGTACTGGTCGAGCTGAGCCTGGGTGAGGTCGGACACGCTGATCGCCTCGACGCCGAGGAAGGCGCCGCCGGCCAGGGGCGTCGCGCCGCTGCCGCCCGCCTTGATGCTGGCGATGACGTCTTTGACGTGGTTGATGTCGAGCGCGAAGCCCAGGTTCTGGCTGTTGGGGATGCGGGCGGTGTTGATGCCCACGACCTCACCGGCCGAGTTGAGCAGCGGGCCTCCAGAGTTGCCGGGGTTGATGGCGGCGTCGGTCTGGATCAGGTTGCTCAGGCTGACGTCCTGGGCGCTGATGCTGCGGTCCTTGGCCGACACGATGCCCTGGGTCACCGTCGGGGTGCCCTCGAGGTTCAGCGCGTTGCCGATGGCGATGACCGGGTCACCGACCTGCAGCTTGGTGCTGTCGCCGAGCGTGGCGGGCGACAGACCCGACACGCCGTCCATCTTGACCAGGGCGACGTCGTCGGCCGACGACGAGCCGATCAGGGTCGCCTTGTGCTCCTTGCCATCGAACATCTTCACGGTGATCACGTCGGCCCCACTGACGACGTGGGCGTTCGTGAGCACGAGGCCGTCAGCGTCGATGATGACGCCCGAGCCCGCCCCGGTGTACACGCCGGTCCCGCTGCGCCCACCCTGGCCGGTGAGGATGGCCACCACCGACGGCTGGACCTTGGCCAGCAGCGCCCGGATGTCGAGCGTCGTGGCAGCAGCGCCCGACCCTGCCACGGTGGTCGGCACCGCTGCGCTCTGCGTCGTGCTCGCGTTGTCGTCCTTGATCGTGACGACCCCGAACGACACGACGGCCGCCACCACGGCGCCGACGAGCCCTCCGATGAGGCCAGCCTTCAGGCCACTGCGCTGACCACCAGCGTTGCCAGCCCCGTCTCCGGTGGCAGGCGCGAGTGCGGCGTCGATGACGTAGGGCGACTCGGCGCCGCTGACGGGCTCGACCATCGCCGGGGGTGGCAGCTGACCCGTGACCGGGGCTCCGCTCATCGCGGCGGTCGTCGTCGTGGGCGGTGCCTCCCACCACGAGGGCCCCGAGGACGAAGCTGCCCATGGGCTGCCGGCCGGCTCGGCCTCGGACATGACGGACGTCACATCGGGCTCGGGAGCGGGGTTCGTAGGCTCAAGTGCCGCTTCGGTCACCTGCGCCTGATCCCCGTCAAACGACTCGTGGTCTGGCATCATCATGTGCTCCGTTTCCGGTCTTGTCTGGTGAACCAACGGTGCACACCGCCGCCCGGTTCCCAGAGTCGCCCACCGAACTCGTGTGCTTCAACGGGAACCAACTGCGGGCGCGCAGCGTGGAACAACCTGGATCGAACAGGAGAGAACGGACAATGATGGACGACACCACGACCGAGACTGCATGGATGGCCAAGGGGAACTGCCGCGACTACTCGCCGTCGGTGTTCTTCCCCAGCGATGGCGTGGGCGTCGACCGGGCCCGCAAGATCTGCGCCACCTGCCCCCAGCTTCAGCCGTGCCTCGAGTACGCCCTCGAGAACCGCATCGACCACGGCGTGTGGGGTGGCACCTCCGAGCGTGAGCGGCGTCGAATCCTCAAGCGTCGCCGGATGACCGTCCCCGCTCGCTGAGCTGCGCCGAACCAGTCCTTCCCGACCACGAGCGGGCCCTGCAGGGCCCGCTCGTGTCGCGTCCAGGTGCAGGCGCCAGCTCGGCCCCGCGCTCTGCTCCGACGCCGACCACCGGCCCTCCCACCCACCGGTCAAACCGATCTGCGGCGCCTGCTTCTCAGCGATGAGAAGGAGACGGCGCAGATGAGGGCGCTGAGCGTGGAACCGCGGCTGCACCGAGGGGCTTGAGGGCCGCCGGCGACGGCCAGGGGGCTAGCGACGGCCAGGGGGCTAGCAACGGCCAGGGGGCTAGCCCCGAAGGGCAAAGGCGCTGAGCAGTCCCCGGCCAGCGTCGGCCAGGCGATCGATGAGCGAGTCACCGGGCTCGGCGCGATCGGGCACGGCAGAGCCGACCAGGCGGAGCTGATCGTCGGGCACGGGGCCAACGATCGTGTAGACGACCGCGCCTCGGGGGACGATGAGGATGTCACGACTGCCGTCCACCAGGTGCCACGCGGGACGACCGCCGACCAGCACTGGTTCGGCCTGCTCAGGTAGGTCGTCCCAGTTCAGCGAGCCTTGCTGCACGAACACCGACAGGTCGTGGACCCCGTCGCTGTACACGGCCTGCGCCGCCCATGGCCGCTCACCAAAGGCGGCCAGGACGAAGTCCTTGCCGAACACCGAGGGAAGGCCGTAGGCCGCAGCGCGCTCGGCCAGTTGCGGGGCTGGTCCCATGTGGAACACGCCGACCGACGACATCGGCGAGCCGAGGCCTCGCTCGGGTGAGGTCTGTACGACCGCCTCGGCATCGGCATGGGCGACCACCGACTCGCGCACCTGGGGCGACACGGCCGCCGTCCGATTGGAGGTGGCCACGCCCAAGACGAGCACCAGCGCCGCCGCAGTGCCCACCACGTTGGCCATCCCGAAGCGCACGCGGCGCGCCGCCCGCTGCCGGGTGACCGGCCCGTGTCGCTGGACCCGCTCGATGAAGCCGAACGGCGGCGACACGATCGGCAGGAGCCGCACGAGCTGCGACAGCCGGCCCTCGGCGGCGAGCTGGAGCCGACACACGTCGCACCATGAGGCGTGGGCCTCGACGCGAGCACGTTCCTCGGGCGTGACCTGGCCGTCGACGTAGGCGGCGATCAGGTCACCGAGATGACCACCAGCGGTCTCAGTGTCGGCTTCCGTCGCGCCGACGATCGGCTCGCTCGGTTCGCCGGGTCGGATGGGTTCGGTCATGAGAGTGCCTCACGAAGGCGGGCGCGGCCACGGTGGATGCGGCTGCGCACGGTGCCGGGTGGGATGTCGAGGGCGATGGCGATCTCGGCGTAGTCGAGGCCGACGACGTCACACAGCACGATCGCTGCTCGGTAGTCGTCAGGCAAAGCGCGGAGCGCGGCCTGCACGTCCTCTGGCAGGCGCGTCTGGGCCAGCACCTCGTCGGGGTCGGCGTTGACCCCGAGGCGCGCCTCGGGCAGTTCGGCCACCACGTCGAGGGGTCGCCGCTTCTTGCGGCGGACCTCGTCGAGGAATGCGTTGGTGGTGATGCGGCTCAACCAGCCCTCCATGGATCCCGGCAGGTAGGTGGCGAGGCCCCGGCGAACCCGGAGCAGCACCTCCTGGACGAGATCCTGTGCGTCATCGTGATTTCCCGTGAGCCGGTAGGCCACGGTGTAGATGAACCGCCCGTAGTCCCGGGCTACCTCATCCCAGGTGGGGATGCGGTCTGATGCTTGCGGGGGAGGAAGCGGTTCCGTCACGGCAACGACCGCACGCTCCTCCCGGTTCCCGGGAAGTGCAGGTGCCTCAGGCTGGCGGCGTAGTAGTGCCGTCGGAGGGCTTCTTGTCGTCCCCATTGCCCTTCTTGAACTCCCTCTGCGCCTCGCCGAGCGACTTGGCGAGCTTCGGCAGGCGTGAGCCACCGAACACCAGGAGCACGATGAGGAGGATGATGAGGAGCTCGGGAACTCCGAGGCCGAACATGGCCGCACCCTAACATCGGCGCTTCAGGCGGGCCGAGCGGCCGAGCGGCCGGGAGCGCAGGGGTGAGCAGTGCTCGAGTGCGTCGTGAACATCAGCGAGGGTCGTGACCCGATCCTGATCGAGGCCATTGCGGCAACCGCCGGCCGCGACCTGCTCGACGTCCACCACGACCCTCATCACCATCGGGCGGTGCTGACCCTGGTCGGCGAGGAGGCACCTCGAGCAGTGGCACGGGCTGCGGTGGAGCGCCTGACACTGGTCGGCCACGACGGGGTCCACCCCAGACTGGGCGTGGTCGACGTCGTGCCCTTCGTGCCCCTCGGCGGCTCCGACGTGGCCGAGGCCGTCGCCGCCCGAGACCGCTACGCCGTGTGGTCGGCGACTGAGCTCGGCGTGCCCTGCTTCTGCTACGGCCCCGAGGTCACGCTGCCCGAGGTGCGCCGCCGGGCCTTCACCGACCTCAGCCCCACCACTGGCCCTCCCGCACCGCATCTCACCGCAGGGGCGACCTGCGTCGGGGCGCGGCCCTTGCTCGTGGCCTACAACGTCTGGTTGGCGACCGACGACGTCGAGTTGGCTCGTCGGCTGGCCACCGCCGTGCGGTGCCCGCACGTGCGCGCGCTCGGCCTGCAGGTCGGAGCGCGCGTGCAGGTGAGCATGAACCTGATCGCTCCGCACGAGGTCGGACCCGCCGCGGCCTTCGATCGAGTCGCCGCGCTCACGACGGTGGCGGGCGCCGAGCTCGTCGGCCTCGTACCCGAGCCAGTCCTGCGCGCCGTCCCGCCCGAACGGTGGGACGAGCTGGGGCTGGCCGAGGACACCACGATCGAGGTGCGACTGGCCCGGCGGGGCTGAGAGCCGCCGAAAGGGATCGTCAGGCGGTGGCGCTTCGGCGAGCGACCTGCGCCCGATGACGCCGGATGCGGCGCCGCTCTCGCTCGGACAGGCCGCCCCAGATGCCGAACTTCTCGCCATTGGCGAGGGCGTACTCGAGGCAGTCCTGCCGCACGACACAACCCCGACAGACCTCTTTGGCCTCGCGGGTAGAAGCGCCGCGCTCAGGGAAGAACAGGTCAGGGTCGACACCGAGGCAGTTGGCGTGGTCTTGCCAGCTGCGCTCCTCTGGTTCAGTCGCTGTGTTGCGCATCGTCGCCTGGCCTCCTGCTCGGCCCCCTCGGTGCGACCTGCACCGACGTAATTACACGTGTGTCATCTTCGCTTACCACAGAGGGTGCGCGCAAGGGGGGATCACTGAACGTTGGCGAAGTGCTCTGTACGACGCCGTGAGGGGCCGAGGTGCCATGAAACCCCGGCCTCGCGACCGGCCTCTGCCGAGGTGGCTCAGGCCGACCGGCGGCCGCCGCGCATCGCCTTCTTCTGCTCGATGAAGTCGACGAGCACGTAGTCGCCCAAGGTCTCGGGCGTGGTGAAGAACGCCCGACCCTGGTTCATCTTGGTGAGCTTTTCGATGAAGGCTTTGAGGTAGCTGTTGGCGTCGAGCATGAAGGTGTTGATCTTGATGCCGTCCCTCGTGCAGCGCGCCACCTCTTTGAGCGTGGCTTCGACGGTCTCGGGCACCGGCGGGTAGTTGAAGAACACCTCGCCGTTGGGCTCGATGTGGGCGGTCGGCTCGCCGTCGGTGATCATGATGATCTGCTTGGTGCCCGTCTGGCGAGCCAGCATCTGGCGACTCAGCATGAACCCGTGCTGCATGTTGGTGCCGTACACGAAGTCCCAGCTCACTTCGGGGAGCTGCTCGGGCTTGAGCACACGAGCCACCTCACTGAACCCCACGATGCCAAGGAAGTCACGCGGGAACATCGACGAGATGAGCGAGTGCAGCGCCATCGCCACCTTCTTGGCAGCAAGGAAGTTGTCGCGCATCGGCATCGACAGCGACAGGTCGAGCATGAGCACGGTGCTGGACTTGGTGAGCGTCTCGGTGCGCTCGATCTCGAAGTCCTCGGGCAGCAGCCGCACCGGCGTGCCGCCGCCGGACCGCCGAATGGCGTTGCGGATCGTGCGGTGGATCTCGAGGTTGAACGGGTCGCCGAACTCATAGGGCTTGGTGTCGTAGGTGCGCTCGTGGCCGGTGCCGATGCGGTCGACCTTGTGAGTGCCCATCTTGTCCTTGGCCAGCTTCTTGAACAGGTCGTTCAAGGCGTTGGCGCCGATCTTGCGGATGCCCTTGGGGGTCAGCTCGTAACGGCCCTCCTTGTTCTCGATGAGCCCCGCCTGCTCGAGCATCTTGGCCAGCTCGGCGAGGCGCTCAAGCGAGCGGGCGGCATCGTCGCCGAGCAGGTCGCGGGCCTTGTCGATGTCGGCCTCGGCCAGGGCACCAGGGTTGGTGGCGCCCCGCAGCAGGTTCTCGAGCTGATCGATGTCGCCGAGCTGCTCCATCATCTGGGCCGCCTCGGCAAAGCCCATCGGGTCCTGACCGCTGAAGTTGTACTTCTTGTCCCAGCCCATCTGCGGGAACAGGTCGCGCAGGTGCTGACCCAGCTGATCGGCCTGCCAGCGCAGGTCCATGTCCTCCATGAGCTGCTCGGAGAGCCCCTGCAGCTGCGCCCGCTGCTCGGGCGTCATCGAGTTCATCATCGCCTGCATGGCCGCCATGCGCTGGGCCATGATCTCGAGCAGCTCGTCGAGGTTCTGCGGGTTCTCGGGGAAGAAGTCGCCAAAGCGCTCCATGAACTCCTCGAACCCGGGCTGGGTGTCTTGGCCCTGCTCGCGCTGCTCGAGGAGCTGGTTCAGCCCGCTCATCATGTCCTTCATGCGCTGCATCTGCTCGGGTGACATCTGCTGCATCGAGCCAGCCATCTGGTTGAAGTAGGTCTGCGCGATCTGCTGGCGCAACTGGTCCATCAACGCCTCGAAGCGCTGCTGGGCCTCGGCCGAGGTGAAGTCGTACTGCTGCAGCTCTCGGACCTGACCCGCCAAGTCAGGCGGGAGCATGTCGAGCTGGGCCTGGCGCTCCTCGGTGGCCTGGTTCGTGACCTCCTGGCGACGCTGATCACCGGACTCGCGGGCTTGCCGAGCAAGCTCGTCGAGAGCGCCGCGCTCCTGTTCGACGATGTCGCGCAGCTCCTGCGCGATGTCGTCGTACACGCCGCCGAGGTCGTAGCGCTCGAGGGTGTCCTTGCGCTTGCGGCGCAGCTTCTCGAGCATGTCGCGAACACCCTGGAGCTGCTCGCCGTTGCGGTCGCGAAAGCCGCTCTGCATCATGCGCCGCAGCGCCGCATTGAGGTCGCCGTGATACAGCAGGTCATCGGTGATCTCGGCCAAGACGCTTTCAGCGTCGAGCTCGAAGCCGACTTGCGTGCCGTCCCAGGCCGAGTAGGTGAACCGCGCTGCCATGACGGGACGATACAAGGAGGGCATCGCGACCGCCCACCCCGTACTCTGAAGCGATGCGCGTGCCCCGGACCTTCGTCTTCGCGGACCTGACCGGGTTCACGAACTACACCGCCGAGAACGGCGACGAGGAAGCGGCCCGGCTCCTGGCGCTGTTTCGCACTGCGGTGCGCGAGGTCGCTTCGGCCCGTGGCGTGCGCATCGCGAAGTGGCTCGGCGACGGCTGCATGATCGTGTCGGTCGACCAGGAGGCCGCCATCGCCGCCGCGCTCGACATGGAGCTGCACGCGATCGCGACCTGCACGCCCCTCACGCTGCGCATCGGGCTGGCCACCGGCTACGCGCTGCTGTTCGAGGGTGACGACTACATCGGCAGCGCTGTCAACCTCGCCTCACGGCTGTGCGATGCGGCCGGCCCGGGCGAGGTCTACGTACCTCGAGACGTCATCAGCGACGTACCCGAGGGCGTCGTCATGACCTGGGTCGGGCCGGTGCACCTGCCGGGCTTCCCCGAGCCCATCGACGTCGTCGAGCTCAGCGGAGCGGTGGCCCAGCTCGACCGCGACGACACCGAAGAGCTGTGGACTCGCTCGCCGTTCGTGGCCTGACGGTCGGCCTCGTGATCTCGTGATCTCGTGGGCATGACGGCGGGCGGCGAGCTCGTCGTCGGCACGATCGCGTCGGCACTGGCGGCCGAGGGCGCGGCCCCGGCCAGCGACTGGGCTGGATGGGAGCGCATGGGCCGCGCCGCGGCGTCGGGTGAGGGGAACGGTTGGCGCACCCGTTTCGCCGACGATGCCGGCCTGCTGGCCGAGCACGGCTTCGGCGCCCACTGCATGACCATCGACTGGGCCCGGCTCGAGCCGTCCGAAGGTCGCATCGACGGCGGCGAAGTCGAGCGCATCCGCCACCAGCTCGACGCCCTGCGATCGGTAGGGATCGCTCCCTGGGCATGCCTGTTCCACACCGCGCTCCCGGGCTGGTTCGCCGACCTCGGCGGCTTCGCCGACGATCGGACCCGCGGCCGGCACTGGGCCCGATACGTCGATCGTTGCGGCGAGTGGTTCGGCGACGGGGTGGCCGCCTGGCTGCCCCTCCACGACCCGATCGGCTGGGCGTGGGACGCCTTCCGCCAGGGGATCGCCCCCCCGGGCCGTCAGGATCCCGAGGCGTTCGCCAAAGCCGCCTTCGGCACGGTGCTGGCCTGGCGCGACGCCTGGCGCCAGCTCCGCGGAGGCGGACCGCCGGTGGTGCTCCACGCCCGCCTCCTCGACCTGCACGTGGGTGACGGAACCGTGCCCGCCCTCACCCACCTGCGTGAGCTTGACGCCCTTCTGTGGGGCTCGGTGGTGTCCGCGCTGCGGGACGGCATCGTGAGCGTGCCCGGCCTGGCCGACAAGGAGGTGGCCGACCTCTCCGGCTCCGCCGACGTCGTCGCCCTCACCGTGCCGGGCGCGCTGTCGATCGACGTCGACGGCCGATTCACGCCGTACCCGGCCGAGGTTCGAGTCGACGGGACGGGGTGGGGCAAGTGGCCCGAGGGCCTCGGGCACGTGCTGAGGCGGGCCGCCGAGCTGCTGCCCGACCGCCCGTTCGCCATCGTCGGCGACGGCGTCGGGACCCTCGATGCCCCCTGGCGTCGTGACGTGCTGCGTGACACCGCGGCGGTGATCGCCGAGGCACGCCGCGATGGCATCGACGTGCGGACGTGGCTCGTGCGCTCGATGGTCGACGGCTACGAGCCGGGCTTCGGCGACCAGGTCCCGTTCGGGTTGTTCGACCGTGACCGCAACCTCAAAGAGCCGCTGCCCTGGTGAAAGGGCCGAGCCGCCCGCCGGCGATCAGGAACGGCTGCGGTAGGTGGCCCGGGCGCCGGCGGAGTCCTTGTTGAGGCGCTTCGAGAGGTGCAGCCCTTCGAGGACGAACTCGACCGCGCTGGCGACCGCAGCCGGGGTCTCGTCGTCGGTGAGCGACCGCACCGGCTCGCGCAGCGCCGGGACCTGGGCGACGAGGTCGGCCTCGGTCGACGAGGCGACGTCGTCGCCGACGTTGGCCACGATGCCCTCCTCGAACGCCGTCACGACGTCACGGAGCTTGTCGGGTGAGAAGCGGCCCTTGAACACCGTGAGCACGGCCGACTTCAGCATCTGCTCGACGATCTGGCCCTCACGGCCCTCCTCGAGCGACTCGATCTCGATCTTGCCGGAGGTGGACGCGGCCAGCGCCCCGAGGTCGGAGATGCGGGGCACGACCTCACGCTCGCCGACCGACAGCGAGCGGCGCACGGCGTTGGCGGCCAGCACCTCGAGGTTGGCCACCGAGAGGCGCACGCTGACCCCGGAACGCTGGTTCACGTGGCTGCTCTGGCGGGCGATGTGGCTGAAGGTGGCCACGATCTCCTCCATGTAGCCCGGCATGGTGACGTGGGCATCGCCGATCGACAACGACCGCGCCTCTTGACGCATGATGGCTGTCTCGGTCTCGATCTCGAGCGGGTAGTGCGTGCGGATCTGGCTCCCGAAGCGGTCCTTGAGCGGGGTGATGATGCGGCCCCGGTTCGTGTAGTCCTCGGGGTTGGCCGAGGCCACCAGCATCACGTCGAGGGGAAGGCGGATCTTGTAGCCGCGCACCTGGACGTCACGCTCT
>JBBRTJ010000041.1:0-29777 GCA_038244535.1 Acidimicrobiales bacterium | reverse complement strand
GGGGCCAACTCGGCCGCGAGGCGGGCGTCGACGCGCGTCGAGCAACGCACTTCGACCTGCAGTCGTTCGAGCTCGGCCGAGAGCCAGTCGATGCTGTCGCCGATCAGCTCGTGGTGGGGGAAGCGCCGCGACGATGCGATGTTGCCGCCGAGCTCGGGACCGGCCTCGCACAGCACCACCCGGTGGCCGCGCACGGCAGCGACGCGAGCGGCCTCCATCCCCGAGGGGCCACCGCCGACGACCAGCACCGTGCGCGGTTCAGAGACGGCGTCGTAGGCGCCCTCGTGCTCGCGCTCGACGCCGACATCGGCGTTGACCGCGCAGCCGAGCCGGCCGAGCGACAGCCCCCCGACGCACCCCTGGTTGCACGCGATGCAGGGGCGGACCTCGTGGGCCCGACCGGCGACGGTCTTGCGCACGATGTCGGGATCGGCGATGTGGGCGCGGGTCATCCCGACCAGGTCGGCCAGACCGTTGGCGATCACATCGTCGGCTTCGGCGAGGGTGCGGAACCGGCCGGTCACCAGTGACGGCAGCCTGGTGGCCTTGGTGACCACCTCGCTGGTGGGCAGCTCGTACCCGGTCGCCTCGTGCATCGCGCCGATGATCTTGTGCGGGCGCCGGCAGCTGCCGAACGTGACGTTGACGTAGTCGGCCAACCCGGCGGCCTCGATCACCCGCACCAGGTCGGCGCAGTCCTCGGCGTCGACGCCGTCATCGGTTCCGTCCGCCCCGGTGCGCACCCCGACGACGTAGTCGGGGCCGACGGCGGCGCGCACGGCGCGCAGCACGTCGAGCGTGAACCGCATCCGGTTCTCGGTCGAGCCGCCGTAGCGGTCGGTGCGCAGGTTGGTCACCGGCGACTGGAACTCCTGCAACAGGTAGCCGTGCGCCGCATGGATCTCGACGCCCTCGAGGCCGCCCTCGCGCCCCCACACCGCGGCGCGAGCGAAGCACGCGATCATCTCCTCGATCTCGTCGAGGGTCATCTCGTGCGCCATCCAGCCGTAGTTCGGGCTGCGCACCGCGCTCGCCGACCACGGCTGGACACCGTCGTCCATCGGCGTCCCATCGTGACCGAGGTGACCGAGCTGCTGGAACATGCGCATCCCCGTCGGACGGATCGCAGCCATCAACCGGCGGTAGTCGGCGATGCAGGAGTCGTCGTGGATCCGCAGCGTCCCGATGTCGGTGCGATGCACCGATGCCGCCTCGAGCAGGGACAGCCCGACGCCGCCCCGGCCCCGCGCGAGGTGGTAGGCGATCAGGTCGTCGTCGACCCGGCCGCGCCCGATGTTGGTGCCGTGCGCAGTGCGCACGACGCGGTTGCGCAGCTCGACCCCGTTGATCGTCAAGGGCGACAGGATGTGCTCGAGTGCCATCACCGACCGCCAGCCGGCGACTCGCGCCGCTTCGGGCAGAACGATCCAGGGTCGGGCAGCACCTGCCGGGGGCGCCGGCGTCAGCCGCGGCCGAAGCCGAAGAGCTGCTGGCCCACCTTGCGCATCTGGATCTCCTCGGAGCCCTCGGTGATCCGGTAGCGCCGGTGATGGCGATAGATGTGCTCGAAGGGCATGTGGCGGCTGTAGCCCACGCCACCACAGGTCTGCATGGCCCGATCAGCGGCGTCGCAGGCGAGGCGGTTCGCCTTGTAGTTGCACATCGCAACGAGGTGGGTGACCTCCATGTGGTGCTTGTGGTCGAGCATCCAGGCCGTGTAGCGCACGAGCTGGCGCAGCATGGCGGCGTCGGTGTGCAGCTCGACCAAGGGAAACTGGACGCCCTGGTTGCTGCTCAGCTTCTTGCCCCACGTGATGCGCTGGTTGGAGTACGTGACTGCTTCGTTGATGCAGTACTGCGCGGCGCCGAGCGACGAGGCCGCTTGGCGGATGCGGTTCTCGTGCACGAAGTGCTGGGCCAGCTCGAGGCCCCGGTCGAGCGGGCCGAACAGCGCATCGGCGGGCACCCGCACGTCGGTCATCGAGACCTCGGCGTGGTCGGTGGGCATGTTGAAGGTCCACCAGAAGAACTCGACCTTGAACCCGGGCGCGTCGGTCGGCACCAAGAACGCGCTGATGCCCTTGGGCTCGCCGGGGTTGCCCGACGTGCGGGCAAAGATGATGTCGTGGGTGGCGTGGTGGAGCCCCGAGTTCCACCGCTTCATGCCGTTGATGACCCACTCGTCGCCGTCTTGGAACGCCGTGGTCTCGAGGTAGGTGGCGTCGCTGCCGTGGTTGGGCTCGGTCAGGCCGAAGGCGAGCCGGCGGGTGCCGTTGAGGAAGCCCGGCATCCAGGCCTCCTTCTGGGCCGCCGTGCCGAAGTCGCGCATCATCAGCACGGTCGGGAAGTTGCCGACGATGCTCGACTCGTTCTGCAGGTCGTTGTGGAGCCCGAGGCCCTTGGCCGCCAGGTGCTCGCGGATGATGGCCATCTCGAGGTTGCTCGCATCGCGGCCGCCGAACTCGGCCGGCAGCGCCAGCCGCAGCCACCCGGCGGCGTCGGCGCGCCGGCGCATCTCGCGCAGCAGCTCCTCCCACTCGGCGCGCGGGACGCCGTCGTGCTCGAAGTCGGTGCGGGCCCACTCGCGACGGTGGTCGAAGAAGCGGATGTTGTCGTCTTGGTTCTCCAGGGGCTTGATCTCGCGCTCGATGAAGCCATCGAGCTGATCGAGCGTGGCCTGGATCTCCCCCGGGATCTCGAAGTCCATGAGGGGCGACGTTAGGGGTGGGGTGGTGCGGGCGCCAATGCCGGGCCGGGAGCGTGTTCAGAACGCGGTCGTGTTGAACGGCGGGGGGTCGCTCGAGAACATCGCCTCGGCCCGCCACAGGGCGCCGGGGGTGCGCTCGTCGATGCGTCCGGCCCGGCCCAGCATGGTGGCCGCCACCCCGCCGAGCGACAACGAGCCGAGCTCGGACAGACCCATCACGAGGTCGGGCGTCCGGTCGGTGCGGGTGCAACCGCCACCGTCGAGCAGGTAGCGGCCGGCGGTGCCGTCAGTGGTCGGGCCGTCGAGCACCTCGACCACCAGCTCGTCGTCGGTCGCCCATGATCGCGCCGACAGTGCTGCTTCCACGTCGTTCAACCGCACCCAGAGGCGGTCCCCGAAGTCGCTGGTGCGCACCCGGCGGGGGTGGTCGAGCAGCCAGGGCAGCGGGTCGTGCAGGGGCACGTCGCGCGTCTCGACCACGGTCACGAGGTCGACCGACAGCAGGAAGCGCCAGAGCGCCGCGTGGGCCGCGGGCGTCAGGGCGACGAAGTCGGCCACGCCCAGCTTGAAGGCCTCACCGTCCTCGCCCAGCCGGTACGAGGCAAATCCCTCGTCGTGCACCACGTAGCGACGCGCCGACAGGCCCCCGCGCCAGTCCTGCTTGTCGAGGAACAGGTAGTCCCACCACGAGCCGTCACGACTGACCGATCCCGGCTGGGCAGCGTGGTGGGCGTCGTACAGAGGCGGCAGCAGCCCACGGGCCTCGGTGGCGTCGACCAGCCGCAGGCCACCGCCATCGGGCACGCCGGGCCGGAACCTCACCAGCCTCGGGTCGATCTGCACCTGGCGGTTCATCGTGGCGATGCCGTAGCCGAAGCGCTCGTAGATGGCGCTCTCCGACGCGTACAGGATGCTGATCGGCTCGCCTCGCTCGGCGATGGCGGCCCGCTGGGTGGCCAAGAGCTGCGTGAGGATCCCGCGACGCCGATGCGTCGACAGCACCGACACCCAGGTGATGCCCGCCGCGGGCACCTGGGCCAGACCAGGCAGGGTCAACGCCTTGGTGTAAGCCCCGGTGACGCCGACGATGGCGCCGTCGTCTACGGCGACGTGGATCCGGGTCGGATCAAGGATCGACAGGACATCGGCCCGATCGGCGTCGGCGTAGTCCACGCCGAAGACCCAGCCGTCGACCTGGGCCACCTTTGCGAACTCATCGGGCCCGTCCATGGTCCTGCATTCGATGCTCACGGGCGGGAGTCTGGCCGCGACCGCTGCCCGGTCGCCTCGGGATATTGGCCGCGGACGCGCGACCACGGTGCTCAGCCCCCGGCGCGGCGCGCTTGCAGCAGCGCGGTGACGGCCTTGCCGTCGGCCTTGCCCTTGGTCGCCTTCATCACCGAACCGACCAGCGCCCCGGCCGCCTTCTCGTCGCCGGCGAGGTACTTGGCCCACGCCCCGGCCTGCGCGGCGATCGCCTCGTCGACCATGGTGGCCAGTGCCGACGCGTCCATCGCCTCGAAGCCCTTGGCCGCCGCGATGGCCGCGGGATCGCCGTCGCCCCCGCCAGTCACGAGGTCGGTCAGCACGGCCTTGGCCTGCGTGGCGGTGAGCTGCCCGCCCACCTCGAGCCGGGTGAGCCCGGCGAGCGCGGCCGGGCGGAGGGCCTCGGCCCCCTCGACGGCAAGGTTGTGCTCGGCGTGGACCAGGACCCGCCCGGCATCGCCGCCGGCCTCGATGGCGGCAACGGCCAGATCGTCGAGACCACGTTCGACCACGATGGCCACCGCCGGTGAGGTGACCTCGACCCCGGCCGCCGTCGCGAGGCGCGAACGCCGCTCACGGGGCAGCAGCGGCATCGCCGCCCGCACCGCCTCGATCCACTCCGCGCCGGGATCGAGCGGCACGAGGTCGGGTTCCAGGAAGTAGCGGTAGTCGTCGGCGTCTTCCTTGGAGCGAAGGGTGTGGGTCCGGCCGTCGCCCTCGTCCCAGTGGCGCGTCTCCTGACGCACCCGCTCGCCCGCTTCGATCAGGTCGACCTGGCGATGCGCCTCGTAGTCGATGGCCCGCCCCAGAGAGCGCACGCTGTTCAGGTTCTTGATCTCGCAGCGCTTCCCGAGCTCGGTGTCGCCGACGCGCCGAACCGACACGTTGGCGTCGACCCGCATCGAACCCTCTTCCATCTTGGCGTCGCTCGCCTCGACGGCCAGCAGGATGGCCCGCAGCTCGAGCACGTAGGACCGGGCGTCATCGGGCGAGCGCAGGTGGGGGCGGCCGACGATTTCGACCAGCGGCACGCCGGCTCGGTTGTAGTCGATGAGCGAGCCGACCGACCCGTGGATGCGGCCGTCACCGCCCTGGTGGGTGCTCTTGCCCGTGTCCTCTTCGAGGTGGGCGCGCTCGACGCCGATCCGCGTCCCGGATGGCAGCTCGAGCCAGCCGTCGGAGCAGATCGGCTGGTCGTACTGCGACACCTGGTAGTCCTTGGGCATGTCCGGGTAGAAGTAGTTCTTGCGGTGGAAGGTGCTGGGGCGGATCTCGCAGTTGAGCGCCAGCCCGATCCGGATGGCGAGCTCGACGGCCTGGCGGTTGAGCACCGGCAGCGACCCCGGCAGGCCGAGCGTGACCGGATCGATGTTGGTGTTGGGCTCGTCGCCGAAGTGGTTCGGCGCGCCCGAGAAGAGCTTGGTGGCCGTAGCCAGCTCGACGTGGACCTCGAGCCCGACGACGAGCTCCCAGGTCCCCGTGCGCCCCTCGATCAGGTAGTCGCTGTGGGTGTCGACGGCATTCATCGCATGGCCTCCTCGAGCACGGCTGCAGCCCGGAACATCGTGACCTCGCCCAGGGTGGGGGCGAGCAGCTGCACACCGACCGGAAGGCCGTCGGTGCCAACCCCGAAGGGCACGCTCATGGCCGGGTGCCCGACCAGGTTGGACGGGATCGTGCACACGTCGGACAGGTACATCGTGAGCGGGTCGGCGGTCTTGTCGCCGAGGCGGAACGCCGTGGTGGGCGCGGTCGGCGACAGCAGCAGGTCGAAGCGCTGGTAGGCCGCGTCGAAGTCTTGGGCCATGAGCCGGCGGACCTTGAGCGCCTTGCCGTAGTAGGCGTCGTAGTAGCCGGCCGAGAGGGCGTAGACGCCGAGCATGATCCGCCGCTTCACCTCTGGTCCGAAGCCGGCGGCTCGGGTGGCCGCCATCATCTGCTCGGTGTCGGGGGCGTCGACGCGCAGGCCGTAGCGCACGCCGTCGTAGCGGGCCAGGTTGCTGGACGCCTCGGCCGGCGCGATGAGGTAGTAGGCGGTGAGCCCGTAGGTGACGGCGGGGATGTGGACCTCGTCGACGATGGCCCCGGCCTTGGTCAGGGCCACGACGGCGGCATCGACCCGGGCCAGCACGTCGGGAGCGATGCCCTCGCGCAACTCGGCGATCACGCCGACGCGAAGCCCCTCGACGCCGTCGCCGAGGCGGGCGCTGATGGGGGCCATCGGCCCGGGGATCGACGTCGAGTCGCGAGCGTCGTGACCGCCGATCACCTCGAGCAGCGCGGCGGCATCGGCGACCGTCGCCGCGAACGGACCGATCTGGTCGAGGCTGCTGGCGAACGCGATGAGTCCGTAGCGGCTGACCGCGCCGTAGGTGGGCTTCACGCCGACCACCCCGCACAGCGCGGCGGGCTGGCGGATCGAGCCACCGGTGTCGGAGCCGAGCGCGAGCGGCGCAAAGCCGGCGGCCACCGCGGCTGCGCTGCCACCCGAGGAGCCGCCCGGCACCCGGGTGGGATCGTGCGGGTTGCGGGTCGGGCCAAACGCCGAGTTCTCCGTCGAGCTGCCCATGGCGAACTCGTCGAGGTTGGTCTTGCCGATCACGACCGCTCCGGCCGCCGCGAGGCGCTGCACGACGGTGGCGTCATACGGCGGATGCCACCCGTCGAGGATGCGCGACGAGCAGGTCGTGGCGATGCCCCTGGTGCAGAGGTTGTCCTTGAGGGCGACGGGGACACCGGCGAGAGGCCCGGGATCCACACCGGCGGCGACCTTTTCGTCGACGGCCAGGGCTGCGGCACGGGCCTGGTCGACGAGCACGAGGTTGAAGGCGTGCAGCTCGCCCTCACGGGCGGCGATGCGGTCGAGGTGCTCCTCGACCACGTCGAGGGCGGTGCGACGGCCCTCACGGACGGCGGCGGCAAGCTGGAGCGCAGTGGCGGTCACGGGGCCTCCCCGGGAATCGGCGGCACGCCGAAGCGGTGGTCGACCGCGCTCGGCGCTTCGGCCAGCACCTCGACTCGGTCGAGCACCGGGCCGACAACGTCGTCGCGCAGCACGTTGACGAGCGGGTAGGGCTGCGTCATCGGCTCGATGCCGTCGAGGTCGAGGGCGTCGATGTCGTGGAAGTGGTCGAGCATGGCGTCGAGCTGGCTGGTGACCTGCGCGAGCTCGCTGGGGGCGAGCTGCAAGCGGGCCAGCTTGGCGACGTGCGCGGCAGCAGCCGCAGAGATCCGTTCGGTCATGAGAGATCGAGCCTAGAGGCGGGGACCGTCGCCCTGGCCACGGGTTCTCGGTTCCGCACGAGACCCAACGGGCTCGGGTTCACGTTCGCAGAGGCGTGGCGACGGCCAATGGGTGGTCTGGTCGGTTCGGCGGCGGCCGCGGCGGTGGTCGTCGGAGTTTGCCAATGGCGCGGGGTGGCGACGACGACGGTGCGCGGTGGTGGGGTGGTGTGGGTGGTGGTGCCGATGGCGTCGGTGCCGATGGCGTCGGTGCCGTTGGCGTCGGTGCCGTCAGTGCCGGTGGCCCGCACCGCCCGCCCGAACTCCTCAGATGACCCCCGACCAGCCCGCTCCAACAAGTCGGGGGCAGCGTCGACGAGCACGGCCCGCTTCGCTGGTTCCATCGAGCGCAACGCCTGCCCGAACCCGTCGACGTGCCCGGCCCCGATGGTGCCGGCGGTCAACGCTGCTGCCAGCACCGGGACCTGATCGACGATCCCGACGCGGTCCAGGACCGCCATGGCGTTGCGATCCGTCGTTCCTGATGCGGTGGCCACGACCCGCTCGGGGATCGGGGACAGCTCGGCGGCGCGGCGGGCCAACGCCACCGACCGTGCCGCCAGGAACCCTTCCAGTCGGCGGATCGCCCCCAGTGCGGCGGTGACCTGGGCCGGGCCCGCCGACGTCACGTCGAGCGCCCTGACCGCCTGCCAGCTCTGCTCGATCACCGCCGCCGCCGTGATGCGAACAACTGTACGTGAACCCTGTGACAACGTAAGCAACCCCAGTTGGGTGCGGTTGGACGGCCGAACCGGCAGCCACTCCCCACCGTCACCCAACTTGCCCGTGACATCGGGAGAACTCCCTTTCCGTCGCGACGTTGCCACAGAGCAGCAACATCGCGACGCAAAGCTCAGCCACCGTGCCCAAGCCGCCCCTCCGACCCCGTGACCCTGTGACCCCGTGACCCTCCGACCCCGTGACCCTGTGACCCTGTGACCCTGTGACCCCGTGACCCTGCGCAACGCGATAGGAGCACCTCATACCTGCCTCCACTTGACCGGCGCCACGGTCGTCCTCTGAGGCAGTCACGAAGCACACATCAATGGACCGTGCGGCAACCGGAATGGTCCCCGCGACGACCAAGACCTCGCCGGCGGGCCACGCGGCTCCGACGGGATCGAAGCTGACCGTGGCGACGACGCTGACGGTGTGGGTCGCGCATCGCGCGGGAGAGCCGAAGCTCGCACGAAGGCAGGTCGTAGCGCTCCGAACTGCTCGACCTGGCCCCCGTCGACTGCTGGTCAGGCGAGCGGGGCGAAGTGCGGCGGCCGCTTCTGCACGAAGCTCTGCACACCCTCGCGGAAGTCGTCGGCCCGAAGGCTGGCCGCCATGAGCGGGTAGCTGGTCTCGGTCGCGGCCACCACGTCCTCGCTCATGGCCTGCCAGACCTGGCGCTTCATGACCGCCATCGACGACGGCGAGCAGTTGGTCGCCATGTCGTGGGCGTAGGCATACACGTGGTCGAGCAGCTCGGCGGCGGGCACCGCTGCGCTGACGACGCCCATGGTCGCGGCCTCCTCGGCCAGGAACACGCGGCCCGACAGGAGCAGGTCGAGCGCCCGGGACGGGCCGACGAGGCGAGGCAGGCTCCAGCTCATGCCGTGCTCGGCGATCAGGCCCCGGCGGGCGAACGCAGTCGTGAACTTCGCGCCTGTGGCAGCGAAGCGGACGTCGCACAGGAGCGCCTGGCACAGCCCGATGCCGGCACACGCGCCGTTGATGGCGGCGATGACCGGCTTGGGGATGGTCGTGGTGTGCCACTGGTGGCGGCGGGGAGCGGTGGCCTCTCGACGCGCCGCCTCGCCTCCTTCGGTGGCGCCCAAGCCTTGGAGCATGTCCATGTCGGCACCGGCGCAGAAGCCTTTGCCGGCACCGGTCACCACGATCACGCGGACATCGGGATCGACGGCGCACTGGTCGAGCAGCTCGAAGTACCTGGCCTCCAATCCGCCCGTCCACGCGTTGAGGCGCTCGGGACGGTTCAGCGTGACGGTGGCGATGCCAGCGTCGACGGACAGCAGCACAGGATCGTCGTCGGCCATCGCCGAACGGTAGCCCTCAGGTCGTCTCGTCGACCTGGTCCGGATCGTCGGCGACCTTGAGCGGTTCGGCACCGTCGGCCGCGACCTCGTCGGCAGTTGCGGGCGGCTCGGCAACGCTGTCGGCGGCTTCGGGCGGCTCGGCGGGCGGCTCGGCAACGTTGTCCGGGCCTTCGTCGGCGGCGGGCGGTTCGGCGACCGGGTCGGCGGGCGGGTCGGCCCCTGGTTCGTCCGCGTCCTCGTCGTTGTCCGGCTCGGCCTCTGCTTCGTCCGTGGGCTCATCGACCGGCTCATCGACCGGCTCGCCTTCCAAGTCGGCCGTGGGCTCATCGACCGGCTCGCCTTCCAAGTCGGCCGTGGGCTCATCAGCAGACCCGTCACCCACGGTGACGACGAGAAGCTCGTCGGCACCGAGCAGCAGGCGACCCCGCACGGCGTCGATCACGAGCCAGCCGGCGGCGAACAGGAACATGAGCGCCGAGACCCACTCGTTGACCCGAAGGCCGAAGATCTGGTTGGCGTCGTCGATGCGGAGGCCCTCGATGAAGAACCGCGCCGCCGTGTAGCCGGCCACGTACATCAGGAACAGGCGCCCCGGGCGCGGCCGGAAGCGCTTGTCGATCCACAGCAGCGCGCCGCACAGGAACAGGTTCCACAACGACTCGTACAGGAACGTCGGGTGGAAGGTGGAGTACTGCTCGTAGCCGGCAGGCCGGTGCTCGGCGCTGATCTCGAGGCCCCACGGGAGGTCCGTGGGTCTCCCGAACAGCTCTTGGTTCCACCAGTTGCCGATCCGGCCGATCGCCTGGGCCAGCGCCAACGCCGGCGCGACGGCATCGATGCCGGGCAGCAGCGGGATGCCTCGGCGCTTGGCGGCCCACAAACCAGCCACCAGCCCCAGCGCCACGCCACCCCAGATCCCGAGGCCGCCTTCCCAGATCGCGAAGATCTTGAGCGGGTCGTCACGGAACAGCTGCCAGTCGGTGATGACGTGGTAGAGCCGTGCTCCGATCACCCCCGCAGGGACCGCCCAGAGCGCGATCGACGCCATGTCGTCGCGCGTGCCAATGCCCTTGGCCTCGAAGCGCCGGCCGGCCAACCACACCGCGGCGATCACGCCGAGGGCGATCATCAGCCCGTACATGCGCAGCTGCAGCGAACCGAGGTGGATCGCCCCGTCGCCGGGGCTCGGGATCGACGCGAGTGCGCCGGCGAACGTGACCATCGTCAGCGGACGCTAGCTGTCACCTTCTGACCGAACGCCACGGACGCGGCGAAGATGAGCTCCTTGTCGTAGTCGAGCGTGGCGACGTGGTAGCTGCGCTCGAGGGTGACCCGCTCGACCGGGCCGCTGACGGAGGCCGCCAGGTGATCGGAGTTGGCTGGCTCGACCACGTGGTCGTTGGGGCTGTTGAGGATCAGCACCGGACAGGCGATCTCGCTCAAGCGGGACTGCATCTCGGCCAGCCCGTCCATCAGCGATAGCAGCGGGGGCAGCGGCGTCGCTGCGTAGCTGCTCTCGACGCCGTCGGGGTCGGCGATGTCGCCTCCGATGGCCGGGAGCGTGAGCTGGCCCTCGTCGACCATGCCCCGCACCATGTCGAGGATCTCGGGGGCTTGGGGCTGAGTGGCGGCGTTGATGCACACGATGCCGGCCACCTCGGGGTGCTCGATCGCGGTCCAGATGGTGAGCGCGCCACCCATCGACAGCCCAGCCACGACCACCTGGTCGGTGCGGGCGGCCAGGCGCTGGTAGCTCGCCTCGACCTCGGTGGACCAGTCGTCCCACGTCGTGGTCAGCATGTCCTCGACCGTGGTGCCGTGACCGGGCAGGCGGGGCAGCTCGACGCTGAAGCCCGCGGCGGCAAAGGCCTCGGCCACCCCGCGCATCGAGCTCGGGTTGCCGGTGAAGCCGTGGATGCACAGCGCACCGGCGCGACCGGCCTCGTGCGACCAGGGCTCGCTGCCGGGGAGGATGGGGATGCTCATGAGGAGTTCGTCCTGTCGTGGTTCGGTGCCGTCGGGTGAGCGGCGATCAGCGGTAGGGGTCGTTGTCGGTGAGGGGCTCTTCCCACCACTCAGCGGGGGCTCCGACCTGCTCCCACTCGGGGAAGGGGTAGATGCAGTTCACGGGGCAGGCGGGCAGGCACTTGTCGCACCCGGAGCACAGCTCGGGGATGATCACGACGTCCGCACCGTGGTTGAAGATGGCCCCGAAGTGCGTCGGGCAGTGGCGCAGGCACGCGTCGCAGTTGATGCACTCCGCCATCTCGATGCGCAGCGGAGGGTTCTTCCACTTGGGGTTGCGCTCCCGTGCTGCGATGCGCTCCAGACGGGGTGACGCCACCACGACAGCGTGGCGTCACATTGACCCACCGGTCAAGCGGCTGGTGGACTGTGGCGGTGACCACCCGCCGGCTGACCGACCAGGGCAAGGAGCGCAAGCAGCAGTTGCTCGACCGCGCGGCCGCGCTCTTCGCCGAGCGGGGGTACGCGAGCACCCGTGTGATCGACGTGTGCGATGCCGCTGGGGTGGCCAAAGGCCTCTTCTACTGGTACTTCGAGAACAAGGAAGCGCTGTTCGCCGAACTGGTGCGAACCATGCGCCTCGAGCTGCGCCGGGCGCAGGGCGACGCCATGGACCCCACTGCCGATCCGCTGACCCGGATCCGCCAGGGTGCCGAGGCGTCCGTGCGCTTCACCGCCGAGCACCGCGCCTTCTTCTCGCTGTTCGAGGTCGAGCAATCCGATCCGGCCATCGCCAAGCTCCTGCGCGTCGGTCAGGACGTGCACCTCGCCGACATCGTGGCCCTGCTGACCGAGGCCCAGAGCCTGGGGTTGGTACCCGACGACGCGCCGCCCGAGCTGCTCGCCCTCGGCGTCGTCGGCTCGGTCTCCTACTTCACGCACTTCCATCGAACCGGTCGGCTCACGATGGGGGTCGACGAGCTCGCGACCTACGTCGGCCGGTGGGTCGTCAGGGCCCTGGCCGGTGAGGTCCCGGCCGGTGCGCTCGGGACGCCCGCGCTCCGCCCAGCGTGAACACGACGGGCTCGATGGCTCATACCGGCCAACAGCTAGCTAGCGGCCCCGGCCGCATGTTGTGGGCCGTCTTGGCGCTTTGCGTCGCGACGTTGCTGCTCTACGACAACGTCGCGACGCAAAGGCCGAGCGAACTCCCACCTCACTCACCTGAACCATCGTGGGGCTCGTAGGGCTAGTAGGCCGACCTCGTTGATGCAGGAGCCCCGCACGTTCGTCACGACGGTCGCGCGGCCGATACTCGTCGCGGGCGTCACAACGCCGTCAGCAGCTCACTCGACAGCCCGGCGAATCTGGTCGGCAAGGCACTCGTCACGGTGCTCGAAGGGGTAGGCAAGAGAGAACGCCTCGGCGGCCGCTTCCGGCGACCCAAAGGTGCAGCTCGGCCAGATGGCCTCCATGTCGTCGGTGTCGACGGCACGCGACGCGTTGAGCTTCATGAGAAACAGCTGGTCAAAGGGCACGCCGAGCACCTGCAGCGACGAGCGTTCCACCAGGCACGGGAGCGGCCCCGGAGTGGCCCGTGGTCGCCGAGGCGTAGGACACTGCGGGTCTAGCCAGCGACCCGCGAGTTGGCCCGGGCCGACAGGTCGACTCCCGCCAGCTCGCCACGAGGGAGACCAGTTGCCCAAGGTCCTTGTCTTCATCAAGCGACGACCGGATCTGAGCCGTGAACAGTTCCGTGAGTACTACGAGCAACATCACGCCCCGCTGGTCAACCGACTGCTGCCCTACTACCAGGAGTACCGGCGCAACTACCTCGAAGGCCCGTTTCGCCCCGGCCAGCCCGACATGGACTTCGACGTCGTGACCGAGCTGGTGTTTGCCACGGACGACGACTACCAGGCGTGGCGTCAGGCCTTGACCGATCCTGTGGTCCTCGACCAGATCCGGGTGGACGAACGCAACTTCCTGGACCAGGGCACGACCCGAATGTGGGTGGTGGACGCCCATGCCGACGACGTACCGGACCGCCGCGGAGCCGGGACATGAACTCCATCAGGCATCAGTGTCGTCAGCCGATGGCGATGCGGCGGTGCGGGCTCGGTTCCCGGTCCGCTCAGTCCCAGCACTGCGACGGATTGCACCGAGAACCCCGCTGACCCGTCGGCGTCATGGCCCGCAGGCACCACCGTTGTCAGCCGATGGCGATGCGGGGGTGCTGGGCCGGGTCGAGCCAGCGCATGAGCGCCACGAGGCTGGCGGCGGGCACCGACACGCAGCCGGCGGTGGGGCCACCCGTGCTGACGTGCAGGAAGATGGCTGATCCGGCACCGGCCGACACGGGGAAGCGGTTGTAGTCGATCACGACGGCGTGCTGGTAGGCGGAGGCGTAGCCGATGAGGTGCTCGCCAAGGGCGGTGTTGAACGAGCACCCGGCGCTGCACTCCTGCCAGGTGTTGTAGGTCGCACTGGCCGGGTCGCTGACCCAGTAGCTGGCCGCGTCGACGGTGCGATAGGGCAGCGCCGTGCCCGGGTTGCCCTGCAGGCCGAACGCCTGGCTCATGGTGAACGTGCCCGCAGGCGTGCGCCCGTCGCCCTCGCGCTTGGTGGCGCCGACCCCGCCTCGGCCGACGAAGGCACCGACCGGCCCGAGGCCGACCACCGGCGCCCAGGTGCCGCCGGCGGAGCGCTGCCAGGCCTGCACGGTGGCGGTGGTGCCACGGGAGGCAACGGTGATCACCTGGGTGGCGTTGCCGACGTTCACGGACACCGGGAACGCGGCGGGACCGGCCGTGGTCGTCGTGGTGGCGGCCGCGGTCGTCGAGGGCGGGCGCGTGGTCGTGGGGGCGGGAGCATGCGGTTTGCTGGTGGCCGGCAAGGTCGCCACGGTTGACGAAGCCGCCACCGGGCTCGTGGTCGACAGCGCGGGACTGGCGGCGGTGGTTGCATCTGCAACGACTGCGTCAGGGGACGTCGATGTCGATGTCGATGTCGGTGTCGATGTCGATGTCGACCCGCTCGCCGTCACGTCGCTCGCGCCTTGGCGCGGGTTCGCTCCGCACCCAGAGGCGACGACGGCCAGTGCCACCGCGACGATCCATGGGACGGCAAGGCGAGCACGGCCGGACTGATGAGCCACTCGATCAGCCTTGGTGGGTGCCCCAGGTGTCCCAATGGGTGAGGGGACCCGCGGGCAGGCGGTCGGCGGGCTTGAAGTCGTCGCCCGTGTAGTAGGCGACCGGGAACAGCGCCACCTGCGTGTAGTTGGCGGGGATGCCCAGCAGCTCGCTCACGTCCTTTTCGAAGAACAGGTGGATGCTGGTCCACGCCGTACCCAGCCCGCGGGCGCGGGCGGCGAGCATGAAGCTCCACGCCGCCGGCAGGATCGAGCCGTACGTCGACGCCTGCGCGACCACCATCGGCATGTTCTCGACGCGCCCCTCGATGCAGGGGATCACGAACGCGGGAGCGTCCTCGAGGCAGCCGGCCAGGTACGTGGCCGAGTCCATCACCCGGGCGGTGGACGGGATGCGGGGATCGCCCTCCGGCAGGGGCGGCGGGTAGCCCTGGCCGCTCATGATCTCGCCGCCCTTGCGGTAGAGGTCGGCGATCGCCTTCTTCTTGGCCGGGTCGGTCACCACCATCCACTGCCAGCCCTGCGCGTTGGTGCCAGTCGGCGCCTGGAGGGCGATGTCGATGCACTCGAGGATCAGCTCGGCCGGCACCGGACGGGTGAAGTCGAGGCGCTTGCGCACCGATCGGGTGGTGGTGAGGAGGGCATCAGCAGCAGCGCGATCGATGGGCATGGCCGCCACCGTAGGTCGCGGTCAGCCAAGACCGAGGCGCACCAGGTGGTCGTCGGGGGCGTCGACCGCCAGCAGCGAGTCGCGCAGGAGCGCGGCCAGGTCGCGCGCTGGGGTGATCGAGCCATCGCTCGTGGCAGGGTTACCGGGCCGGGATGTTCAACGGCTGGGACCGCTCGGCAGTCAGGCGGCCTTCGGCTGCGCGGCTCGGGAGCGGAACCAGGCAACGGTGGCGGCCAGGGCCTCGTCCAGCGGGGTGGCTTCGAGGCCGAAGGTGGCGGTCGTGGCCGACGAGTCGAGCACGAAGGCCTCGTTGAACTGGTAGGCGGTCTCCTTCAGCTCGCGCATCACGGGCATGACGACGCCGAGCGCGGCGAGCGCGAACGGCGGAACGGCCTTGACCTTCACGGGCTCGACCCCGGCGGCCTTGCCCATCCGGGCGATCGTCTCTCGCTGGGTGAGCGCCGGCGTGGAGGGCACGTGCCAGGGACGGCCCCACGCCCGCTCGTCGGTGGCCACGGCGACCAGGGTGCGGGCCACGTCGGGGACGTAGGTGAACGAGTGCAGCGCGTCGGGATCACCCAGCACGCTCACGCCCTTGCCGGACAGCACCTTGGGCACGACCCGCTCACCGAGAGCCGAGTCGAGCACGAGCGGACCGAAGTAGTCAGAGGCACGCACCTCGGTGGCCCGGACCCGGCCGGCGTCGTGGGCGGCCTTGGCGTCGATCCACATCTGGGCCCGGACCCGGCCCTTGGTGCCGCTGGCAGCCAGGGCGTCGGTCTCGCGCATCGGGTGATCGAGCGGCCCGTAGCCGTACAGGTTGCCGGTCGTGGCCAGCACCGCGCCGGTGCGCTCAGCGGCGGTCAGCATCGCCGCCGCGATCGGGGGCCACTGCTCGGCCCACTTCGTGTACGGGGGGTTGGCGCAGTTGTAGATGGCTACCGCGCCCTGGGTGGCCGCAGTCAGGGCCGCAGCATCTGCCGCATCGGCCACGACTGCCTTCGCTCCGGGCACCTTCGTGCCACTGCGGGTCACCACCGTCACCTCGTGCCCGAGGCCCAGGAGGACAGCGGCCGTGGCCTGTCCCACTGGTCCCGCTCCGACGATCACGTGCTTGGCCATCTCGCTGGGTCCCTTCGGTCCACTCACCATATGTGAGCACTGCTCTTGAACAAGATCAACAGTCTCATACGTAGCCTCGCCGAGTCAAGAGCACTGCTCTTGACGTATGTCACTGCTCTCGACTCTGACAGGATGACGCCATGGCCAGCACCACGGCACCCGCCGCCCGTACCGCCCGTGAGCGGGCTCGGGCCGAGATCACCTTGGAGATCAAGGAGGCGGCCCGCCGGCAGCTCGCCGTCGATGGCAGCGCAGCACTCTCGCTTCGGGCCGTGGCGCGCGAGCTCGGCATGGTCTCGTCCGCCATCTACCGCTACTACCCGAGCCGTGACGACCTGCTCACCGCGCTGATCATCGACGCCTACGACGCCGTCGGCGAGACCGCCGAGAACGCCGACGCCAGGTGCCGGCGGGCCGACCTCGACGGGCGATGGCTCGCGGTGTGCCGTGCCGTGCGGGCCTGGGCGCTGGCCAACCCCCACGAGTACGCGCTCGTCTATGGGAGTCCCGTCCCGGGCTACGCAGCGCCCCAAGACACCGTGGGGCCGGCAAGCCGCATCACGGCGGTGCTGATCACGATCCTCCTCGATGGCTACCGCTCGGGGGCCTTGGAGCCCCGTGAGCCGTTGAAGCCGACGCGCCGAGTGCGAGCCGACCTCACCGCATTGCGCGAGCGCCTCCTACCCGAGCTCCCCGAACCCCTGTGGGCAGCAGGGCTCATGGCGTGGGCCCAGCTGTTCGGGGCGATCAACCTCGAGCTCTTCGGGCACCTGCACAACGTCATCGACGACCACGAGGCCTGGTTCGACCACGAGATGCGCACGGTGGCGGTCACCCTCGGACTGCGCGGGTAGCGCCAGCCGAGCCACGGCTGAGCGGGCGGCTCGGCCGTGCTGAGCGGGCGCCTAGCGTGCGCGCCCATGTCCACCGTCTCGGTCGTCACCGGCGCGAACTCCGGCATCGGGCGCGCCATCGCCATCCACCTCGCCGAGCAGGGCCACACCGTGTACGGCACGGTGCGCAGCCTCGACAAGGCCACCAAGCTCAACGCCATGGCCGCCGAGCGAGGCGTCACCGTGAACCTCGTCGTGCTCGACGTCGCCGACGACGACTCGGTGCGCATCGGCCTGGCCCGCGTGCTGGCCGAGGCCGGACACGTCGACGTGCTCGTCAACAACGCCGGCATCGGCGGCAACGCAGTGGCCGAGGAGTGCCCACCGTCGCTCTACCTGTCGGTGATGGACGTGAACCTGTGCGGAGCGGTGCGCTGCCTGCAGGCGCTGCTGCCCCAGATGCGCGAGCGGCGCAGTGGCTGCATCGTGAACATCACCTCGGTCGCGGGCCGAGTCGCCCCGCTGGCCCAGTCGCCCTACGTCGCGTCGAAGTGGGCGTTCGAGGGCCTGAGCGAGGGCCTGGCCCAGGAGCTGGCGCCGTTCGGCATCCGAGTGGCGATCGTCGAGCCCGGGGTGACCAAGTCGGCGATCTTTGCCAAGAACATCGACGCCCCCAACCAGAGCGGCGCCTACGACGACGCCTACCGGCGGCTGTTCCAGTTCTATGCAGCCGGGCTCGCCCACGCCACTGACCCGTTCGAGGTCGCCGCCCTCGTCCACCACGCCATCACCACCGACGCCCCCAAGCTCCGCTACCCCGTGTCGTGGGGTGGTCCCGAGCTCATCGCCGGCCGTCAGCAGATCACCGACGAGGAGTGGGTGGCCCTCGCCGATCACCCCGATGACGACGCCTACCACGACGCCTTCGCAGCCGCGTTCGGCGTCGACCTGCGCGCCTGACCCGCGCTCACCGCTTCGCGATCAGGGCGTACCGCTCACGGTCAGGATCTGGCCGGTGACCCACGACGACGCCCTCGAGGCGAGGTAGACGGCAGCGCCGGCGAAGTCGTCGTCGCACCCGAGCCGCCCCAGCGGCTGCTTGGTGGCGAGCTTGGCGTACTTCGCGTCGTCGAAGCCGGACGCCTCGTCGTAGTCCTCGGTGCGGGTGTGGCCCGGGGCGATGGCGTTGACGCGGATGCGTCGAGGGGCGCACTCGAGGGCGAGCGTGCGGGTGAGGTGGTTCACCGCAGCTTTCGCCGCCGAGTACACCCCGTGGCCGGGAGCGCCAAGTGAGCTCCCTCCAGTGGACGAGAGGTTGATGATGCAGCCCCCGTCACTCAGGACCCGTTGGGCGACGGCGCTGGCCATCCACACCGCGGTGAAGTTCCGGTCGACGATCGTGTGCCACGACTCCTCGGTCACCTCGGTCAGGACCTTCATCGGCTCGCCCTGCAACCCGCCGGCGTTGTTGACCCAGATCGTCACCGGACCAAGAGCGGCCACCGCAGCATCGGCCAACCGGTCGAGGTCAGCCCGGATCGTGACGTCGGCCGAAACCGCGAGCGAACGCCGGCCGAGAGCCTCGATCTCAGAGGCCACAGCTTCGATCGGCCCGAGGCGGCGGCCGGCGACCACCACGTCGGCGCCGGCACTGGCGAGGCCAAGCGCGATGGCCCGGCCGATGCCGGTCCCACCGCCCGTGACCACAGCGACCTGACCATCGAGGCGAAACAGCGCGAGGGCGTCCATGGGCGGCGAGGGTACGGGGGAAGGAGCGGTTGCTCCCAACGTGGCGGAGCAGGAGGCCTCGTGAGCGGTTGCTCCCAACGTGGAGGGGCCAGCAGGGGCAGAGGCTTCATGAGCCGATGCCACGACCGTCGAGCGGCGTGACGATCCGCGGCTACGACGATGCGCCGCCGTAGCGGCGCAAACCCCGGCGCCACACGACCCGGGTCAGCGTCAGCGCGGCCACCGTCAGGGCGACGGCGCCCAGCACGGTCACGGCATCGAGCCGACCGGTCATGGCCTCGGCCGGCACGGTGATGGCGAAGGCCAGCGGCACCAGGAACGTGAGCCCGAACCGCAGCCACCCCGGATAGATGCCGACCGGGTACTGACCGGCGCGGTAGATGCCGTCGAAGAGCTCCTGGATCTGGTCCATGCGCACGAACCAGAAGGCTCCCGAGGTGACGATGAGCAGGAAGCAGTAGACCATCACGGCGCCCAGCAGCAGCAGGACCGCCGCCTCGAGCACCCCGCCGATGGTCACGCCTCCCGGGAGCTGGGCGATGCCCACGGCGACCACGATGATGCCGGTCAGCACGTCGACCAGGCTCCAGATGCGGATCTCGCGCACGCTCACGAGGAGCTGCGCGTCCTCGGGGCGGGTGAGCACGTAGTCGAGGGTGCCGAGGCGCACGTCGTCGATCAGGCGCTGCATGTTGGGCTGGATCACGGTGGCGATGATCCCGCCCATGATCGTGAACAGGCCCATGACCACGAGCAGCTCCGGTCGGGTCCAGCCGCCGAGCTCGTCGGTGTGGGAGAACACGAGCGCCAGTGCCACCAGCCCCGTTCCCACCGCCACGGCTGACTGCGCGAGCTGGATGAAGAAGTTGGCCCGGTACTGCAGCTCGTTCAACGCCCCGACGCGAAACGAGAGCCACGCCAGCCGAAAGCCGCCAAGCACATGCGGCCGGGTCATCCGCCGACCGCCGAGTAGCGCCGGATGGCTCGACGCCACACCACCCGCACCGCCAGGGCGCCGATCGTGATCCAGAGCACCTGCATGGCCAGCCCGGTGACCAGCTCGCCGTCGTCGATCGGCCCGACCAGTGCGGTGATGGGGAACCCGAAGGTCCACTGGAACGGCAGGAACCAGGCCAGCGTCTGCACCCAGCTCGGCATGAGGTCCATCGGGACGAGCCGGCCCGACAGCAACAGCTCGGCGCTGAAGTAGAGCTGGTAGAGCGCGCCGATGCGAGTGGTCCAGAACGTGACGAGGCCGAGCAGCCACAGGAACATCGACCGGATCAGGTACGCCCCCCAGATGGCAATGGCAAACACCACCACCTGGCTCAGGGTCGGGCTGAGCGACGGATGGAACACGAGCGAGAGCACCGCGGCGAGGGGTAGCCACAGCACGATCACCACGACCTTCCACCCCGCGAAGTAGGCGAGGTCGAGGTTGAGGGGGTGGAGCGGCCGCAGGAGCTGGCCCGACAGCTCACCTTCGCGGATGCGGGTCTCCCACCCGTAGGGCGTGAAGACGATGTTCATGTTCCGAACGAGCGTCCAGACGATGTAGTAGGCGGCAAACGTGCCCGCGGTGTAGCCGCTGACCGAACCGCCGTTGGCCTCTGCCACCGTCGACCACACGACGAGGTAGATGACCGGCTCAGCGATCATGCCGATCATGTAGAAGTAGTTGGCGGCCCGGTACTGGAACTGACTGATCACCGCCATGCGCATGCCGGTCAGGTACACGTCGATGATCGATCGGACCCGGCCCTGCTCGGGCCCGGGAACGGTCGGCGCGCCGAGTGTCAGCGCCGCAGGAGCAGGACGTTCGCTCACTCGGCCGATCCCGCCGCGAACACGTGCTCGATCACGTCGTCGATGGGCGGGTCCTCGATCGTCAAGTCGTCGATCGGGTGGTCGGACAGCAGGCGTGCAGTGACGGCCGCAGCGTCGTGCTGCGCCACGCGGATGCGCACGATGCCCCCCTCCTCGCCGATGACCTCGCCATACGCCGCGAGCACCTCGACGGCATGGGACGGGTCCATGTCCTCGAGGCGCACGCCGATGGTCTTCATGCCGCCGAAGCGGGCCACCAGCGCCGACAGCTCGCCGTCGAACAGGAGCCTCCCGTGGTGGATGACGACCACCCGCTTGCACAGCGCCTCGACGTCGGCCATGTAGTGGCTCGTGAGCAGCACTGCGGCGCCGTGACGCTCGTTGTACTGCGCCACGAACGCGCGAATCCGCCGTTGCATGGTGATGTCGAGACCGATGGTCGGCTCGTCGAGGAACAGCACCGCCGGGCGGTGCAGCATCGATCCCGCTATCTCGACCTTCATGCGCTCACCGAGCGACAGGTTGCGCACCGGCTTGTCGACCAGGGCGCCGAGGTCGAGGAGCTCGATCAGCTCGTCGCGCATCGCCAGGAAGTCCGCCCGAGGGATCCGGTAGATGGCCCGCGTGAGCTCGTAGCTGTCGAGCGCGGGGAGGTCCCACTGCAGCTGGCTGCGGTTGCCCATGACCAGCGTGATGCGGCTCAGCAACTGGCGCTCACGGCGCGAGGGGGTGAACCCGAGCACGCTCACCTCGCCCGCTGACGGATGGATGAGGCCCGACAGCATCTTGAGCGTGGTGGTCTTGCCGGCGCCGTTGGGGCCGAGGAAGCCGACCACCTCGCCGGGAGCGATCGAGACGTCGATGCCATCGACCGCCTTCACCTCGCGGTGCTCGCGGTGCACGAGGCTCTTCACGGCCGCCGCCAGTCCCGGTTCGCGCACGGGGACCTTGAACACCTTGGTCAGGCCCCGGACGCGCACGACTGGCTCGGGAGAGGTCATCGCGGGCCGACCGTAGTCACGTTGCCCCTGGGCTTGATCCCGATTCGGCCCACGTAGGTTGGCGTGATGACCACCTGGCCGCGGGGGCGATCGCTCGATGGTGGCATCGACGACGTCGAGCTACCGGGTGCGTCGGCGGGGCGGCTCGTGCTGTGCGGCAAGCACGTCGTCGGCCCTGATCCCGAGGCGGCCCTCGCCCGGGCCGAGGCGACCGTCGTGGTGTGCCTCACCGAGCGTCACGAGCTCGAGGACCGCTACCCCGACTACGTGCGGTGGTTGCGGGCCGAGACCGCCGGCACCGTAGGTTCCACCTGGGCCAGCCCCACAGCCCGGGCGCTGTGGTGCCCGATTCATGACCTGCACGCGCCGCCACTCGACGTCGCTGTCACGTTGGTGGATGCACTGCGCTTCCGGCTCGACGCCGGCGAGGGTGTGCTCCTGCACTGCGGCGCCGGTATCGGACGCGCCGGCACCATCGCAGCGTGCGTCCTGGTGGCGTTGGGCGCCACCGCGGAGGAGGCGCTGACCACGGTGGCCCACAGCCGCCCCATGGCCGGCCCCGAGAACGGCCCCCAGCGCGACCTGGTCGACGCCTTCGTCGCCCACGTGCGTCCCTGACGCCCTCACGCCCTCACGCGCCGCGATGCAGCGTCGCCTGTGTGAGCGAGGAGCACCGATTCAGTGCACCTGGCTCACACAGACGTCTCGGCTCGGAGGCAGGGTCAGATGCGGTCGTAGCGCATGACCATCGTGACGGTGGCACCGACCCCGATGCTCGTGAAGCGGTACATCAGCGTCGCCCCGACATCGAGGCCGCCACCGGGTGTCGGCATCAACGACGGCGCGCACGTCGTGTCGGCCGGGATCTTGGTGATGCCGGCCTTGCGGGCGTTGAGGTTGGGCGTGGTCGAGAGGCTGCGCATGACGATGCCGTCGGCCTGCCGGGCCGGTGGCGCCGCGCTCGGGTCGTTCAAGACCACTGCCGAGTCGTTGGTCACCGCGTACTGGTCGAGGTTGCCGAGGTTCCAACCGGCACTTCCGGCCGCGTCGATGTTGAGGTCGGCCTGGCGACGCACGACCACCCCGAGCAGCGGGGCGGTGCTGGTGTTGGTGAGCTGCATGGTGATCGTGATGGCCCGGTTCGGCCCGTCGAACCTGGCGATCTGGTTGAGCAGCAGGAAGCCGGCCGTGTCGGTTCGGCTGGTGGTGATCATGGTGCCCGCCACCACCGGGGCCGCGGGTGGGTTCCACCCCGACGCCGACGCCCCGAGATCCCAGATGTTCGTGAGGAACCCGGCCGAGTTCGGGTAGCAGACCACGTAGCCCTCAGCCCCGGGACTCGAGGTCGAGGCGAGGTGCTCGTAGGTCGACCCGCCGGCGGTGGGTGACAGGTACGAGATGAGGTTCCCGCCGTCGGTCACCTTGATCGTCGTGCCCCGCGAGGCACCGGAGGTGAACGTCGTTCCCACCCCCAGCGTCTTGGGCGTGGGACCGCCGGAGCTGGCCGAAGCACCGGCCCCGACGAGCAGTGAGGAGCCGACGAGGGCTGTGACGAGTGCGATCCGTCGAGAGCCGGTGACGAGCATGGGCGTTCCTTCCCTGGGGTGGCGCAGAAGGTGATCATGCGCTCCCCTGCCGAAGGACTCAAGAGGTTGTTCAGAGGCCGAGCGACGCCCGCACCCATCGGTGGAGGTTCTTCAGCGACGACGGCCGGCACAAACGATGGCGTCGAACTCCTCATCGGTGAGGGGGAAGACGGACAGGCGGTTGCCCCTGGCGAGCAGCGGGGAGCCGGCCAGCTCGGGCATCTCACGCAGCTCGTCGAGGGGCACGAAGCGCAGCACCCTCACCGGCGCGACCGTGACCCACGACCAACGCGGATCGCCAGGGTCGGAAGCAGGGTCGTAGTAGTGCGATGTGGGGTCGAACTGGGTCGGGTCGGGCTCGGCGGCCCGTACCACCTTGCAGATCCCGGCCGCACCGGGCGGCTTCGCGTTGGAGTGGTAGAAGACCGCCTGCTCGCCGACCCGCATCGCTCGCAAGTGGTTGCGGGCCTGGTAGTTGCGCACGCCGTCCCAGCCCTCCCGCTTCACGCGCACCAAGTCGGGGTAGCCGAAGGTGTCGGGTTCGGACTTGAGCAACCAGCGAGCCATCGCGGTCGAACGTACCTCGCCGCCGATCCGCGGCGAACCACGAGCCGAGCGCGCTCAGCAAGGCGACTCAGCAGCGGTGCGCGTCGGCGAGGCAGACTCACGCCGTGAGCGATCTCGTCGACGTCAAGGCACTGCTCGATCCCGAAGCCGCGGCCGTGTTGGCCGAGATCCCGTTCGATCTCGGGGTGCTCTCGAACGAGACGCTGCCCCTGATCCGGGCGGCGGTCGGTGCGATGCCGATGCCCGAGCTGTCAGATCGCGTCACCCGCACCCAACACGTCGTCGAGACGACCCACGGGGTGGTGGTCAGGGTGCATCGCCCGGTCGGCGCCACGGGGCTGCTGCCGTGCGTCTACTGGATGCATGGCGGTGGCATGGTGCTCGGCACGGCCGAAGGCGACGACGCTCGCTTCGACCGCTGGTGCCCTCAGTTCGGGTGCGTCGGGGTGTCGGTCGAGTACCGGTTGGCTCCCGAGACGCCCTACCCGGGACCGCTCGACGACTGCTACGCCGGGCTGCGCTGGGTGCACGACCACGCCGCCGAGCTCGGCGTCGACACGACGCGCCTCGGCATCGGTGGGGCGAGCGCCGGCGCCGGCCTCGCCGCCGGGCTGGCCCTCCTAGCCCGCGATCGGGGCGAGATCCCTGTGGCGTTCCAGCTGCTCATCTACCCGATGATCGACGACCGCCAGATCACCCCGTCCAGCGCGTGGCTCGACCCGGTCTGGCCGCCCACGTCCAACACCTACGGGTGGACGGCCTACCTCGGCGATCGCAAGGGCGGCCCCGACGTGCCCCCGTACGCCGCGCCGGCCCGTGCCGTTGATCTCACGGCCCTACCCCCCACACTGATCGCGGTGGGAGCGATCGACGGGTTCTCCGACGAGGACATCGACTACGCGGTGCGCCTGCGCCACGCGGGCGTACCCGTCGAGCTGCACGTGTACCCGGGCATGCCCCACGGGTTCGATGGGCTGCTGCCCCAGCTCGCCACCTCGCAGCGCGCCGTGCGCGACATGGACGACTGGCTCGGAAGCCAGCTCGGCTGACGAGCGGCGGGCTGACGGCTCAGGGGCGGGCGGTGACCATGGCGATGGCGGCGTCGAGCTTGATGCCGGTGCCGTCCCAGGCGGCCTCGTAGGCACGCTCCAGGTCCGCAGCGATCGCCTCGACCACCTCGGCCGGAGCATCACGCACGAGCGTGCTGAGCGATCCGATCGAGATGCTCACCCGGGCCGCCTCGGCGGGGGTGGTGCCCGGGCCCCCGACGTAGAGCGCCACGGTGCTCGGCTGGAACGTGATGTCGTGCCAGCCGGCGTCGCCCAGGATGCCGACCGTGTGCGCCTCGACCCCGCACGCGAACGGGCCCGCGTCGTCGGCGATCCCCCGCAGCTCGCAACCGAGCGCGCTCGCCGTCGCCCGCGCCGTCTCGAACGGCAGCCGCTGGATCGTGCTGCGGTGTCGGGGCTGCCACACCGCGACCACGAGCCGACCATGCGGCCGGCACGCCGTCCGCAGGTTGGCAAAGGCCGCGATCGGATCGGTGAAGAACATGACGCCGAAGCGGGAGATGACGGCGTCGAAGGTGTCAGTCCTGAAGTGGTGTCGCTCAGCATCGGCCACCACCCACGAGGTGTCGGCGCTGTCACTGCTCTCGGCGGGCAGCGCACGGGCAGCGTCGATCAGCTCAGTGGCGATGTCGAGTCCGGTGACTCGGCCGGCGCGCCCGACGAGCGAGGCCGCCCGCAGGGTCGTGGCGGCCCGGCCGCAGCCGACGTCCAGCACGTGCTCGCCGGGTCGCAGCTGGGCAGCGGCGAAGAGGACCTCGAGGATCGGTTCGAGCTGCGCCTCGAGACGGTCGGCCTGCTGGAGCCAGCTCGACGCTCCGCTGCTGGCCCACCACGCCGCATCAAGGGGCGCGGGGTCGCTCACGAGGGGGCCGGATCAGTCGATGACCACGTCATCGACGCACCGTATCGACGGTCGACCATCGCAGCCACCAAGGCTGCCCGAAGGCCGGCGCACGCTCAGCCACGACGGCGCGCAGCGCCACGTCCGTCGAACGTTGCGACCGCTACGTGGCGTGACGCGACGACGGCCAGGACGCAACAGTCAGGCATCGTGCCGCCAGTCCCGGAGCGAAGCTGCGCCAGCTGCATCGGATCGATCGACGAGCGGTCGACCTCGACGCCGATGGCAACAAGATCGGCTCACACCGTCTCGGCGATCCCCGCGCGCACCGGAGCGACAAGGACGTGGAGAAGGCTCGACATCCGCACAGAGCACCCGATCGCGACGGGCACCAACGGGCTGTGGTCAGTCGTGCTGACCGGGCAGCACGTCGATCTCGGACTGGTGATACGCGAGAAGATCCGCCGCGGACTCGACGTTGAACCCGTACTCGAAGACGAGGCTTCCACCGAAGGTTGCACCCACGATCACGAGCAGGGCGACGACGACTGAAAGGGCTGTGATCCCGGCAGGCGTCGCAAGGTAGGTGTGGTACTCGTTCAGGCGCCAGCCGAGATCGAGGATCGCCAGCACCGTGACAGTGATCATGATCGTGGCGTGGGTGTTGATCGTGCGTCGCACCTGGGTGCCTGCCTCGGATGAGCTACGAGCGTCCCACAGGCCAGTCAGGGCCGCGAGCACGGACACTCCCACGCCGGCGACGAACATGAACGTGCCGGCACGCCAGAAGTCCCTCGCCCAGCTGTTCGACGAACCACCGATCAGCGAGACGACGTCAAAGGCGGCGGCCAGCACGTAGGCAGCGATGGGGATGTCAGTGAGCGGCGGGTGGAACGGCTTGCCCGACCAGCCGCGCAGGCCCTTGAAGGTGCGCCCCTTCATCGTGAGCGTCGGTCGTACCGAGAAGTGCTTCGACATCTCTCATCGGTTCCCAATCGCCCCCTGCGCCAAACATCGTCGATCCACCACTGAGGGCGGCCTCGGTCGAAGGGTTGTCCAGCGTCAGGTCACGGCGTTCATGGATGCGCTGCCCCGAAACGGTGGTCGCTGAAGCGGTCGGCAGGGCTCCGGCCGGGATCATCGACTGGACCTGTCGGGGACGCGACCGACCTGTGGGGATCGAACGTCCAGTCGGCTCGTTTGGCGAAGAAGGATTCGTCGACCGCTTCCGTCTCGCCGTCGATCGACATGAGCTCGGTGATCAACACCGGTTCGCTGGGCCTGTGGCCCGGTTGCAGGTGCACCCGGACGGCGTCGCCGAAGGTGCCAAGGATGCTTCCCACCACGAGCTGGTGCTGCGTAGCAAGGTTGCAGCGGGCTCCATCGGTGATCGTGCCAAGGAGCCGTCCGACGACGGCCAGATCAGCCTCGCTGCCACCGTGCGCGAGCAGCGAACGCAGGCGCTCGAACACCTGCAACCCGTCCTGCTTGCATGCCGTGCACTGGCCGCACGACTCGACAGCGAGGAAGCGGGACACGCCGGCGGCCAGCGCAAGAGGATCGGTGCCTTCCTCGACGACGATGAAGCTCGCCGAGCCGAGTCCGCTCCCCACCCGCTTCATGTCCTCGTAGCTGACCGGTGTGTCGAGGTCCGCCACGCTGAGGATCGCGTTGGACACACCCATCATCACCGCGAGGATCGGCCGCGGGACCGATCCTTCGGCGCTGGATCGGCGCTGGTCGAGGACATGACGCAGTGGCTCGCCGAGCGCAACCTCGATCACCGACGGGTGCAGTCCGGGGCCGGTGACGGTGCACACGACCGTGCCCGGCGACTCCTCTGTGCCCAGGGAGCGAAACCATGCTGCACCGTTGGCGATGATGGCAGGGACGTTGGCGAAGGTCTCGACGTTGTTCACCAGCGCCGGTGGGGCGACGCTGCCGGCTGCCTCGGTCGCCATCTGCACCTCGCCGGCGAGCCCGCTACCCGAACCCAGGTCCGCAGGATCCAGCACGACCTCGATGAGCCCGCGCCGCCAGGGCGGCGCAATCCGGGGGAACGGTGGCCGCCCATCGAGCACCTCGAGCAGCGCGGTCTCCTCACCGAACAGGTACTCGGTCGGCCCTTCGACGATCTCGATGACGATCTCGTCGCTCCATCCGGCGAGCTGCAGCTCGGCGATGGCGGCGCGCAGCTTGGCGATCTCGACCATGAACCGCTGCTTCACGGCGATCGTGATGCTTCGCGACCCGACGACGTACGCGGCGATCAGCGCGCCCTCGAGCACCGCGTACGGGTTCGCCCGCAGGATGGCCCGGTCCTTGAACGTGCCAGGCTCGCCCTCGGCGGCGTTGACGACGACGGACGTTCTCAGCACGTCAGAGGCGAAGCTGGCCATCGTGCGCCACTTCGTCGCGGTCGGAAAGCCTGCTCCGCCGCGGCCGCGCAAACCGGACGCCTCGAGCTCGGAGAGCACGACATCGGTGCTCACCGCACGGGCGGCACGCAACCCCGCGCCACCACCCGCCGCGGCGTAGGAGGCAAGCGAGTCGTACGGCTCGAGTGGGAGGACTCGATGGACGCTGACGCCGGTGAACGAGGACATGGTGGCTCCGTGACGTGACGTGGACTCGGCTCGCGAGCGCGCAGATGCTGAGCAGTACGGTTCCCCCTGTCGCGAGGGTTCAAACCTCCGCTCAGTTCACGGTGTCGAGGTTCCACTCACGTCGTAGTGGTCGGCTCTGGTGACCCCACGATTCGCGTCGGTGGCGCTGGGCGGCGCCGGCATGACGGCCGGCACGCTCGAGTCGTTCGGCCAGATCGATGCCGGCGAGCGGGTCGTCTCGCTCGTTGCGAAGTAGACCCCGGCGCCGACAGCAGCACCGGTGAGAACGACAGCGGCAAACCAGAAGGTCGGTCGGTGTGAGCGTTCGTCGGCGGCCCTGGTCCTGATGGGGTTGTGGATGGATGGGACGGTGAGTGTCTGGTTGGTGGTCATGACTCCAAGGGACCACGGAACGGCGAGGTCTCACAGCAGCGCCGAGCAGAGATTTCTGCAACCTCTCGTCATGACCGATCTCGTCGACGCCCGGCCGTGCTTCCGCGGCTGCCGCCCTGGCCGGGTTCCGACCAGCTAGTGCGTCCGGACCTACGAGGACGACTTGGCGTCTTGGATCGCCCGCCACACTCGCTGGGCGGTGCAGGGCATGTCGACGTGCTTGACGCCGAGGTGGGAGACGGCGTCGACCACGGCGTTCTGGATGGCCGGCGTGGAGCCGATGGTGCCGGACTCGCCGATGCCCTTGGCCCCGAGCGGGTTGCGCGGGCTGTCGGTCTGGGTGTTGCTCACTTCGAAGCTGGGCAGCTCGGCAGCCGACGGAATGGCGTAGTCGGCGAGGTTCGACGTGATCGGGTTGCCATCATCGTCATAGACGACCTCTTCGAACAGTGCCTGGGCCGCGCCTTGGGCGATGCCGCCGTGCTGCTGCCCGGCGACGAGCAGCGGGTTCAAGATCCGGCCACAGTCATCGACGGCGATGTGACGCACGAGCTGCACTGCGCCGGTCTCGATGTCAACCTCGACCACGGCGACGTGCGAGCCGAACGGGTAGGTCGAATCGGAGCCGTCGAAGTCCAGCTCGTGGCGCAGTGGACCGGCCTCCATGCCTGCCGGCAACTTGGCCGGATCGGCCGAGGCGACCGCGAGCTCGGCCCAGGTCACGCCCCGCGACGGCACGCCGGACACCTCGAGCTGGCCGCGGCCGACCACGATGTCGTCCACGTCGGCTTCGAGCAGCGCGGCGGCGATCTGCTTGGCCTTGGCGAGCACTTCGGTGGACGCCACGTGCACGGCGCTGCCCGCCGTCTGCAGCGACCGCGAGCCCATCGTCCCGGCGCCCCGTGGCACCTGGGCGGTGTCGGAGTTGACGAGCTTGAACTGGTCCATCGCGATGCCCAGGACCTCGCTGGCCAGCATGGCGAAGGCCGTCAGGTGGCCCTGGCCATGGACGCTGGTGCCGACGAAGAGGCTGGCCGTGCCGTCGTCGTGCACCTCGACGGCGCCGTACTCGACGTGCAATCCGAGGGGTGCG
>JBBRTJ010000040.1:0-30085 GCA_038244535.1 Acidimicrobiales bacterium | reverse complement strand
GCTGCGCGAGGCTGGTCCCTCGGCTCTGCTCACGAAAGGGCATTCGATGGAGGACTGCGTCATGTTGTGCACCGACGGGTCGGACGCCTCGGTCGTTGCGTTGCGTGCCGGGCTCGATCTCCTCGTGGCGTCCCATGAGCGCGTCGTTTGGTCACCGCACGAGAGGGGCTGGACCCGTCGCTCGTCGTCGGCGCGTCTGGGTTCGCCGGCGGTGTGATGTCACCGGAGCAGTTCGACGCGGCCGACCGTCAGCGCAGGGCGGATGCGCAGAACGTTCTCGATGACAGCGCCGCTCGGTTGGGGATCACCGGGGTGACGACTCACGTTCTCAGCGGTTACGCCGGCGATGCCATCTGCGATGCCGCTCGCGAGTTGCCCGCCGCGGTCATCGTGCTGGGCACTCCCGGCAGAGGTGGGGTGCGCCGCGCACTGCTGGGGTCGGTCTCAGATCACGTCGTGCGCAACGCGCCATGCCCGGTGCTCATCACCGGCCCGCGGGCAGGTGACGAGCAAGAACCGTGACGACGCCGGACTTCCAGTGGTGGTCCCTGCACGAGCTCACCTCCGGTTCCACGGCGTGGATGTTCGAGCCGACTCCTCGCGCCAACTGACGCCAGCTCGTGTGGACTGGCGTCGGGCATCGAGGCGCGGATGTCTGCGTCTTTCCGATGGTGGCGATCAGCCCGGCCCGGCGGTCGGGCGCGCTCGGACCCGGCGACGCTTGGGTGCTTGGGCGGCGATGCCGTCAAGAAGCCGCTGGAGTCCGTACTCGAACTGCCGCTCGCCGACGAACTCGGCGGGCGGCGGGCGCAGAGCAATGGTGTGGGGGAACCTGTCGTGCGGGAGTTGGTCGTACGCGACGTCGAGGGTCGTCGTCCACGAAACCGACACCAACAGCCTGGTCGTGATGGGTGCACTCACTGGTGTGGGTGTTGGGATCGCACAGGCCGCAGTGCTGGCGGGGGCAACTTGGCGACGAGTTGTCTGGTTCGGGTCCACCCCCGCGTTGTGGGCGCTCGGCTGGTTGACCACGGCGCAGGTCATCAAGGATGTCGATGCGCAGTACGCCAGCTTTGGTGCCTCCGGCGCCATCGTCTGTGCCTCGCTCGGTGGGCTCGTGCTGGCGTCCGGCGCGGTGCCGGCCGGCTCGAACGCCGGTACGGCCGAATTGCAGCGGTCTGCTGATGTCCCGGCTCTCATCATTCGTGGTCGGGCGCCGCCGCAGCGCGATGGTCGCTGGTTGTTCCTCCTGATCGAAGAGATGGCCAGAGCCTTGAGGCGGTCTGGCGCGATTCAGGTGGGCCGTTCGAGGATGAGGACGATCTCGGCTTTGGCACTCTTGGCGAGGTTGCCGACGATGAGACCTTCGGCGAGTCGCCACCCTTCGGCGGCGTAGCTGTTCAATCCGACCTCGAGAGCATCAAGATCGAAGGAGCCGGCGAATCGGCTGTCTCGTTGGGTCAGGACCTTGTACTCGAACACGAGGTGTCTCCCATCTGGGTGTTCACGAGGGCTACGACTGGGCGTACGTTGCCACCGGCATCGTGACGCAGCCGTCGTTGCCGCCGAACCGGTCGATCTCCATCAACCCGGTCAGCGTCGACGGAGATCGCTTCGGACGTACTGTCGTCTCCATGTCCTCTGTCGTGGATTTCAAGACGGTCTCAACCGTCGGTCTGGAGTCGTCGCCGGTAGCCGATGCGCTTGCCGGTCTGCGGGCGAACGAGGCCCGCTACTTCAAGAACAAGTATGACCACGTCTTCACGGTGGAACCGGCAAGCAAGGCGAAGAAGGCCGTCGAGTGGGTCCACCGCATCCTCAAGGAGGAGCGAGACATCGTCATCTCATCTCGACCGCTCGAGGCAACGGTCTTCCAAGTCGAGAACCTTCGAATGGCCTACGTCTTCTACGAGTCCGGTCTCTCGATCAACGTCATGTACGACATCGAGAATCCGAAGAAGCGGGCGGTCGGGTTCAAGCTCTCGGTCGGGATGGAAGTCCCTGCCGAACTTGCCCCTCGGTTCAAGTTTGCGACACAGAAGTCGAAACTGGCCGGGATCATTCGCGGTTCATACTTCGTGATCAAGGGCGAGTACTGATCGCGGTCGTGATCGATCGACAGGGTCCTGACGGTCAGGTTCCCCGACGGCACCACCCACAGCGCTGGTCCACCGTCACGCCAACCGCTCCGGACGGGGGGATCGGCGATCCGAAACGGTCAACCAGCCCCAGCGCGGACGTCAGCGCAGGCGTCGATGGTCATCGCCAGCCGAGCTCGGGCACCAGCGCTCGTGTCGAGTCGCACCTGAGCCGGCGACTGACCGCGACCCCCGCGAAGGTCGCCGGCGGGCGGCCCCGGCGCTCGGACACGCGTCGGTACCGCGCCGTCGGCTTCTCGACACGCTTGACGAACGTCTTGGACGTCGACTGGCAACCACCTCCGACATGGCGCCGCTCTTTCATCGGCGTGCGACACGCTCCCGCCTGTGTTGCCTCTCCGTCGGCAGCCGTGGTGCGTCGACGACCGTCGACGAAGCCAGGGGGGTGACCCGTGTCGCGTCGCCCTCTGACGACTCGACATGGACCTGGAGGATGGCGGTCCGTGTCGCGTCGCCCTCTGACAACTCGACATCGAAGGCGGGAGAATGGCGGCCCACGTCGTCGGCGCCGACGACCGTGCCAGCCCGAGCACCCGAGGAGCCGACATGAGCGCAGTTGACGACGCCCGAGCGTGGTTGGCCGAGCACTGGACCGGTGCGGGCGGTCGAGCCTGGCGCGAACTGGTGGTCGATTCGGGATGGGCGGCACTGCGGTGGCCCACGGAGTGGTACGGCCACGGCCTGAGCGACGACGAGGCCACCGCTGTGGAGGCGGTGTTCGCCGAGGTCGGCGCGTCCGGGCCGGGCCACGACAAGACCAACCTGTGGGCGGGGACCCTGCTGGCCGGTGGCAGCGACGAGCTCAAGGGCCGGTTCCTGCGCCCGCTCCTGCTCGACGACGTGGCGATGTGCCTGCTCTACAGCGAGCCCGGCGCGGGGTCGGATCTGGCGGGTCTGCGCACGAGCGCGGTGCGCGATGGCGACGAGTGGGTCGTCAACGGTCAGAAGGTCTGGACCTCGGGTGCTCGTGACGCCGACTTCGGCATGCTGATCGCGCGGACGGACTGGGACGTGCCCAAGCATCGTGGGATCACCTTCTTCTGGTTCCCGATGCGCCAACCGGGTGTCGAGGTCCGGCCCCTGCGCCAGATGACAGGCGACTCGCGCTTCAACTAGGTGTTCATCACTGATGCCCGGGTGCCCGACAGCCATCGACTCGGGGACGAGGGCAAGGGCTGGTGGGTGCTGCAGACCGCCCTCGCCTATGAGCGCGTCGCCATGGGCAGGGCCATGGGCCCGCGCGCCGAGTCGACCGAGCCGGCGGGGGCCACGGCCAAGGCCCACGGTCCGATTCCACTGCCGGACCTGTCACTCGTCGAGGTGGCCCGTGCACTGGGGAAGGCTGGCGACCCGGCGATCCGACAGCGCCTGGCGCAACTGCACACCCTGCGCAAGGTGAACGCCTGGAACGGTGCCCGCGCCTCGGCGGCGGCGGCCGCGGGCGATTCGTCGCCGCTGGCGTCGCTCGGCAAGCTGGCGATGTCCGGCCTCTTGCACTCGGCGGGTCGCCTGCACGGCCACCTGCTCGGGATGGCTGGCACGCTCGACGGCGACGAGCACCCCCAGTCCCGCGATGCCAACTACTCGCAGATGAACGCGTACTTCACCTCGATCGGTGGTGGCACTGATCAGATCCAGCGCAACATCATCGGGGAACGAGTGCTCGGCTTGCCCCGCGAGCCGGAGGTCGATCGCGACGTCCCCTTCCGCGAGGTGCGCGCCTCGAACCCGACCACCCCCTGAGCCCTTTCGCCTGCGACTCAGTGCGTGGGCTCGTGGCGCAACCCCGCGAGCACGACGCCGGCTGCTGATGGCGGCCGGGCGGCGACGTCTGCGGGCGTGTCGAACCCGCCGAGCGGCTTCATCCCGATGTACTCCCCGGACACGTGGTCGGCGTCGCCGTGCACCATGCACCGGAACACAGCCAGTGACAGCGCCAGCAGGCCGTCAGGGTCGGCGTTGAACGCTCGGTGGAACGCGTCTTTGATCGGTTGCGGCATGACGTCGTTCTCCCACGTGCTGCGCACCATGTCCGTCATCGCGGCCGGGCCTAGTGCGAGCGCCACGACACCGTCGCCGGCCACCTCGAGGGCGAGCGCGGAGGTCACCTGGGACAGCCCCGCCTTCGACGCGGCGTAGGAGCTGATGTACGGCAATGCGTTGTAGGCGCCGGGGCTCGACACGTTGACGATCCGCCCCCGCCGCCGTGCTCGCATCCCCTTGAGCACCGCCTGGGTCCACACCATGGGCGCACGCAGGTTAACCTCGAGCACCGCCCACCACGCACCGAGGTCGACGTCGGCCACCGCCCCGTAGTGCGCCGCGCCGGCGTTGTTGACCAACAGGTCCACCGGGCCGAGGCGTTCCTCGGCCCGGTGGATCGCCTCGGCGGCGGTGGCGTCGACGGTGACGTCGCCCACCAGCGCCTCGCAGCGAACGCCTTGAGCCCGCACCAGCCTCGCCGTCTCGTGGAGCTCGGCCTCGGAGCGAGCGACCACCATCACCGCGGCGCCGGCAGTGGCCAGCTCGACGGCAAAGATCCGTCCCAGCCCCTTGCTGGCTCCCGTCACCAGTGCGACGGTGCCGTCCAGTGGCCGATCGTTCGGCGCCATGGCTGCCTCCCCTGGGGTGCAGCGGCATCCACCGCGAGGCCCCGGGCGCCGAGGCTACGACGCAGCTTTCCGAGGTGCGTCAGATCGACCGGACCAGTGGGTCGTGGTCTCCGCCGCCTCGCCGGTCGGGTACTGTCGAGGTTCGGTCAGCCGGCCGGTTCTGGTCCCGCTGCACTCCTCTCGAAGCGACTGCTTCCTCCCGGGGTCCTCCTGCACAAGGAGACCCTTGAGCTGCTCTTCGAAGGAGGCCCAGTGGTTCACCTACGCGGCGCGCTGCCGTTTGGTCAGGTCGTGCAGGTCGGTCAGGTCGACCAGGTCGTTGCTCACCGAGCCGGCCAGGTGGCCTGATGGCGACGTGCACCTGGTGCGCGCTGGAGATGACCACGGCCACGACGTGCACGGTCGATGCCTTCCATCGAGACGGTCGCCCAGTGGCAATGGTTCCGTTTGGCGCCGAGCGGCGACGTCATGGTGGGCGTCGCTGCGGTGACTGCGGAGTGGCCACCGGTGGCTGGCACCATCCTGGCTGCGATCTGCAGGTCTGCCCGGTGTGCAGGCGTCAGATGCTGTCGTGCGGTTGTCGCTTCGACGAGGACGAGGTTGACGAGCTCGACGTTGATGGCGAGCTCGACGTTGATGGCGAGCTCGACGTTGATAACGAGCTCGACGGTGATGACGAGCTCGACGGTGATGACGAGCTCGACGTTGACGACCTGTGCGAGCCGTGGGGTGTCGACGGCAACGGGGTGCCCACCGAACGCCTGGTGCTGGGCGATCTGGAGATCATCATCCACCGCGACGACTGTCCCGAGAGCGACATCACGACGGTCCAGGGGATTCGGTGCACGACCGCGTTGCGGACCGTGATCGACCTCGCCCCGGAGCTCGACCGGGACCACCTCCTGCTGATCTTCCTCGACGGCCTTGATCGTGGCCTGTTCACGCTCGACGAAGCGCGGCGGCGCCTCGCCCAGCCCGACATGGTCGAGCGCAAGGGTGCTGCGCTGGTGCGACACCTGCTCCCCCCGGAGGCCGACACCGTGGCGTCGAGTGGCTGACATGAGGCCAGGGTCAGCCGGGGCCGCGCTCGCGTGGGCGTGATCAGGCGAGGTCGAACCGACCGAGGTTCATGACCTTGTCCCAGGCCCGTACGAAGTCGTCCACGAACGCAGGGGGCGAGTCGCTCGCCCCGTAGACCTCGGCGATGGCTCGCAGCTGCGAGTTCGATCCGAAGATGAGATCGCAGCGGGTGCCCGTCCACTTCGTGGCGCCGGTCGCTCGATCGCGACCCTCGAACACATCATCGGAGTCAGCAGTCGCCTGCCACTCGGTGCCGGTGTCGAGGAGGTTCACGAAGAAGTCGTTGGTCAGCGTCTCGGTCCGCTGAGTGAAGACACCGTGGGTGGACCCGTTGGTGTTCGCCTTCAAGACGCGTAGGCCACCGACGAGCACTGTCATCTCGGGGGCGCTCAGCGTGAGCAACTGCGCACGATCGACCATCAGTTCCTCGGCCGACTGCACGTGACCCTTGCCGAGGTGGTTGCGGAACCCGTCAGACGTCGGTTCAAGCACCACAAACGACTCGACGTCGGTCTGCGCTTCGGATGCATCCGTGCGCCCTGGTGTGAAGGGAACGGTGACGTCGTGTCCGGCACGCTTGGCGGCGGCCTCGACGGCCGCGCACCCTCCGAGAACGATCAGGTCGGCCAGCGACACCGTCGTGCCCGAGTCGTTGAGCTCGGCCCGGATCCCTTCGAGGGCGCCCAGCACCCTGCGCAGTTCGGGTGGGTTGTTGACCGCCCAGTCGTTCTGGGGGGCAAGGCGCAGGCGGGCGCCGTTGGCGCCGCCACGCTTGTCGCTGTTGCGGAACGTCGATGCCGACGCCCATGCGGTCGACACCAGGTCCGAGATGCTCAGCCCGGAGTCGAGGACCTTGGCCTTGATTGCCGCGATCTCGCCCTCGCCGATCAGCTCGTGGTCAACGCCAGGCACGGGGTCCTGCCAGATCAGCTCCTCGGCGGGGACCTCCGAGCCGAGGTACCGCTCGATGGGCCCCATGTCGCGATGGGTCAACTTGAACCAGGCGCGAGCGAAGGCATCGGCCAGCTCGGCGGGGTGCTCGTGGAAGCGCCGCGAGATCGGCTCGTAGACCGGATCCATCCGGAGGGCCATGTCCGCAGTGGACATCATGGGGGCGTGTCGCCTCGACGGATCGTGGGCGTCGGGCACGGTGCCCTGCGCCTCCGGATTCGAGGGGGTCCACTGCTTCGCGCCGGCCGGGCTCGCAGTCAGCACCCACTCGTTGCCGAACAGCGTGTCGAAGTAGGAGCCGTCCCACGTGATCGGGGTGGCCGTCCACGCGCCCTCCAGCCCACTGGTGGTCGTGTCGACGCCCTTACCGGTGCCGAAGCTGTTCTTCCAGCCAAGGCCAAGCTGCTCGATGGGGGCAGCCTCGGGCTCCGGTCCGACGAGCGTGGGGTTGCCGGCACCATGGGTCTTGCCGAAGGTGTGTCCACCGGCGATGAGCGCCACGGTCTCTTCGTCGTTCATCGCCATTCGAGCGAAGGTCTCACGAATGTCGCGAGCTGACGCAAGTGGGTCCGGGTTGCCGTTCGGGCCTTCCGGATTCACGTAGATCAGGCCCATCTGAACGGCGCCGAGTGGATTGTCAAGCTCTCGGTCGCCGCGGTAGCGCTCATCTCCGAGCCACGTGGTCTCGGGGCCCCAGTAGATGTCCTCCTCGGGCGCCCAGACGTCCTCACGGCCGCCGCCGAAGCCAAACGTCTCGAAGCCCATCGACTCGAGGGCGACGTTGCCGGCCAGGATCATCAGGTCGGCCCAGGAGAGCTTCCGGCCGTACTTCTGCTTGATCGGCAGCAGGAGCAGGCGCGCCTTGTCGAGGTTGCCGTTGTCGGGCCAGCTGTTGAGCGGCGCGAAGCGCTGGGTGCCGTTGCCGGCGCCACCGCGACCGTCCTCGATCCGATAGGTACCCGCGCTGTGCCACGCCATCCGAATGAAGAACGGGCCGTAGTGGCCGTAGTCGGCGGGCCACCAGTCCTGCGAGTCCGTCATCAACGCGGTGAGGTCGTGCTTCACCGCATCGAGGTCGAGCGTGTTGAACTCGTCGGCGTAGTTGAAGTCGTCGCCCATCGGATTGGACCGCGGGGACCTCTGGTCGAGGATCCTCAGGTTCAACTGGTTCGGCCACCAGTGCTGGTTCGCCATGGACCCGACCGCCGTCTGCATGGAGTGGGGGCCGTGCATCACCGGGCACCTCATTGCGGTGTCGTTGATCTCGTCGAAGGCATCGTCAGTCATTGCTGCTCCTTGCGCTGAAGCCGTCTTGTGGCGGCAGTGTCGCGCGGTCGGTGCTCCGCCGTGTTGCCGGAACGGCTCGCCGGGTGACGCGGATGCGGGTTGGGATCACTCGGTGTCGAAGGTTGCCAAGGATGGTGTCGCTCCGGCTGCGGCCCGAGCGGTGTCGGCCCGCACCGCATCGTTTCGACATCTCGCCTCGAATGGTCGTCTCGATCAGCGCGACCCGGGGGCCATGTAGAACCAGACGGGCATCTTGGCGCCCGACTGCTGGATTGCTTGGCGGGCCGCGAGCACGACCCGGCCGGTTTCGGTCTGCTCGAAGAACCAGTCCTCGAGACCACGGGGGCCGGGGAGGGGTCCATCGATCAGTTCGAGCGCCGCTTCTTCGTAGTAGGTGCGGATGTCGTGGCACAGCGCGGTGGTGTTCCCCCCGGGGAGCCCGGCCGTGCGCCAGTCGGCACCGTCGGCGATGGCCACCAGCACCGCCACTGCGGCCGGGACCCCGTCGGCATCGACGGCCAGGCCCACCGATGTGACGCCGCGACGGGCCACCGATCGGTCGTAGGCGCGGCGCAGACCGTTCGCCTCGTCGACAGCCGGCGCCAGGCTGGGGTCGTATCGGGGCGGCAAGGTGCACGAGACCTGATCGGCGTCGGTCTCGATCACCACGGGATGATCGACGAGCACTGGTCCGCTCGGTGCGGCAAGCAGCGCGAACGCACGGGCCAGCACGTCGTGTTGGAAGTCGACGTCGCCGGGTCGTCCGAGCGGTCGTCCGAGCGGGAACTCGCAGTGCAACGTGCGTGGGGGAGCGACCTTGACGGCTATCTCTCGGACCGAGGACAGCACCACCGTTGCGATTCCTGCGGCTTCAAAGACGTGGGCGAGCACACTCACGGTGCGCGTGCACAGCGGTCAAACGGGCGTGAGGAGCACCACGTCGACGCCGTCGGCCCGCAGCGCGGCCGCGGCGGCCGGGCCGCTGTCGAGGCGAATGGTGGCGACGTCGTCAGGCTGGTTCCCGGCAAACGAGACGTGGCGAGGGGCCACCGCGCCGATCACTCCCCGCGCCGCAAGCTCCTCGAGCCGATCGATCGGGTACACGACGTTCAGGTCCATCGTGATGGCGGCCCGGTCGAAGTTCGGGCTCCAGTGACCAAGGATCAGATCGCGGCGATCGCGGTCGATGAAGCGGTAGCTCGTGTCGGCGCCGGCGAAGCCGCTGTCGTCGGAGGTGTGCAGCGCCGCCGACGTCACGATGGCCACGGTGGCCGAGGCCAGCGGTGGCGGTACGACGAATGACGGGTGGGCGAACTCGGGGGCGGGCAACGTGGCCGAGTGGGCCCTCATGAGCTGGTCAGCGTTCACACGGTTCCCCTGTCGTCAGGCCCCAAGCTTGACACCTGGCTGCTGGCGCGGACGCTTCGCTGGCCATGAGGACCCCGTGGATCGCTGGGCGCGTCGGGCCATCATGGGTACGTGGCTTGCCCCTGCCGGGCTCGCCGCGGAACCGCCGACCGAGTAGCCACTTCGAACCGCGCCTCAGCCACCACCGCCACTCAGCAAGCAGCCTCATGCCCACGAACAGTCAGATGCTGGGCCTCGAGGGCGGCGAGGTGAACGCCGACGACCCCTACGTCGAGCACAGCTTCGACAACATCGGTGCCGCCATCCTTGGTCGCAACATGTTCGGCACCTCACGGGGCCCATGGATCGACGACGGCTGGACTGGATGGTGGGGCCCGAATCCGCCGTACCACACGCCGACCTTCGTCCTCACCCACCATCCGCGAGCGCCGCTCACGATGGAGGGCGGCACGACCTTCCATTTCGCCACCGGCGGCATCGACGACACGCTCGAGCGTGCCTTTGCTGCTGCCGAGGGCAAGGACGTGCGGCTCATGGGTGGCGCCGCCACGCTCCGCCAGCACCTCGCCGCCGGCCTCGTCGACGAGCTTCACCTCGTGGTCGTACCAATGCTCATCGGTCGGGGCGAGCGGGTCTTTCCTGAGACCACTCCGCCCTCCGGCTACACGTGCGTCGAGCGCACCGCGTCCGGCGCCGTCGTGCACCTCCGCTTCGAGCGCCACTGATCTCAACTCGTTGGCACTCGAGTCGTGGCCGAGATCGATGGTCAGGGTCCGGTCGCCGCCGCGGCTGCGTCGATCGGATTGGCGCCATGGAAGCCAGATGAGCTCGCGGCTGCACACAAGCGATGGTCGGCGCTGCTGAACACGTCAGCCCGCACGAGGCGGAACGGCCGGTGTCGAGAGCGTCCAGGTGGTGCCTGCGTTGGGTGATGATCTGCTCGTGCCGGACGACGCCCTGCTGATCGAGCGCCTCCTTCGCGTCATCGACGAGGGCCGGCGCACGGCGACGTACAAGCTCGCGTTGGTGATGGCGTTGATCGATGCCGCCGCCGTCACCGAAGGATCCCCCGATGTCGGGACCCGGGTGATCGCCGAGCAGGTGCTTGCCCTCTACTACCCGCAGACCCGGGTCTACGTCGCCAACGACGGGATCGAGCGGGAGCTCCGCCAGATCACCTTGAAGGGGTCGCCTCCCCTGAGGGCTGCTCTGCGGCTCCGGTTGCTCGGCGACGCCTCGGGGTGCCGGACAGCGCACGACGCCCGTCTTCGGATGCCGAAGGAGCACGAGGCGGCGCTCGACGTGGTGGAGGACACCTTTGTGCGCTACCCCATCCCCCTCCTCCAGGTGGTGGGAACCCATCTCATCCCCTTCCTGTACGAAGCCGATTGGCCGGAGGGAACATCGGCGGCGTCACTGCGGCGAACGGGCCGTGACCGTGTGCGGTTCCTGCCCGGCGTGGTCGATCGACTCGTCGTGCTCGGGCCGATGCTGCGCCCCCTGGTGGAGCTGCACTGGGTCAACGACGTCGCTCGATGGACGGGCGTCCACCTCGAGGACGCTGCGCTTCGTGCTCACCTGTTTGGCAGCGACCGGGTGTCGTTCCCCGGCCGACTCGTGGGGGCGTTGCGAGAGTTGCAGGAGGGTTGCTGCTTCTACTGCGGCGAGGTCATCGTCGGCAGGGGACAGGTCGACCACTTCCTGGCCTGGTCGCGTTGGCCGAACGACGCGGTCGAGAACCTCGTTGTGGCTGATGGCTGCAACGGCGCCAAGAGCGATCACCTCGTGGCTCGACCGCACCTCGACCGTTGGCGGGCCCACGTCGGCGCTCGCCAGCCTGATCTCGTCGACATCGCTGCGTCCGTCCGTTGGCAGACCGATCCTGTTCGCAGCCGAGCGCTCGTGACCAGCACGTACTCTCACCTCGCCCCGGGAACGCCCCTGTGGGTGCGAGGCACCGAGTTCGAGATCGCCGCCGGGCCGCTACTGCCAGGGGGAACTGCTCAGGTCGCGTGAAGGACCCGAACCCAGCAGGGCTCGGGTCCTTCTTCTCTTCGGTGATGTCGACGTTCAGTTGGTGTCTCGGCGGTACAGCAGGACCGTGCCGATGGCAACGGCGGCAACGGTGTAGCCACCGAAGAGGAAGGCGTCCTGCACCCTGGTCAGCGCAGCGGCCATCGTGGCCGGAGTGTCACCTGCTTGCTGGATGCCAAGGAGCCCGTTGGCGGTGCTGAAGGGGAGGAACCTTGACGTGGTCGGCGGGGCGATGCTGCGCAGGAGGTTTTCGATCACGAAGGTCCAGACGAGCAGCGTGGACACCGCAGCCGAGCTGTGGCGGATGATCATGCCGACGCCCAGTCCGAACACCGCGGCGAGCGTGGTGAGCAGCAGTCCGGACAGTGCGGTGGTGACCATGCCGGACGTGTCGCCCATCTCGAGGCCGCCGAGGACGGCACCGCTGAAGCCGGCGATCATCCCGGCCGCACCCATGGCGAGGCCGAACGTGGCGGCCATGGCCGCCTTGGCCGACACGGTCACCCATCGGGCCGGTTGGGCGGTCACCGCGGTGGCCAGGGTGCCGTGCTGCACCTCGGAGGTGAACAGCAGTGCTCCGGTGATGGCGGCCAGCACCGTGGAGAGCCAGGTGGAGAAGATGAAGGTCTGCGCGATCGTGAAGACCTCGTGGGTGTCGGGGTCGGTCTTGACGAACGTGGCGAGGATCCACGACAACAGGACGCCGATGACGACGGCCAGTCCGAGGATCGCCGGGTTCGACCGGATGGACCAGAACTTGATCCACTCGCTGCGAACTGCGGCCGGGACCGAGGCGATGTCGTCTTGTCGGGACCGCGTAGGCGGTTGTTGTGCGTGGGTCCGGCCGATGGCCAGGTGGGCGTCGAGGGTGGGCGTTGCCGTGGCGATGGTCATGGTGATGGTTCCTTCGGGCGAGGTGAGTGGGAAGTTCAGGCGGAGGCGAACTCGGCGGTGGCGCCGGTCATGTCGAGCAGGATCTCTTCGAGCGAGCGTGAGGTCTCGGTGATCTCGACGACCCGGATGCGGTGGTCGAACGCGATCTCGGACACCTGCGCCGTGGTGGCGCCGTGCACCGTCAGGTCATTGCCCGCCACGCTGACGGTGATGTCGCGGTTGTCCAGCAACTCGGCGAGCTCAGCGGCGTGGGGCGTGTTCACCACCACCGTGCTGTCGCCGCGAGCGAGCGTCGTGGCGACCGACTCGGCGGCAAGCAGCCGTCCACCGCCGACCACGATGAGGTCGTCAGCGAACATCTCGAGCTCGCCGATGAGGTGGCTCGACACGAACACGGTGCCGCCTCGGGCGGCGAAGTCGCTGAGCGAGTTGCGCAACCAGCGGATGCCGTCAGGGTCGAGACCGTTGGAGGGCTCGTCGAGCAGGAGCACCTCAGGCTTGCCCAAGAGTGCGCCGGCCAGCGCCAGGCGCTGACGCATGCCCAACGAGAAGCCGCCGGCGCGCTGGTCGGCCGCGCTGTCGAGACCCACTTCGCTCAGCACCTCGTCGGCGCGGTGTGCGGCGATGCCGCTCAGGGCGGCGGCAGCGCGGAGGTGGTTCCTGGCGGTGCGGCCGGGGTGCATGCTGCGGGCGTCGAGGACGGACCCGACGACGAGGGCGGGGCGCAGCAGGCGGGTGTAGCTGACGCCGTGGTAGCGGACATCGCCGCTGTCGGGTCGGGTGAGCCCGACCATCATTCGCATGGTGGTCGACTTGCCGGCACCGTTCGGGCCGACGAACCCGGTGACGCGACCGGACGCCACATCGAAGGTCATGTCGTCGACGGCGACCCGGTTGCCGTAACGCTTGGTGAGTGCGGAGACGGTGATCATGAGCGTGTGCTCCATTCGTGTTGCGTGGGTGTGGGATCGGTGGTGTTCGAGTGGTCGTGCGGTGTCATCGGGGCGATCGAGATCAGCTCGGCGTTCACCGACGTGAGGTGGGCCACGACACCGTGAAGGTGGGAGGCGTCGCGGATGTCGCCGCGCAGGCGGGTGACGCCGTCACATCCGTGGTCGAAGGTGAAGTCGTCGAGCAGCGGCCGGAGCAGACGGGCGCTGGCCCGGCCTCGGATCACGATCTCGTAGGGCGTCGGTTCGGGCATGGGCCCACCATCGCAACCGATGAGGTGAGAGCGCCTCACCCCCGATGGCATCTCACCCGGGTGAGATCGTGAAGGTACGGTCGATCATGGCGGGCGACTGGGAGGCGGGGCTGGCGGCCACGAAGCTGCACCCCCCTGCGGCTCCGGCTGGGCTCGTTCGCCGGTCGCGGTTGGACGACCTCCTCGATGCCTGCATCGCCCGGCATGTGCGCCTGGTGCTGGCGAGCGCGCCGGCTGGTTCGGGGAAGTCGACGCTGCTGGCGTCGTGGCTGGCCGGCCGAGACGAGGCCGTCGCGTGGTTGCAGGTGGAGGACAGCGATTCGGACCCGGCGCGGTTCTGGTCGTTCCTGGTCGACGCCATCAGCGCCACCCAGCCCAGCGTCGCCAACGCATTGAAACCCGTCGTGACCGGCTCGCAAGGCGACGACCTCGTCGTGGTCACCGCGCTCGTGAACGCACTCGTCGAGCTGACCGAACCGGTCGTCCTCGTCATCGACGACTACCACCTGATCGACAACGCCAGCATCCATCGGGGAATGGAGCGGCTCATCGATCTCTGCCCCCAGCAGGTCACGATCGTGATCGCCACCCGGATCGATCCGCCGTTCCGGCTCGGCCGGCTCCGGGTCCGCAACCAGATCGCCGAGATCCGCGCCGCCGACCTTCGCTTTGGGGCCACCGACGCGTCGGGTCTGCTCGGTGAAGCGGGACGGTCGCTCGACCAGGCTCATCTCGAGCGGCTCTGCGAACGAACGGAAGGCTGGGCCGCGGGCCTCGTGCTCGCCGGGCTCTCGCTAGGTCGGGGGGCGGACCCTGGCCGGTTCATCGAAGCCTTCGGGGGTGACGACGAGCTGATCGTCGACTACCTGACCGATGAGCTCCTCGACGGCGTCGACGGCGAGGACCGCCAGCGTCTGCTCGAGACGTCGATCCTGGAGCAGCTCGACGGTGGGGTCGTCGATGCCGTGACCGCCTCGACCGGTGGTGCGGCATGGCTGCTGGACACCGCCAGCGGCAACCAGCTCCTGATCCGCCTCGACCGCAGCGGCGTCTGGTTCCGGTACCACCACCTCCTGCGTGATCTGCTTCGACTCGAAGCCCAACGAGCATTTCCTGAGCGGATGGCCGACCTCCACGGCCGCGCTGCCGTGTGGTTCGAGTCGCATGGCGACGACCGCCAAGCCATCGTCCACCGACTTGCGGCGGGTGACACCGCGGCGGCCGAGCGACTCATGCGCGTCTACGGGGTCCAGCTTCTCCGCGGGGGCCAGATCGACACGCTCCGGGGCCTGCTCGACCAGATCGGTGACGCGGCCAAGACATCAGCGGCCTGTGCGTACTTCTACGGCTGGTGTGAGTACATGGCTGGCAGGTACTCACTGGCCGACGAGTGGCTCGACACCACGCTCGAGCTCCTGCCGTCGGACTTCGACAAGGTGGTGACGACTGCGCTGCGCATCAACATCGCGCTCGGACGAGGCGATGTTGCCTCTGCACTCGCCATCGCCCGGGTCATGACCGAGACCGGCCAACTGATGTCACACCCATCGGACCTCGCGAACGCCACGGGTGCTGCATACGCGTGGGCCGGCCTCACCGACGAGGCCCGATCGGCCCTTCGGCTTGCGGTCGAGAAGGCGACCGGGGATTCCAGCCGGTCGGGGCGCGTGCTCGCTCTCGTCTACCAGACGATCGTCGAGTTCGAGGACGGCTCGCCCGCTGCTGCCCACGAGGCGGCGGACGCCGCGCTCGACGCGGCGTCGCAGGTCGGACTGGCTGCCTACCACGGGGTCGCGTCGGCGTATGCGATTCGGGCACGATCAGGCGGCGACCCAGGGCGAGCTCACGCCGATGCCGTGCATGCCCTGAACCTGGCGCGCCGCGCGGCCACCGTGCTGGCGCTCGGCTACGTCCTGAGCATCTGCGGCGACACCCTCCTCGACCTCGGCGACGCGACCGGCGCAGCGCTCATCGCCGAGGCCCGGTCGGTGCTCAACCGATGTGTCGACCCCGGCGTTGCCGGCCGGTACCTGACTCGCGTCGAATCCCGACATCACCTGGGCGACGTGGGCGCCGTTCGAGCTCCCGAGCTCGTCGAGCAGCTGACCGACCGCGAGCTGGCCGTGCTGCGCTACCTGCCGACGCCGCTGTCGCAACGCGACATCTCCTCTGAGCTGTACGTGTCGCTCAACACCGTCAAGACCCACTGCAGTGCGATCTACCGCAAGCTCGGCGTCGGCGACCGCAAGACCGCGGTGCAGGCCGCCCGTGACCTCCATCTGCTCTGAGTGACGGGGTCCAGTTGAAGGGTCGGCGGGGTTGTACAGGCGGGTTGGCGTCCGTCTCGACGAGCCGTCCCTCGTCCTCGACCTGATCGTCGCCCTGTCGGTCGACCCGCTCGGGCGGCGTCGAGGAGCGAACGTCACCACTCGATCTCGACCGACACCGCATCGGGATCCGTGGCCGAGCGGGCGACGGTGAGGCGGTGGCGGCCGACGGCGGGAGTCCACTCGTGGCGCTGAGCGTCGCGAGTGGCGAGCCGGGCCACGTCGATGTCGATCGTGAACGCACCGGTTCCACCCGCGGGTACTTCGACGCGAGTGAACCCGACCAGGCGATGGGGGGCGTCGGCGTCGGGCAGCTCTGCGTAGACCTGGATGACATCGGCGCCGTCGCGATCGCCAAGGTTGCGAACAACGCCCCGCACCGTGATGGTGCGATCGCCATGAGGGACGTGGACGACGTCGACGTGGACGGCGTCGAGTGCGAACGTCGTGTACGACAGGCCGAAGCCGAACGGGAACGCCGGAGCGGTGCCGGTTCGGGCCAGGTGCCACCAGCCGTGCCAGCGGTCGTAGCGGAAGGCGGTGGCGTCGCGGTCGAACTGCGGCAGGTCGCTCTCGTCGACCGGGATGCTGAACGGCAGTCGCGCCGAGGGGTTGACGACGCCGAACAGCACGTCGGCCAGCCCGGGACCGGCCTGGGATCCGCCGTACCAGGCTTGGACGATGGCGGGCACGCCTTCCATCCACTCGGTCATCACGACGGCGCTGCCCGCCTGGATGACGACCACCGTGCGCGGGTTGGCGGCCGCGACGGAGCGGATCAGCTCGACTTCGTGATCGGAGAGCCGAAGCGACGAGCGGTCACCCCCGGTGCTGAAGCCACGCGGTCGCGTCGTCAGACGATCGGGCTTCGTCGTCGGCCGCAGGTTCGACAGCACGCGCTCGAACCGCTCGACCACCTCGGGCTCGTCCACCTTCGGGAACATGGCGGGTAGGGACGGGTCAGTGGGGCCGATGAACTCACCCTCGTCTTCGTACGTGTAGCCGACGACCACCACGGCCACGTCGGCGGCCTTGGCCACCCGTGCCGCACGGGCGAGGTCACTGCCGTCGTCGTGGGCGGCAGCACGGGCGACGGCTCGAATCCCGTCGAGGACGGTGTGGCAGTCGAGGTCCCAGACATCGCTCGACCCACCGTCGCCGAGGTTCACGGTCGCGGCGAGGCGACCGACCACCGCAATGCGACCGCCATCGGTTCGCAGGGGGAGCACGGGGGAGCCTTGGACCGGCTCGTTTCGGAGCAGCACAACCGAACGGGCCGCTACTTCGCGGGCCAGAGCTCGGTGCTCGGGTGACCCGACCACGTCGGTCGGTGGCGGGGGTGCCGACAGGACATCGTCGAAGCGGAGCAGCGTCGCGATGATGCGCTCCACTGCCGCATCGACGTCGGACCAGGATGCTTCCCCTCGCTCCAGCGCTCCCGCCAGGTGCTGCGCACGCACCATCCGGTAGGGCATCTCGATGTCGAGCCCGGTCGCGATCGAGGTCGCCGCGTCGCGCAGGCCGAAGATCCAGTCGCTGATCACGAAGCCGTCAAAGCCCCACTCGCCCCGCAGCACGTCGTTGAGCAGCGCTCGGCTCTGCCCGCACCACTCACCGTTCACCGAGTTGTACGCCGACATCACCGACGCCACGCCCTCGTCGACGATGCGCCGGAAGTGCGGCAGGTACACCTCGTGCAAGGCGACCTCGTCCACTTCGATGTCGACCGCGAACCGGGCGTTCTCCATCGAGTTGCAGGCGAAGTGCTTCACGCAGGCCATGACGTGGCGCTGCAGGCCCCGAGTGAGGGCTGCGCCGAGCTCGCCCACGAGGTGCGGGTCCTCGCCGTAGGTCTCCTGCGCTCGTCCCCACGCGGGATGTCGCAGCACGTTGACGCACACCGCGCCGGTGAGGTTTGCCCCGTTGGCGCGCAGCTCGCGGCCGATCGCCTCGCCGACGCGCTCCTCCAGGTGCGGATCCCAGGTGGCACCGCGCGCCATCGACACCGGGAAGCAGGTTGCGTTGCCGATCACGGCACCGCGTGGGCCGTCGGCGAACGCGATCCCGGGCAATCCGAGTCGTTCGATCTTGGCCGCCACGAACGGTGCCTTGTGATAGCCGTCGGCGGACAGGAAGTGCAGCCCGGCCCACGTCGGGGCGTCGCCGTCGAGGCACCACAGCCGTTCCTCGGGCGTCATGATCGCCACGAGGGCCCGTGCTGCTTCTTCGGGAGCGAAGCCGGTGGCGACCGCTCGTCGAGCGTCCGCGAAGTCCCCGATCGAGCGATGTTGAGATGTGGGCATGCTCACCATGTTGCCCCGTGCGGTCATCCCGTCATCCAGATCGGCTCGTCGGCAGATCGCTGCGGGGCGGGTGGCGGTCGCGGCGTGCGGAGGGCGTGATCAGGGACGGGAGCACCACCTCAGGCACCGACCAGGGCAACGGTCAGGTGGGGAGCTCGAACGTGGCGCGGACGTCCGGGGGGACGAGGTCGAGGTAGGCCTCAGCGTTGCGGGCGATCACCTTGGCGACGTAAGGGCAGTAGGGCAGGACGCCGAGTCCCCGCCGCCGGGCGTCGGCCAGCATCTCGTCGACCAGCGTGCGCCCGTACCCCTTGCCGTCGTGGCCTTCGAGGGCCTCGGTGTGGACGAACGCGATGCGATCCCCCCGCATCTCGTAGTCCTCGAAGGCAGCAAGGACGCCGTCTTCGAGAAGCTCGTAGCGGCTGGCGTCGTTGTTGTCGATCACGGTGACGGTCATCGGTCTCACCATCCAGGTCGGGGCGCTCAGGTCGCGAAAGAACCTACGCGGTAGGCATCGTCGTCTCCATCGATCGGCGCGGCCCGGCTCTCAAGAGAGCGGCACCGAGACGCCTGAGAGCCAGCGAAGGCGGCCGGCGACGTGCCCGCTTCAGCGCTGGAGCAGGGCGCCGATCCGCTGGCTCAGGGGCCATGCACCTCGACCGGCGTTGGTGATCACCGTGTAGGCGAAGTCCCCAGTGGCGTCGCAGGCCGAGACGAACCCGACGCCGGCGTCGAAGCCGTGCAGCGAGATGGTGCCCGTCGACTCGTCGAGCCAGAAGCCGAGCCCGTAGCGAAGGTCGTTCGAGGACTCGTCGCTGCTGGGCGCCACCATCTGAGTGACTCGCTCGGGTGGCACGATCCGCCCGGCCAGGAACGCGTCCCACAGCGCGTGGACGTCGTCGGCGGTGGTGTAGACGCCTCCATCCCCGTTGCCGCGCACGGGGAGGTGGAAGACGTTCGTGCGCAAGCCGTCGCTGCCGAGGTAGCCGACCGCCGCTCGACTGGGCAGCTCGTCTGACCGCAGGAACGCCGTGTCGACCATGCCGGCCGGGACGCACACTCGCTCGTGGACGAGGTCGTGGAACGGCACGCCCGACACCCGCTCGGCGATGAGGGCGAGCACCACGTAGCCGCCGTTGGAGTACGAGAAGCGCTCGCCAGGAGCGAACTTCATCAGATGACCGTCCAGCACCCGCACGTACTGCTCGGTGGTCGCCAGCTCATGCACGGGAACTGCCATGAGGTAGTCGTTCAGGTCTGGGTCTTCGTCCTCGTCGAGGTAGTCGCCGATGCCGGATCGGTGCGTGAGCAGGTGCTCGACCGTGACGCCATCGTCGATCAGCGCGAGGTCGGCGCCGAGCACCGAGCGAGCGGTGGTGTCGAAGTCGAGCTGCCCTTCTTCGATGAGGCTGACGACGGCGAGCGCGGTCAGCCCCTTGGTTCCGCTGGCGATGGCGAACTGGGTGTCCACGTTGTTGGCGACGGCGAGGCCCCGGTGGGCCATCCCGTAGGCCCGTTGGCAGACCACGCGGTGGTCGACGTCGACGCGCACCACTCCGGACGCACCGACCTCGCGGGCGGCCTCGTCGACGAGGGACTCGAGGTCGACGTTGGCGGGCATAGCGGGCAGGGTACGTCCTGTTGTCAGCTCCTACAGTGCGACTCGGAGCGTCGAGCGCGGCCGCCCATGCGGTGCGTGCCCCACGAGGGAGATGAGGATGATGATGAGCACCGACGAGCACCACTGGGCCACTGACTACGACATCTTCGACCCGACCTACATCGGTGATCCGTTCCCCATCTGGGACGAGTTGCGCGAGAAGTGCCCGATCGCCCACACCGATCGTCACGGCGGCTCGTGGCTGCCGACCCGCTACCAGGACGTGACGGCGATCGCCCGTGACGTCGAGCACTTCTCGTCCCAGAGCATCTCGGTGCTCCCCCCGCCTGACGTCCCCGCCGAGGGCGGGCTCCTGACCGCGGGGCTCCCGCCGATCTCGTCCGACCCGCCCGTCCACACGTGGTCGCGCCGCCTCCTGCTGCCCTGGTTCTCGCCGAAGCAGGTGGACGACTTCGAGCCGATCACGCGGGCCCTGTGCCGCCGGCTGGTCACTGGCTTCATCGAAGACGGTCGGGCCGACGCCGCCGCTGATTACGCCCAGCAGATCCCGGTTCGGATCATCGGGATCGTGCTCGGGGTGCCCGAGGAGCACTCCGACCTGTTCACCGGCTGGGTCCGCGACGTCCTCGAGTTCGCCACTGACATCCCGCGCCGTCAGAAGGCAGTGGGCGAGCTCGTGACCTACTTCGTGACCCTGATGGAGGAGCGCCGTGGTGGCGACGGCACCGACCTGATCTCGGAGCTGCTGCGCTCCGAGGTCGATGGCGAGCCGGTGTCGGACCCCCACATCTTGGGGACCGTGGCGCTGACGCTCATCGCCGGCGTCGACACGACCTGGTCGGCCATCGGGTCGTCGCTCTGGCACCTCGCCACCCATCCGGACGATGCCCGCCGGCTCGCCACCGAGCCCGGGCTCATGCCCACCGCGATCGAGGAGCTTCTGCGGGCCTACTCGCCGGTCACGATGGCCCGGATCGTCAACGAGGACATCGAGGTGGCCGGTTGCCCCATGCATGCCGGCGACCGGGTGCTGCTCAACTTCCCGGGGGCCAACCGCGATCCCGAGCAGTTCCCCGAGCCAGAGCGGGTGATCCTTGATCGTGAGGCGAACCGGCACGTCGCCTTTGGAGCCGGCATCCACCGGTGTGCCGGGTCGAACCTGGCTCGCATGGAGCTCCGCGTGGCGATCGAGGAGTGGCTCGCGCGCATTCCGGAGTTCCGACTTGCCGACAACGCCGAGGTGACCTGGGCCGGAGGGCAAGTCCGCGGCCCCCGCACCATCCCGGTTGTGTTTCCGCCCGCCCGCCCGGTCTGAACGGTTCCGCTCCGGCATCGCTTGACGGGGGACGCGAGGATCACACGATGAGCACGACCGACAGCGCGCACGCCAGGATCGTCGTTGCCCCCAACGGTCCCCTGGTGGTGAGCGGCGACCTGCCCCTCTACCGCCGCCGGGCGGTCGAGAGCGAGCACGGCGAGCCTCTGGCGTGGGTGACCACCGAGCAGCTCGATGGGGGCGAGCGCTACCTGCTGTGCCGCTGCGGCATGTCGGCGCGCAAGCCGTTCTGCGATGCCTCCCATCGCCAGGGCTTCGCGGCCGATGACGTGGCGTCCGGCACCTACGCCGAACGGTCGAAGGTGCTCGGGGGCTCGGGCATCACCGTCAGCGACGACCGCTCGATCTGCGTGCACGCCGGGTTCTGCGGGACCCGGATCACCAACGTCTGGAAGGAGGTCGGCAACACCTCCGAGTCGACCGTCCGGCTGCAGGTGATCAACATGGTCGAGCGCTGCCCCTCCGGCGCGCTGACGTACCGGCTGGACGGCGAGGACGACGTCGAGCCCTTGCTGCCCGAGGCGGTCGCGGTAGCCGACGATGGGCCGTTGTGGGTCACGGGCGGTGTCGAGGTCGTGGTGCGAGATGGCGAGCCCCTCGAGACGCGCAACCGCGTCACGCTCTGTCGTTGCGGTGCATCGGCCAACAAGCCGCTCTGCGACGGCAGCCACAAGAAGGTCGGCTTCACCGACCAGTAGCCGTTGCCTGCCTCGGCGAGCGCTCAGGTGAGCGATCGCCGCAGCAACAAGAGGTCGCCGGTGCCGTTGCTCGGGGCGACTACGGCAAAGCCGGTGCGCTCCAGTGCCCTGACGGACGCAACGTTGTCGGGGCTCACGGTGGCGCGGACCGACGAGCACCCGAGGGCAGCGGCTCGACGGCAGAGCTCGACGATCGTCGCGGTGGCGATGCCTCGCCGACGCGCCTCCGTGCACACCGAGTAGCCGATCTCGACCTCGAGGGCCTCGTCGGGGGGACCGAAGAAGCCGGCCGTGCCGACCAGCGCACCGAGCGCCACCACGTAGAACGGACCGAACCGAAGGTCGCTGGTCGGGGTGTCGAGGAGCGACCGGAAGTGCTCCATCGCCGGGCGGTCCCACTCTCCGCCGATCGGTGGCCACTCGCTCACCGTCACCCCCAGACGACGAGCGAGCCCGCTCAGGTCGCCGGACAGCTCGGCATCGAGGCTCGCGGGCGTGACCGCCACAAGGCTCAGGGAGTGATCGACCACAGCGTCTCGTGATTGGTGATCGTCTCGAAAGTGACACCTGCGGCTTCCATGATGGGCCGCTGGGCGAGCATCGGGGCGAGCTGGCCCATGGCGGCCGCGTCGAGGCGGTCGGCTGGGAACGAGCCCTTGGAGATGCGCACGATCATGGAGTGCTCCTCTTTGTGGTGAGCCTGCCCTCCCGGTGACAAGCGAGTCGACCCCGGCCGGCGCGCCCTGCGGATAGGGTCCGCCCGGGACGAGGGGGTGTGGCCGGTGGGGATGATCGTCGGTGCTCTGCGCGACATGTCTTGGCGCCGACGTCGCTTCGCCGTGGTCGCCCTCGGCACCGCGCTGGTGTTCACCATGACCCTGCTGCTGTCGGGGTTGTCGAGCGCCTTCGACCATGAGATCACCGTGACGCTCGGTGCCCTCCGAGCCGACAACTGGGTCAGCTCGTCTGATGCCACCGGGCCGTTCATCGGCGCCGTGCTGATGTCTGACGGTGAGGCGTCGACCATCAAGGCCCTGCCGGGTGTCACCTCGGCCAGCCCGGTCGTGTTCGGCTACGCCACGGTCGGCCCTGCGCACCACCACCTGGTCAGCCTCTTGGGTGTGCAGGTCGGCGGCGTGGGCGCACCCACGCCCACGCGTGGGCGTGGCCTGCAGGACCGCCCCGACGCGGTCGTCGGCTCTGGTCTCGGCGTGCCCATCGGCGAGACGTTCAAGGTCGGCGGTCAGCAGTTCACGGTGGTCGGCACGATCGACGACGCATCGCTCTTCGGCGGCCTCCCCACGGTGTTCGTGACGTTCGAGGCCGGCCAGGACGCCGTGTTCTACGGGCAGAAGGCGGCCACCGTGGTGGCCATCAGGGGCTCGCCCACCGACGTGCCGCCGAAGTACCGCGTGTGGAACGACGCGGCCACCCGGGCCGATCTCCTGCTCCCCGTCGACAGCGCGCGTAGCGCCATCGACCTGATCACCCTGCTGCTGTGGATCGTCGCCGCGGCCATCATCGGCTCGGTCGTCTACCTGTCGGCCCTCGAGCGCTTGCGTGACTTCGCGGTGTTCAAGGCCACCGGTGCGTCCACGGCCTCCATCGGGGTTGGTCTGGCACTGCAGGCCGTCATCGTGGCGCTGTCGGCCTCGCTCCTGGCCGTCGTGCTGGCCGAGCTGCTGGCGCCGCGGTTCCCCTTGCCGGTGACCATCCACACGAGCACCGTGCTGCTGCTCCCGGTGCTGGCCGTCGCCATGGGCTTGGTGGCCAGCGTGTTCGGCCTGCGCCGATCGGTGAAGGTGGACCCCGCGCTTGCCTTCGGAGGGCCCTGATGCCTGCACTGGTGATCGACGACCTCACCATCGAGTACCAGCGCGCCGGGTATGCCGTGCGCCCGATCGAGGGGTTGCACCTGCGGGCCGAGCCGGGCTCCATCGTGCTGCTGCTCGAGCCGTCGGGCTGCGGTAAGACGACGTTGCTCAGCTGCCTGGCCGGCCTGCTGCGCCCGGCGTCGGGAACGATTCACTTCGGCGACACCGAGGTCACGGGCCTACGCGGCCAGGCTCTCACCGAGTACCGCCGCCGGGGCGTGGGCGTGGTCTTCCAGGCCTTCAACCTGGTGGCCAGCCTCAACGCGACCGACAACGTGGCCATGCCCATGCGCACTGCAGGGGTCAAAGGCCGCGAGGCCAAGGCGCGGGCAGGCGAGCTGCTTCACCGCGTCGGGCTCTCCGATCGGGCGCACCACCACCCCGGCGACCTGAGCGGCGGGCAGCAGCAGCGCGTCGCCATCGCCCGTGCCCTGGCCCTCGACCCGCCGCTCGTGGTGGCCGACGAGCCCACTGCCCACCTCGACTACGTGCAGGTCGAGTCGGTGCTGCGCATCATCGCCGGCCTCACCGACGGCGAACGGGTGGTGGTGGTGGCCACCCACGACGAGCGCCTGCTGTCGCTGGCCGACCAGGTGGTCGAGCTCGTGCCGCACTCGGTTGCCCCACCGGCCGCCCCGGTGTGCGTGGCGTTGGCCGATGGCCAGGTGCTGTTCAGGCAAGGTGATCGTTCCGACCTCATCTACGAGGTGGATGAGGGTGAGATCGACCTGTTCCGGGTCGATCAAGACGGCACCGAGAACCACCTCGTGGCCAAGCTGAGGGGCGAGCACTTCGGCGAGATGGGACCGATGTTCCACCTGCCCCGTTCGGCCACGGCGCGGGCCCGGGGCGCCGCCGTCGTGACTGGCTACTCGCTGGTGGCCTTCGCCGAGCGGGTGGGCGAGGCCAAGCTCACCCACCTCGTCGGAGCCGAGCAGGCGCGAGCGGTCTCGTCTCCCATCGAGTGACTGACTGCTTTGCGTCGCGTTGTTGTTGCTGGTGAACAACAACGCGACCCAAAGCCTCGCGAAGATCGGGACCGCAGGCGCCGCCACGGGCTTGGGGTTGCCACCGCAGGCCGAGAACTGGTTGCACTCACCAACCAGTGGGTAACGTCCAGGCGAACGAGGGGTGAACGGCCGGTGACGTACGGGTGCCACTCGGGTCCCTGACCGTTCGACGCGAGGAGGCATCCGTGGCGGTGGCCGACCCCGTGCTCGCGGTTGCGACCGAGACCCGGCCCCGGGGACCGATCGCCGAGGTCCTGGCCCTGCCCGGTTACCGCCGCTTCTGGATCAGCCAGCTCCTGGTGTCGATCGTGTCGGGCACGATGCGGTTCGCCTTCGTGTGGCTGGTGCTCGACCTCACGACCTGGAAGCCGGCGGTGGGGATCATGGGGTTCTGCGTCGGCCTGCCCATGACGTTTCTCACGTTGCCCGCTGGTGTGCTGTCCGATCGCCACGACCGGCGCCGGCTCGTGAGCGTGTGCAGCCTGGCCGGTGCCGTGGTGCTCGCCGCGACCGGCGCGCTGGTGGGAGCGGGGCTGGTCGGCGTGCCGGGGGTGGCGGTCCTGGCCCTGGGCGTCGGCTCGGCCCTCGCACTGGTGGCGCCCGCCCTTCAGGCCATGGTGCCCTCGCTCGTCCCGCCCGAGCGGCTGGTGACCGGCATCGCGCTGCAGGGCATCGGTCAGAACGTGGCCCAGATGTCAGGGGTGCTCGTCGGGGGAGCAGCGATCCAGTTGCTCGGCACCGCCGACTCGTTCATCGTCCTGGCCGTGCTGCTGGCCGGTGCCGCGGTGATCATGCTCGGCGTTCCTGCCGTCGCCTCGGGCATGGGCGCCGAACGCCGAGCCGAGATGGGTCCGGTCCCCAAGATGCTCCCGGCCATCAACGATGGTCTGCGCTACGTCCTGTCCGGTCAGCCGTTGCGCACCGTGATCGCCATCGCCTTCGTCGGCGGCACGTGCGGTGCCGTCGTCCAGCTGACGCTCCCCGGCGTGGCCCGCGACGAGTTCGGCGCCGGCCCGTTCGCTGCTGCGCTGCTGTTCGGCTCGCTCGGGTTCGGGATGATCTTCACGACCCTCGTCCTCGCGGCCCGCCGGGGTGTGGTGCGCCCCGGCGTTGTCCTTGGCGTCGCCTTCGTCAGCACCTGCGGGCCGGGCATGGTGGTCATGGGCCTGGCGCCCACCTATGGCGTGGCCATGCTCGGGATGCTGTGGTGGGGCCTCGGCGGTGGCTTCGTCCTCACGACGCAGCGCACCCTGCTGCAGCGCCACACCCCCGACCACATGATGGGGCGAGCGCTCAGCGTCCACACCTTGGCCCTGACCGGCACCTTCCCGCTGGCCGCGGCCGCCTCGGCCGTGCTCGTCGGACCGCTCGGAGCGCAGGGCACCCTGGTCGCCTGGGGCCTGGTGGCGACCGTGCTGGCCGTGCTCCTCGCCACCCGCAAGGGCCTCCGCGAGGCCTGAGGACCGAACCCGCAACATGTGCGGCCAAAGGGCTCACCGTGCCCGGCAACACGTGAGCCCGAGGACCGAACCCGCCCATGTGCGGCCAAAGGGCACCTGGTGTCGCTTCGGCACCCAAGCTCGAGCGGTGGAGGGCGCCGGGCCAGCCCGGGCGACCTCAGGCGGGGGTGCGGCCCGGGGTGGCGGCCCGGAACAGCGAGGCGAGCGAGGCGTCGTCGGTGTCGAGCACCTTTTGCACCCAGCCGTGGAAGCGCTGGCCGCCACCCTCGTTGCGCCCGAACACGAACTCGGACTTGGCGCCCGTCTCGACGTTGCGCTGGATGCGCAGCCCGGTGAAGTAGTCCTCGTCGCGCACCACGTGCAGGTTGAACGCCATGCGCTCGGCCACCATCGCCGCCTCGCCCTCGATGGGCTCGGGGGAGGTGTGCAGAAAGTTCTGGATCGTGTAGGACTCGCCGACGGTCCTGCCCGGGAACAGCTGGGAGATCATGTACATCTGCCCGTTGTCGAACCCCGCGATCGACACGTGGGGGAAGATCGTCCACACCCCCGAGGTCAGGTCGGCGTCGGTCCACTCGGCTTCGGGCTTGCCGTCGAGCTTGGCGCCGAACGTGCGGTCGGGTGCGCTCACGCGCTGGTGGGGACCCCATGCGTCGTAGAGCGCCTTGGTCGACATGTCGGGGCCGAAGGTGTTCCGGTGCAGGATCGGCAGGTGGTAGTAGTCGAGGTAGCCGTCGTAGGCCACCTTCCAGTTCGGGCCCACCAAGGTCTGGCGCCCCACGACGCGGCAGTGCTCGAAGTGGTGGAAGGCCAGCAGGTCGTCGTAGCCGCACAGGAACGCGTCGAAGTCGGCCGCCCGGCCGGGCGTGAGCACGACCCAGATCAGCCCGGCGCGCTCGCACACCGGCAAGGGGGTGAGGCCCATGCACGAACGATTGATGGTGCCGAAGTCCTTGGCGTCGAGCACGCCGACCAGGTCGCCACTCGTGTCGTAGGTCCACGAGTGGTACGGGCAGCTGAAGCGGCGGGCCTCGCCCACGCCGTCGGGCACCACCTGGGCACCCCGGTGGCTGCACATGTTGACGAAGGCCCGGAGGGCACCGTCCTCGCCCCGCACCAGCAGCACGGCGACGCCGGCCACCTCCATCGCCCGATAGGCGTTGGGCTGGGCCAGCTCGGACGAGAAGGCGAGCATCAGCGGCAGGCGCTTGAACACCCGGTCCATCTCGACCCGGAAGCGCTCGGGGTCGGTGTAGTTCGTCGTGGGCACGCGAAAGACGTCCGCCTCGAGAGCGATCGTGCCGGCTCGCCAGTGCTCGAGGCCCCGGTGTGCCATCTCGATCAGCTGCTCACGGCTCATCGTCGTGCCCCCTTCGTTGCCTCGGGCTCCCATCGTGGGCGCTCGTGCTTCCCCTGATCAAACCACGAGTGACCGCCTGGCCGACAGGTCCGAAGGTCCTGCGTGATGCTTGGGACGTGAGCAGGGCTGCCCCGTAGTGTCGATGGCGTGACTGGCGCAGGCGGCGATCGGGCAGTCGTGTTCGACTACGGGGGCGTGCTGATCACCTCGATCACCAACCAGGTGGGCGAGGTGGCCGCCCGCCACGGGGTGCCCATGACCACGATGCTCGAGATCATGCTCGGCCCTCACGAGAGCGGTGATCACCCCTGGCACCGCGCCGAGCGAGGCGAGATGGCGGTGGCCGACATCCAGGCCGAGCTGCAGCCGTGGGCCGACCAGTACGGCGTGCGGCTCGATGGAGACGAGCTGGCCGCGGTGATGCGGCCGGGCGGTTACACCGTCGTCGAGGCGATGACGGCCAAGGTCGCCGAGCTCAAGCGTCGAGGCGTCAGGACTGGTCTGCTCACCAACACCTTCGCCGAGTTCCGCCCCACCATGGAGCGCGATCTGCGCTTCGAGGACTTCACCGTCGTCGTCGAGTCGTTCGCTGTCGGCGCCCGCAAGCCGGAGCCGGCGATCTACGAAGCCGCCCGCGCCATGCTCGGCGTCGAGCACAGCCAGATCGTCTACCTCGACGACTTCCACCAGAACATCGAGGCGGCGCAGGCCTTCGGGTGGACCACCATTCACGTCACCGACCTGACGGCCGCCATCGCGACCATCGACATCGTCCTTTGAACGGAGCGGTCGGCGGCACTCGGCCCTCGGTCGTGAGAACCTTCCGGCCGTGACCGTCTCGATCCATCCCGTCACCGACCTGCTGTCGTTGCTCGACCTCGAGGTGGTCAAGCCCGATGCCTACCTCGGTGCCAGCCCGGCCCTCGGGTGGGAGCGGATCTACGGCGGTCAGGTGGTGGCCCAGGCGTTGATGGCGGCCGGCCGCACGGTCGACCCCGCGTTTCGCCCTCACTCACTGCACGCCTACTTCATCCGCATGGGCAGCGAGGTTCGCCCTGTGCTGTACGAGGTCGAGCGGGTGCGCGACGGCCGTTCGTTCGCCACCCGCCAGGTGGTGGCCTACCAGGAGGGCGGGGCGATCTTGAACCTGATCGCCAGCTTCCACGTCGACGAGGCCGGCCCCGACCACCCCGGTGTCGTCGCCCCGATGGTGCCGCGGCCCGATGGCCTCGAACGTCGCCAGACGGACCTGTTCCTCGACCACCGACTGATCGTCGAAGAGCGCGAGCCCGAACCGCGGGGCCTGGTGTGGATGAGGGTGCCCGAGTCGCTCGGCAGCGATCCCCTGGTGCACGCCTGCGCGGTGGCCTACCTGTCCGACGAGGATCTGCTCGGGGTGGCGATGCTGTCCCACCCCCTCGGCGGGCAGTGGGACAAGCTCATGGCGGCCAGCCTCGATCACGCCGTGTGGTTCCACCGACCGCTACAGGCCGACGACTGGCTGCTGTTCGACCAGCGCGGCCACGGCGTGGCCAACGGTCGAGGCATGGCCATGGCCCGGGTGTTCGACAGCAACGGCTTGCACGTCACGTCGGTGGCCCAAGAAGGCCTCGGCCGCGCCCTGCGCTCGTAGCGCCGTCCCGCTGGTCAACCCGGCCCCGAAGTGGCGAGCCAAGGTGCGGTAGGAGCACTCACGCTCGCCACTTCGCACCGTCTCGATGGTGCGACGGTGTCCGACGGCCCGAGGGTCCCGGCGCGGGCGACGTCGCCGCGGCACCGGTGGGGCTACCAGCGGTTCCAGTGGATGACCGAGTCGAGCTGGACGCGTGACGCCGGCTTGAAGTCCGTGCCGATGGTGTAGGCGACGGGGAACATGCCGGCCTGCGTGTATTGGGTGTGGTCGACGCCGAGCAGCTCGCCCACCTCAGCCTCACGCCGACACGTCATCGTGGTCCACGCCGAGCCCATGCCCCGGGCCCGCAGGGCCAGCATGAAGCTCCAGACGGCGGGCACGATCGATCCCCAGAAGCCGGCCTGCTCGCCCGACGGCACGCCGTCGCGGCGCCCCTCCTGGAAGGGCACCACGATCACCGGCACCTCGTGGTAGTGGTCGCGCAGGTACATGGCCGAGGCGCTGACGGCGTCACGGCGCTCGGCCCGCACGTCGCCCTCGGGGTAGTTGGCGCTGGCGGGGGCGACCATGTAGGCGTTGAACACCTCGGCGTACAGGTCGGCCAGCTTGCGCTTGGTCGCCGGGTCGTCGATCAGCAGCCACTGCCAGGCCTGGCGGTTCGATCCAGTTGGGGCCTGCAGCGCGATCTCGATGCACTCCTCGACGATCGAGCGCTCGACGGGACGTTCGAGGTCGAGCCGCTTGCGCACGGCCCTGGTGGTGGTGAGGAGCTGGTCGGACGTGAGAGGAAGGAGGTCGGCCACGGCGCGGGTCTAGCACCACGCATCGCTCCGAACCGGGGCCACATCGTTGCGGCCCGCCCGGCCAGACGTTG
>JBBRTJ010000039.1:0-30541 GCA_038244535.1 Acidimicrobiales bacterium | reverse complement strand
GAGCAGGTCGTCGTCATCGACGCAGCGGTAAGCGAGCCCGATGCGCTCGGCCTGCTCACCATCGAGCACCTCGCCGAACAGCACCATGGCTGCGGCCATCTGCGGCCCGACGATGCGCCGCAGCATCCAGGTGTGGCCCCCACCGGGGTGGATGCCGAGCTGCAGGAACCGCGTGTCGAACTTGGCCCGCCGAGCGGCGATGCGAACATCGCAGCCGAGGGCCATGTTCATGCCCGCTCCAACGGCTGCGCCGTTCACCGCGGCCAGCGTGGGCAAGGGGCTGCGGGCGACCCGCAGGAATCCCTCGTAGATCACGCGCAGGCCGGGCCCCTCGGCGGTGCCGAGGTTGCCGAGGTTGGCACCGGCGCAGAAGGCGGGCGCCGCCCCCGTGACCACCAGCGCGCCGACGCCCTCGTCGGCCTCGATGACGTCCATCGCCGCCGTGATCTCGTTGACCATCGGCTCGGTCAGGGTGTTGCGCTCGCCCGGGTTGTTGAGGGTGAGAGTGGCAACGCGGTCAGCGATGTCGACGGTGACGAGGCTCATGGACGCCGAGTCTGCCCCAGCGACGCCGACCCCAGCCTCACCGCTGGGTCGTTGCCACTCAGCTTGTGTGAGCAAGGGGCGGCTCGTGCCCCTTCGTCACCCACGTTGACCTGGGGCTACCGTCGGCCGGCGTGGGGAAGCTGGGGGGAAGCTGTGGTTGAAGGCGAGCGAGCAGGCGGGAGCGACCTGACCTGGCAGCCGGAGGTCGATGAGCTGCACCGGCGCGAGGAGCTGGCCCATCGCATGGGCGGCACCGAGAAGGTGCAGCGCCACCACGACAACGGCAAGCTCACCGTCCGCGAGCGGATCAGCGCCCTCCTCGACCCCGGCACGTTCCACGAGATCGGCGCCATTGCCGGCAAGGCCACCTACGGGGGCGAAGGCAAGGCCGAGCTGCTCGACCTCTCGCCCACCAACTTCGTCATGGGGCGAGGCCGGATCCACGGCCGGCCCGTGGTGGTCGGCGGTGACGACTTCACGGTCAGAGGCGGCGCCGCCGATGCCTCGATCTGGCAGAAGCAGGTGCACGCCGAGCAGATGGCCCGCGAGCTGCGCCTCCCCATCGTGCGCCTGGTTGACGGGACGGGTGGGGGCGGATCCGTCAAGAGCCTGGACACGATGGGCCGCACCTACGTCCCGGCCAACCCCGGGTGGGACCACGTCGTGGCCAACCTCGACACCGTGCCGGTCGTGGCCCTCGCCCTCGGCAGCGTGGCGGGCCTCGGCGCCGCTCGCGTCGTCACGAGCCACTGGTCGGCCATGGTCCGAACCACGAGCCAGGTGTTCGTCGCCGGTCCGCCCGTCGTGGCCCGACTGGGCGAGCACGTCACCAAAGAAGAGCTCGGCGGGGCCCACATCCACGGCAGCAACGGCACGGTCGACGACGTGGTCGACAGCGAGCAAGAGGCGTTCGATCGCACGAGGCGGTTCCTGTCGTACCTACCGAGCAGCGTGTTCGACGTGCCCCCACGGGCCCCCGAGCACGAGCGCACCGACGCCCCGACCCGGCGTGACGACTGGCTCATCGGCGCCATCCCCAAGGACCGTCGCAAGGTGTATCGGATCCGTCCGATCATCGAATCGGTGGTTGATGCCGGTTCCTTCTTCGAGATCGGCCGGGGCTGGGGACGCTCGGCCGTCACGGGGCTGGCCCGCCTCGACGGCTGGCCCGTGGCGATCCTGGCCAGCGATCCCTACATCTACGGGGCGAGCTGGACCGCCGACGCGTCGCAGAAGATCGTGCGCCTCGTCGACCTGGCCGACACCTTCCACCTACCGATCGTCCACGTCGTCGACCAGCCCGGCTTCATCATCGGCGTCGACGGCGAGCGGGCCAGCACGATCCGCCACGGAGCTCGCGCACTCGCCGCGGTGTACCAGGCGAGCGTGCCGGTGTGCGCAGTCATCGTGCGCAAGGTCTTCGGCGTCGCCGGAGCCGCCCACATGAACGCGTCGAAGCTGCTGTACCGGTACGCGTGGCCAAGCGGCGACTGGGGCAGCCTGCCGGTCGAGGGCGGGGTCGAAGCGGCCTACAAGGCCCACCTCGACACCTTCGCCGACCCTGCGGATCGCCAGCGTGAGATCGAGACCATCACGGCCCGCATGAACGTCGTGCGGTCGCCGTTTCGCACCGCCGAGTCCTTCATCGTCGAAGAGATCATCGACCCCCGCGACACCAGACCGCTGCTGTGCGAGTTCGCCGAGCTCGCCGCGCCGCTGCGCACCCCGGGCCCGGTGCACCATGGTTATCGACCATGAGCGACCCCACACCCACTCCCGATCGAGGCATGCGAGGCGTGCTCGGCATGGCGGCCGACGGCACGGCCCCCGAACCGGCCGAGGTGGCCCCGGCGCGTCCGGCGGCGACCGTCATCGTGGTCCGTGATGCGCCCGGCGCCCCGACCGGCATCGAAACGCTCATGTTGCGGCGCAGCTCGATCGGGGCGTTCGGCGGGATGTGGGTGTTCCCCGGCGGCAAGGTCGATCCCGGCGACGACGACCCGGATGCTCCCGGTGACGAGCTCGCCGCGGCCCGACGGGCGGCGGCGCGCGAAGCCGCCGAGGAGGCGGCCATCACGGTCGACCCGACCCGCCTCGTCCCCTTCTCGCACTGGACGCCGCCCACCTTCGCCCCGAAGCGCTACGCGACCTGGTTCTTCGTCGGCACCGCGCTCGGCGAGGTGGTGGTCGACGGTGGCGAGATCCACGACCACGGATGGATGGCACCGACCGAGGCCATGGCGCGACACGCCGCCGGCGAGATCGAGCTGGCCCCGCCGACCTGGGTGACGCTCCACCAGCTCGCGATCCACGAGACGGTCGACGGCGTGCTGGCTGCTGCCGCGGCCGCCACGCCGGAGCGCTTCCTGACGATGCCGGCCCGCGACGGCGCCACGACCGTGCTGGTGTGGCACGGCGACGCCGGCTACGAGACCGGCGACGCCTCCGCGACTGGTCCCCGCCACCGGTTGATCATGGAGCCGGGAGGCTGGCGGTACGAGCGCTTCGACCCACCTGGGAGGTGAAGGGGGGCACTGCCGTAGGGTGGCCGAATGGGGAGCAAGGGAAGCAAGCCGCGCAAGCCCGAGCACCACCTGGCGAAGGTGGGCTCCGAGACCAACGACGAGTGGGAGCTGCGCGAGAAGCGCCGCCTCGCCTTCGGGCCAGGTGTCATCGGAGCGATCGTGGTCATGGTCATCGTCCTGGCCCTGATCGGCTGGCTCGCGCTCATCTGAGCCGAGCCCCACCAAAGCGTCGGCAGCCATGCTCGACCACGTCTTCACCGATGCCATCAGTGCCGTGCGCGAGGCCTTCGAGAGCGCACTGCTCGAGCGCCAGGCCTTCGAGGAGCACTTCCAGGTCGACGTCCTGTTGGGCGACCTGGTGTGGGAGACCAGCTACGGGCTGCCCGGCGAAGGCCTGCCGCCACGCGTCGAAGCCCATCTCACGTTCGACTGGCCCACCTGGAGCCAGACCGCATACCGGCGCTGGTACCTCGACGGGACCTTCGACGAGGCACCGGCCATCGAGGTCGAGGTGCTCTTCCGCCTGCAGCGTCTCGCCGATCAGCCCGACCCGGCGGTGGTGCTGGCGGTGCTGCCCGAGCTCAGCCCCGCCGTGGGCAAAGAGCCCCTCGAGCGCACGCCCGCCACGGTCGAGATCGCCTACGGCGCCGAGAGCGACGAGCCCCCCGCCTACGCCGTCGAGGTCGGCTACGAGGGGCTCTACGAGCTGGCCGAGGAGACGCTCGCCGACGGCTCCAGCGGGATCCTCGACGACCACTTCGGTGCCCTCGGGGGATGGATCTCGTCGATGCTCGTGCGCCTCGGTGACCTGAAGCTCACCTTCCTGCCGCCCGACGACGAGGACTGACCGCAGGTCACGGGCGAGGCCCTTGGGGGCCGAACCCTCCGGCGTCGTAGGGTCGAACCCATGACCGACGTCGTCCTGCTCGAGGTGAGCGACCGCATCGCCACCGTCACCTTGAACCGCCCGGAGGCCCGAAACGCCCTCTCGACCGAGGTGCTCCGGCTCCTGCCCGCGGTGATGCGCGAGGCCGATGGTCGCGACGACGTCGACGTCGTCATCCTCACCGGTGCCGACCCCGCCTTCTGTGCCGGCCTCGACCTGAAGGAGCTCGGCTCGACGGGGGGCAACCTGCGCGCTGGTGGAGCCGACACCGGCTCGTCAGCCAAGGGGCAGAAGGGGCCGTTCCCAGCCATGACCAAGCCCGTGATCGGTGCCATCAATGGCGTCGCCGTGACGGGAGGGTTCGAGCTCGCGCTCAACTGCGATTTCCTGGTGGCCTCCGAGCGGGCCCGCTTCGGTGACACCCACACCCGGGTCGGGGTCATGCCCGGCTGGGGTCTGACGGTGCTGCTCCCGCAGGCCATCGGCATCCGGCGAGCGCGCGAGATGAGCTTCACGGGGAACTTCCTCACTGCTGACGAGGCCTTCCGGTGGGGGCTTGTCAACCACGTCGTCGCCCACGACGAGCTGCTCCCGACTGCCCGGCGCCTCGCTCTTGACGTCATCGGCAACGACCAGGATGGCGTGCGCCAGATCCGGGGCACCTACGACAGCGTGGTCGGCACCACGGTGGCCGACGGCTGGGCCGTCGAGGCCCGCGACGCCAAGGCCTGGCAGGGCCGCGGCATCGACCCGGCCGAGGTCGAGCGGCGCCGAACGGCGATCATGGAGCGGGGCCGCACGCAGGCCTGAGCCTCGGGCCGACTGCTCACAGCAGCCCCTTGGCGATGGCGACCACACCGCCGAAGGTCGCCACGACCAGCACGGCGACGCGCAGGCGCTCGCCGTCGACCCGACCGACCAGTTGGTGCCCAGCGACCAGGCCGATCACCAGCGCCGCGGCCAGGCCGATCGCCAGCCCAGGGCTCGGCAGCACCGGCCCCAGCGCGATGACAGCAGCCAGGTTCAGTGCGGCGAAGTAGGCGGTGAGAGTGGCCCGGAACCCATGGGGCGGCCATCCCGCGTTGATGGCGTACATCGCCACCGCCGGACCCGAGAGGCCGCTCATCACGTTCATGGTGGCGCTCATGGCCCCAGCCGTCACTGCGCCGCCCGTGCCGGTCAGGCTCCGCAGCCGCACCCGGGACGCCATGACCCCTACGGCCAGGAGCGTGAGCACGCCGGCCACGACAGAGAGCACCGCCTGGTCGGCCGCCTTCACGACGACCGCAGCGAGCGGCGTGACCACGAGTGCCGGGAGCAGCACCCTGCCGCCGTCACGCCAGCGCACGTCGTTCCACACGAGGCTCAAGGTTGCGACCTGAGCGAGCAGTGCCAGTTCGTTGGCGAGGCGAACGCCGTCGCCGGGACCCAGCACCGCGACGAGCACAGGCGCCGACACCAACGAAAAGCCGAGGCCGGTGAGCCGCTGCGTGGCCGTGCCGAGCGTCACGGCTATCACGATGATCATGGCGCCCGGAACGGACGCTTCGGCGAGGGCGGCCAGCAGCACGGAGCCTGCAGCGTACGCATGACAGACGCGTGACGGCTCGGTGACAACGTGGCCCGGAAGTCGTGTTCACCGGACCGGGCGGCCGAAGGCAGCTACCGTTTCAACATCAATCACTCGAAAAGGAGCAACATGCGACTCAATCGTCGGATGCTCGCACTGGGCGCCGTCACCGTCGCCCTCGGCATCACCGCCGCTGCGTGCGGCAGCAGCAGCAAGTCCAGCGGGGGCACCACCACCGCAGCCGGGGGCGCCACCACGACCGCAGCCGCCACGGGCAAGTGCGCGGCCGGCACCGTCGCGGCCGTGCCGATCGCCACGCTCAAGGCTGACGGCAAGGGCAAGGCCATCGGCCTGCTGTTCGACGTCACCGGCCGTGGCGACAAGTCGTTCAACGACTCTGCGGCTGCCGGCCTCGACAAGGCGAAGGCCGACTTCGGCGTCACCGGCGACGAGTCGACCCCGACCGCCGCTGACGGCGCTGACCGCCCCGAGCGCATCAAGGGCATGGTCAGCAAGGACAACCTCATCGTCGCCGTCGGCTTCCTCTGGGGCGACGCGGTGACTGCCTCCGCCACGACCAACCCGACGCAGAAGTACTCCATCGTCGACTCCGTCGTGGCCGACAAGGCCGGCACCCCACTGCCCAACGTCCGCTCGATGGTCTTTGCCACCAACCAGAGCTCGTTCCTGGTCGGCGCGGCGGCCGCTTGCGCCTCCAAGACCGGCAAGGTCGGCTTCATCGGGGGCGTCGAGAACGATCTGATCAAGGGCTTCCAGGCCGGCTTCGACGCGGGCGCCAAGGCCGTCAACCCGAAGATCGAGATCCAGGACAAGTACATCACCCAGCCGCCGGACTTCACCGGCTTCAACGATCCGGCCAAGGGCAAGGCCATCGCCAAGGCCATGTTCGACGGTGGCCTCGACGTCATCTACGCCGCCGCCGGCGGCTCGGGCAAGGGCCTCTTCGAAGCGACCAAGGAGACGGGCAAGAAGCCGGGCGAGGTCTACGCCATCGGCGTCGACTCCGACCAGTACCTGACGGTGTCGCCTGACCTCCAGCCCTACATCCTGACCTCGGCGCTGAAGCGGGTCGACGTCGCCACCTACGGGGCCATCGCCGACCAGCTGAACGGCACCCTCAAGGGCGAGATCCAGACCTTCGACCTGAAGAACAACGGCGTCGGCTACTCCGGGTCCAACGCGGCCATCAACGCCTACGCGGGCACGATCGAGAAGCTGAAGGCCGACATCATCGCCGGCACAATCGTCGTTCCCGAGAAGCCCTGACCACCTTCTGAAGCAAGGCAGCAGCAGGAAGTCCGCTCCTCATCCCCGCCGTCGGCTAGAACGGCGGGGATGAGCGAGCAGGCGCTGGTGCCGCATCTGGCCATCGAGCTGCGCGACATCGTCAAGCGCTTCCCGGGGGTGGTGGCCAACGACGGGGTGAACCTGGCGGTGCGCCCCGGCACCATCCACGCCATCGTGGGTGAGAACGGTGCGGGCAAGTCGACGCTGATGAAGACGCTCTACGGAGCTCACCAGCCCGATGAGGGAACGATCCTCATCGACGGCAACCCGACCCGCTTCAAGAGCCCCCGTGACGCGATCAGCGCCGGGATCGGCATGGTGTTCCAGCACTTCATGCTGGCCGACAACCTCACGGTGTGGGAGAACGTGGTGCTGGGCGACGAGCCCGGCTCCCGCTGGCAGCTCGACATCAAGAAGGCGCGCAGCGAGATCCGAGAAGTGAGCCGCACGTACGGCCTGCCGGTCGACCCCGACGAGCTCGTCGCCGAGCTGGGCGTCGGCGAGAAGCAGCGGGTCGAGATCATCAAGGTGCTCCTGCGCGGCGCCCGCATCATCATCCTCGACGAGCCCACGGCAGTGCTCGTCCCACAGGAGGTGAGCGAGCTGTTCGCCTCGCTTCGCGACCTGGTGGCCAATGGCGCGACGGTGCTGTTCATCTCGCACAAGCTCGACGAGGTGCTCACCATCGCCGACGACATCACGGTCATTCGCGCCGGCCGCACGGTGGCCGCCGTCAAGCCCGCCGAGGTCAACGCCCGCCAGCTGGCCGAGCTGATGGTGGGCTCCGAGCTGCCGTCGCCCGAGACGCGCGAGTCCACTGTCACCAACGTGGTGGCACTCGACGTGAGCGGGCTCACCGTGCTCGACGACGACCGACCCGTGGTGAAGGACGTGAGCCTCACCGTGCATCGAGGCGAGATCCTCGGGATCGCGGGCGTCGAGGGGAACGGGCAGACCGAGCTGCTCCAGGCCATCCTCGGCGTGCGCCACCCATCCAGCGGCCGCATCACCCTCGAAGGCGAGGACGTCACTGGGCTCAGCACCCGCCACCGGCGCAACGCGGGCGTCGGTTACATCCCCCAGGACCGCCAGCACGACGGGCTCATCCTTGATGCACCGCTGTGGGAGAACGTCGTGCTCGGCCACCAGACCTCGCCGGCGTTCACGAAGGGTCCCTGGATCGACAAGGCGCGGGCCCGAAAGCGGACCAGCGCGGTGGTCGAAGAGTTCGACGTGCGCACGCCCGGCATCGACGTCGCCGCGCTGGCGCTGTCGGGGGGCAATCAGCAAAAGCTGATCGTCGGGCGAGAGATGATGGCCGATCCGAAGGTCCTCATCGCCGCACAGCCCACCCGGGGCATCGACGTCGGGGCCCAGGCCGCCATCTGGGAGTCGTTGCGCGAGGCCCGTCGTCTGGGCCTCGCCGTGCTGCTGGTGTCCGCCGACCTCGAGGAGCTGATCGGCTTGTCCGACCGACTCGTCGTGATCCTGCGCGGCCAGCTCGTGGCCGAGCTCGACCCCGCCACGGTGACGCCGAGCGACCTCGGCTCGTACATGACCGGTGCCACCACGGCAGGGGAGGCGGCGTGAAGCGCATCAGGTACGCGGTGGCCGCACCGGTCATCGCCGTCGTCATCTCGCTCCTCGTTGCCGGCATCGCCCTCGCCGTCAGCGGCCACAACCCCATCGACGCGTTCCAGGCCATGGGCTCGTACCTGAAGACGGCGGACTCCGTCGTGGCCGTCATCAACCGGGCGGTGCCGTACTACGTGATGGGCCTCGCCGTGGCCATCGGCTTCAAGATGAACCTGTTCAACATCGGCGTCGACGGCCAGTACCGCCTCGCCGCGCTGCTGGCGGCCGCAGCCGGGGCCGCGGTGTCGTTCCCGCCCATCATCCACATCGCGTTCGTCATCGCGGTGGCCATGATGGTCGGCGCCAGCTGGGCCGCCATCCCCGGCGTGCTCAAGGTCGTCCGCGGGGTCAACGAGGTGGTCTCCACCATCATGTTGAACTTCATCGCCACCGGCATCACCGCGTTCCTGCTGGCCAACTACCTGCGCGACAACAGCGTCAAGCTCGTGGCGCAGACCAAGCCGCTGCCCGAGTCGGCCTGGATGCCGTCGCTCAACACCCCGCTCGGCTGGTTCGGCATCAACCTGCCCAAGGACACCGTGCTGAACGGCTTCCTCATCATCGCCATCGCGACCGGCATCCTGATCTACCTGCTCATCTACCGCACCCGCTTCGGCTTCGACCTGCGCACGAGCGGGCGCAACCCGTCGGCCGCGCTCTCCTCCGGTGTCAACCCGAAGGCGATGATCATGAAGACGATCATGCTGTCGGGCGCCATCGCGGGCCTCGCGGGCATGGCGCCCCTGCTGGGCGACTACCACCAGTACGGCGACACGTTCCCGACCGCCCTCGGCTTCACGGGCATCTCGGTGGCGCTGCTCGGCCGCAACCACCCCGCCGGCATCGCTGTCGCGGCGATCGTGTGGGCTGCCATCGAGCGGGGCGGCCAGAACCTGAACTCGGTCGGCGTGCCCCAAGAGATCGCCAAGATCATGCAGGGCACGCTCCTGCTGTCGGCCGTGATCGCCTTCGAGGTGGTGCGCAGGGCCCGGCTGCGAGCCGAGGTGCACGACGCCGCCGTCAAGGCCCACCCGAGATCAAGCGACCCCGGTGAGCCCCTGCCCGCACTGGCGGGCGGAGGGCTGGTCTGATGAGCGCGACCGTCCTGCCGCCGCAACCGTCGATCGAGATGGCGCCTGACTCCGCCATCGGTCGCCTGAAGTACCTCATGGCGTCGAACGCGATCCTCCGGGCCACGGTGCTCTGCCTCGGCTTCATCTGGGTCCTGGCGGTCGCCCGCGTGCTCGCCGACGCCCCCGACATGACCTCCGGCCCCACGTTCATCGCGGCGGTGGGGGCCACGTCGCCGATCCTGCTCGCCGGTCTGGCCGCCATGTACAGCGAGCGTGTCGGGGTGGTCAACATCGGCCTCGAGGGGATGATGGTGCTCGGCACGTGGTTCGCCGGATGGGCTGGCTGGCAGTACGGGCCTTGGGCCGCACTCATCGGCGGTGCCTTCGGTGGCTCCCTCGGCGGCCTGCTGCACGCGCTGGCCACCGTCACCTTCGGCGTCGACCAGGTGGTCTCCGGCATCGCCATCAACCTCATCGCCCCGGGCGTCACCCGGTTCCTGTCCAGCGAGGTGTTCGTCGGCAACGGCGACGGCACCATCACCCAGTCACCAACCATGGCTGACTCCATCGGGCGCTTCACCATGCCGTTCACCTCGGGGGGCAACTTCTTCGGATGGCACACGCCCAACCCGCTCGGCTGGATCAGCGAGCAGCGGTGGTTCTTCATCTCCGACACGGCCGGCTTCCTCGTCGGCTTCACCACCGACATGGCCTACACAACGATGCTTGCGCTCCTCCTGGTCCCCGCCAGCGTGTACGTGCTGTGGCACATGCGCTTCGGCCTTCGGTTGCGCTCCATCGGCGAGAAGCCATCGGCCGCCGACTCCTTGGGGGTGGCCGTCTACAAGATGAAGTACATCGGGGTGACCATCTCTGGCGCACTGTGCGGCCTCGGCGGTGCCTGGCTCGTGCTCGACGTGCGGGCCTACAACCAGGACCAAGTAGCCGGACGGGGGTTCCAGGGCCTGGCCGCCACCATCTTTGGCAACTGGCGGCCGGTGGGCATCCTCACCGGTTCGGGCCTGTTCGCCTACTCCCAGGCGCTCACCCAGCGCCTCGGGACCAACCCCGTTCGCGCCCTGTTCCTGGTCGCCTTCTTCGCCTTCCTGGTCCTGGCCATCAACGCCCTCCGACGGCACAGGTTCCCGTCGGCCGCCACCCTCGCCATCGTCGCCGCCGGGGCGCTGCTGTACTTCACGAGCACGACCAAGATCGACTCCCGCATCGTGTTCATCACGCCGTACGTCGTCACCCTCGTCGTGCTCACCTTCTCCTCGCAGCGCCTCCGGCCACCGGCGGCGGAGGGCAAGCCGTGGCGCAAGGGTGAGACGGGGTGAGCAACGAATCTCCCGGCGGGCCGGTGATCGACTGGCCCGCGCTGCGCGCCGCCGCCGCCGACGCAGCGACTCACTCCTACTCGCCGTACTCGCACTTTCGCGTCGGGGCCGCCGCGCTCGTCGACGACGGCCGGATCATCACCGGGGCCAACATCGAGAACGCGTCCTACGGCCTGGCACTGTGCGCCGAGTGCTCCTTGGTCTCTGCGCTCCACATGGGCGGCGGGGGTCACCTCGTCGCGGTCGTGACGGTGGCCGGCGATGGCCTGCCCGTCATGCCCTGTGGGCGCTGCCGCCAGTTGCTCTGGGAGCACGGCGGTGCCGAGTGCCTCGTCGACGGCGATGGGACGGCGCGGCCCATGAGCGAGGTGCTCCCCGGGGCGTTCGGCGCCGAGCACATGGTGGGCCGCACCGAGCACGACCGGCGTTAGCGTCGGAACCCATGAGCACCCTGACCGCCGAGCAGATCCGTCGCTACGACGACGAGGGGTTCCTCGTCGTTCCCGGCGTCGTCAGCGCGGCGATGGGCGCGGCGTTGCGACAGCGGGCCGGCGAGATCGTCGAGGCGTTCGACCCCTCGACGACGCGCACGGTGTTCACCACCGACGAGCAGACCCGCCACAGCGACGACTGGTTCCTGTCGTCGGGCGACAAGATCCGCTGCTTCTTCGAGGCCGAGGCGCTCGACGCTGACGGCGAGCTCGTGGTGCGAAAGGAGCGGGCCATCAACAAGATCGGCCACGCGCTGCACGACCTCGACGACGTGTTCACGCCGTTCTCGCACGCGCCGCTGCACGGCGAGGTGCTGGCCGAGCTCGGGCTGGCTGACGCACGGCTGCTCCAGTCGATGTACATCTTCAAGCAGCCCAGCATCGGCGGTGAGGTGGGCTGCCACCAGGACGCCACGTTCCTCTACACCGAGCCAGTCACGGTCATGGGCCTGTGGTTCGCGCTCGAAGACGCCACGCTCGACAACGGCTGCCTCTGGGCCGCTCCCGGTGGGCACCGCACGTCATTGCGCAAGGTGTTCAGGCGGGCGGGCGCCGACAACGCCGACGGCACGGTCATGGACGAGCTCGACGCCGCGCCCCTGCCGGTGGCGCCCGACGAGCTCGTGCCGCTCCCCGTCGAGGCGGGGAGCATGGTCGTGCTGCACGGTCTCCTCCCCCACTGGAGCGGCGCCAACCGCAGCCCGAACAGCCGGCACGCCTACTCGGTGCACTGCATCAGCGCAGCCGCGCAGTACCCGGCCTGGAACTGGTTGCAGCGGCCCCCCGGCCTCCCCCTCACCAGCTTCTGACCCAACCCGTATCCTCGCTCCATGAGCGAGACGCCCGACGACGAGGCCATCCGAAGCGCACCGAAGGTGCTGCTGCACGATCACCTCGACGGGGGACTGCGCCCGGCCACCGTCATCGAGCTGGCCACCGAGCACGGACACGTGCTGCCGACCACCGACGTCGACGACCTCACCGAGTGGTTCCAGGCCGGTGCCCATCGCCACGACCTCGTGCTCTACCTCGAGACCTTTGCCCACACCGTGGGGGTCATGCAGACGGCCGAGGCACTCCAGCGGGTGGCCGAGGAGTGCGTCGAGGACCTCGCGGACGACGGGGTGGTGTACGCCGAGATCCGCTTCGCCCCCGAGCTCCACCTCGAACGGGGCCTCACCCTCGACGAAGTCGTCGCCGCCGTGATCGAGGGCTTCACCCGGGCCAGTGAGCGACGAGGCATCACCGTGTACGCGCTGCTGTCGGCCATGCGCACCGCGGCCCGCAGTCACGAGATCGCGGAGCTGGCCATCCGATGGCGCGATGCCGGCGTCGTTGGCTTCGACATCGCCGGCGCCGAGGCCGGCTTTCCACCGACGCGCCACCTCGATGCCTTCCAGCTCGTGCAGCGAGAGAACTTCCACACCACCATCCACGCCGGCGAGGCCTTCGGGTTGCCGTCGATCTGGGAGGCGTTGCAGTGGTGCGGGGCCGAACGGCTCGGTCACGGCGTCCGCATCGTCGACGACATCACCGTCGTCGACGGCGAGTACCAGCTCGGTCGCCTCGCCGCCTTCGTGCGCGATCGCCGCGTCCCGCTCGAGCTGTGCCCAACCTCCAACGTGGGCACCGGCGCAGCTGCGTCCATCGCCGAGCACCCCATCGGACTGCTGGGTCGCCTGCGCTTCCGAGTCACCGTCAACACCGACAACCGGCTGATGAGCAACACGTCGATGACCAGGGAGATGGTCCAGCTCGTCGACGCCTTCGGCTACGGGTGGGACGACCTGCAGTGGTTGAGCGTGAACGCCATGAAGAGCGCATTCGCCCCCTTCGACGAGCGGCTGCGCATCATCAACGAGCGCATCAAGCCGTGGTACGCGTTGCGCAAGGTCGCCGCGCTCGGGCTGTCCACCGACTGACCAAGCAGCGACGCACCGGCGTCAGCAACGGGCTCAACGCTCAGTAGCGACCGTCGCGACCACGGCATCGAGCACCCGAACGAGATCGGCCGGGGCAACCTCGACCTCGAGCCCACGCCGCCCGCCGCTCACGAAGATGGTTGCATGTGCAACTGCTGCGGCGTCGAGCACGGTGGTGGACCGGCGCCGCTGCCCGAACGGGCTGATGCCCCCGATGACGTAGCCGGTCAGGCGCTCGGCGTCGGCGGCCGCGGCCATCTCGGCCCGCTTGCCACCGATCGCAGCGGCGAGCGCCTTCAACGAGAGCCGACCCCAGACCGGGACGATGGCGACGCACGGCCGGCCGTCCACCTGGGCCAGCAGGGTCTTGTGCACCCGCTCGGGATCGACACCGAGGGCACGAGCCGCCCCGAGGCCGTAGCCCTCGGGCTCCTCGCCGACCACGTACTCGTGGACCTGATGGGTGATCCCGGCCTTGGTCAGCGCCGCGATGGCCGGGGTGCCTCTGCCCGCCACCTCAGGCCAGCCGGGGCCGCCGACCCGTCCGAGGGCTTGGGGGGGCTTCGGACCCGCTCACGCCAGCCCATCGAGGATCGCGGCACTGGACGAGGTGCCGAGGCGGTTGGCGCCGGCGGCGATCATGGCGAGGGCCGCATCGGTGGTGCGGATGCCCCCACTGGCCTTGACCCCGATGCTGTCACCAACGGTGGCCCGCATGAGCGACACCGCGTGCACAGTGGCTCCACCGCTGGGGTGGAAGCCGGTCGAGGTCTTCACGAAGTCGGCGCCGGCCTGCCCGGCCGTCCGGCAGGCCGCCACGACCTCGTCGTCGATCAACGCGGCTGACTCGATGATCACCTTCATGACCAAGGGGGCCGGCACCGCCCTGCGCACGAGGCGCAGCTCCCGCTCGACCAGGTCCCAGCGGCCGGCCTTCACCAGGCCCAGGTCGACGACCACGTCGACCTCGTCGGCGCCGTGGTCGACGGCCAGTTCGGCCTCGGCGGCCTTCACCTCAGCCTGATGGGCGCCGGACGGGAACCCGGCCACGCAGCACACCGACGTGCGCCCCTCCTCGGGGAGCTCGGAGCGGGCCACGCCGACCAGCGACGGCGACACGCACACCGCCACGACGTCGAGGCGCACCGCCTGGCGGCAGAGGTCGACGACTTCGGCGGCAGTCGCTTCGGGCTTCAGCAACGTGTGGTCGATCATCCTGGCCACCGCCGCACGGTCGAGACGGTCGAGGGCCACGGCTTCATCCTGCCAGGATTGCCCTGTGCAGATCACGGTCGTCGATCATCCCCTCGCTAGTGAACGTCTCACGAACCTTCGCCGGGCGTCCACCACCAACGCAGAGTTCCGTCGTGACCTCGACGGGCTGGCCATGATGCTGGTCTACGAGGCGACCAGGAATCTCCCGACCGACGACATCACGGTCGAGACGCCGTTGGCCCCGGCGGGTGGGCGGCGGCTGTCGGCAGCGCCGATGCTCGTGCCGATCCTGCGGGCCGGTGTCGGTCTGGTCGAGGCCGCGCTCCGGCTGATCCCCCAGGCCGAGGTGGGCTTCGTGGGCCTGGCTCGTGACGAGGCCACCTTCCAGCCGACGTCGTACCTGGCCAAGCTGCCCGATCGTCTCGACGGCCGGCCGACGTTCGTGCTCGACCCGATGCTGGCCACCGGGGGCTCGCTGCAATACGCCCTCGAACTGCTGGCCGCCCGGGGAGCGCCCCAGCCCATCAACGTCGTGTGCGTGCTGGCTGCGCCCGAGGGACTCGCCCGCATCGACGGATGCGGCATCGACGTGATCATCACGACGGCCGCCATCGACGACCACCTGAACGAGAAGGCCTACATCGTCCCGGGCCTCGGCGACGCCGGCGACCGCCAGTTCGGCCTCTGGTAGCAGCCCGGCCCGCGCGCTGGCCGCAACCCACGCTCGGTTGCGCCCCCTCCACCCGCGTTGGGACGATCACCCACGCTGACCGCCGCCCATCGTCCCGACGCCAAGTGGGTCAGGTCGTTGTCGAGCCGGTGCCGGGCGGCCCGGCGATCACCACGACGTAGCCCTCGGGCCCGCTGAGCCACACTTCGCTCAGTCCTGAGCTCGGGTTGTCGAGCGGGCCGTCGAGGACCACAGCGCAGTGCGACGTCACACGGTGCAGCGTCGCCTCGAACTCATCGGTGGCGAACCACAGCACGGACCCGTTGCCTCGGCTGACCAGGGCTGGATCGCCGAGGAACGGGTGCTCGTGGGCCTCCCAGCGATGGAGCTGGGCGACCAGGGTCTCGCCGTCCATGAGCATCTCGTAGTCCGGCCCACCGTGCCCCGACCGCAGGCCGAGGACGTCCTGGAACCAGCGGGAGCCTCCTTCGACGTCGGCGAGCACGATCATCGGCTGTGGTGTCATCACGGCGCTGACGCTACGCACTCGTCGGGGCCCCGCTCAGGGTCCTGAGCGGGGTTCAGCGGCCGTGAGCGAGCAGGAGCTGTTCGAGGTCGTCGAGGTAAGGCTCGGGATCGCCGTCGACCAGCTCGGCGTAGAGCTTGACCTTCGGCTCGGTGCCGCTCGGGCGCACCTGGACACGGACGGTGGGACCGCACGAGTAGCGCAACAGGTTCGCCTCCGGGAAGTCGGTGACCTCGGTGACGTCGTGACCGCCCAGCATGGCGGGCGGTGCCGCTCGAAGGGCATCCATGAGACCCCCCATCGCTGACGGGGCGAGCTTGACCGAGCGCTGACTGGTGACGTGGCGGCCGAAGCGCTCCGCAATCGCCTCGAGCCGGCCCTCGATCGTGGTGCCCTCGGCCCGAGCCACGGCCGCGACCTCGGCCATCAGCACTGCGGCGGTGATGCCGTCCTTGTCGAGCGGCGTGGTGGCCACGAGGTAGCCGAGGGCCTGCTCGTAGCCGAGCACGAACCGGAGCTCGGGGTGGTCGTGGACGTAGTGGCCGATCCACTTGAAGCCCGTGAAGACCTCGGCGTGGTGCACGCCGGCCGCCGCGGCCATGTCGGCCAGCAGGGTCGATGACACCACGGTGGTCACCACCAAGCGGTCGTCTCCGGTGGTGCGAGCCAGCAGGTGCTCGGCGAGCAGCCAGCCGATCTCGTCGCCGTTCAGGGCCCGCCAGGTGCCGTCGCTCAGGGGGATGGCCGCGGCCATCCGGTCGGCATCGGGATCGTTGGCGAGGGCTACGTCAGCCTCGATGCTGGCCGCCAGGGCCAGGAGGGCGTCCATGGTGCCCGGCTCCTCCGGGTTGGGGAAGGGCAGGCCGGGGAAGTCCGGGTTCGGCTCGAACTGCTCGACCACGACCGCCGGCGATGCGAAGCCGGCACGCCGGAACGCCTCCATGGCGACGCGCCCGCCCACCCCGTGGAGGGGCGTGTAGGCGAGCTGGACGGCATCGGTGCCGGCGGCATGGCGCACCGAGGGCACGTGATCGAGGTACGCCTCGACCACGGCGTCGTCGAGGTACTCGATCAAGGCGCTCTCCGGCGGCGCCATCAGCACTGCGGCGATCGGGCCGACGGCATCGATGCACGCGGCGATGTCGCTGTCGGCAGGAGGGACGATCTGCACCCCGTCGCCCAGGTAGACCTTGTAGCCGTTGTCGGCGGCAGGGTTGTGGCTGGCGGTCACCATCACGCCTGCGGTGGCGTCCACCTTGGTGATCCCCCAGGCCAACACAGGCGTGGGCATCGGCCGGGGCAGCAGCAGCGCCCGGATCCCGGCGCCGGCGAGCACGCGGGCCGAGTCGAGGGCGAAGACGTCGCTGTTGTGGCGGGCGTCGTAGCCGATGAGCACGCCCCGCTCGGCCGCCTGGGGGTCGGTGTCGAGCAGGTAGCGCGCCAGGCCGGCGGCGGCCCGGATGACCGTGACGCGGTTCATGCGCATCGGGCCCGCGCCCAGCTCGCCCCGCAGCCCTGCCGTGCCGAACTGCAGGCGGCCGTCGAAGCGATCGGCGACGGCGGCCTCGTCGTCGGCATCGATGAGCCGGTGGAGCTCGGCCTGGGTGACCGGGTCGGGATCGTCGTCCAACCAGGCGAGCGCGGAGGCGAGGAGAGCGGCGTCCATAGCCGACAGTCTGGCCGGAAACCCTGTCACAGGGCATCGTCATGATGACCTCATGACCCGAGACGAACAGCTCTCCCTCCTGCCCGACAGCCACCAGCCGGTCGAGCTCCGGCTCGACGAGCGCACCCGACGCATCGGGTTGCAGGGCGTGGCCAAGGCCCGCGCCGTGCTGGCCGCCCAGGCCGCTCGCAGGGCTCAGCACCACGACTCGGTGGCGGCATGAGCGCGCGGTCGATCAGGCAGCGTTGGGCGCCAGCGCGCGCACGGCCTCCATGTGGTCGATCGGGGCCAGCGGCATGATCGCCAGGCTGCTCGTCGTCACACCCTGGTCGAAGTAGGCCTGGATCCGTTGGCGACACACGGCAGGCGATCCGTGCACGATGAGCTGGTCGACCAGCTCGTCGGGGATGGCCGCCAGCGCGGCCTTGCGGTCCCCGGCCTGCCAGGCATCCCACATCGGCTGGAGCACAGGCCCACGCCCCAGCCACTCGTGGAAGGCGGCGTACACCGGCACGTTGAGGTACGCCGCAATGGCGAACTTGCCGGCCTGGCGGACCGTGGCGGCGTCCTCACTCGGGCAGACGAAGATCCGGCACACCAGCTCCTTGTCGTCACCCTGGTCGTTGACGACCTTGGCCACCTTGGGCACGTCCTCGGGGGCGAGCCAGTTGATGATGGCCCCGTCGCCGTCACGCCCAGCGAGGCGGAGCATGCCCTCACGAAGGGCAGCGATCATGATCTTGGGCTGCTGCTCGGGCACCACACCGAGCTTGAAGCCCTTGATGTCGAAGCTGTCGTAGGTGTGAGTGACCTTCTCGCCGGTCAACGCCACGCGCAGGAAGCGCACCATGTCGCGCACCCGCTGGTAGGGGTGCTCGAAGGGCACGGCGTTCCACCGCTCGACGATCACGTTCGACGACGTCCCGATCCCGAAGCAGAAGCGCCCAGGGGCCGCCGATGCCAACGACGCCACGCTCTGGGCCATGCAGGCGGGCGCTCGTGTGAAGGCGGGCACGATCGCCGTCCCGAGGCGCAGGCGCGGCTCCCACGCCGCGGCCAGTGCCAGCGGCGTGAACGCGTCAGCCCCGTCGGCCTCGGCCGACCACACGTCGGTGTAGCCGAGATCGGCGAGCTCGACGAGCTTGTCGCGGTGGCTGTGCAGCGGACCGGGCAGTGGCAGGGTCATGCCAGGGCGGGCGGGCAGTGTCATGACGACGCTCCTTGAGAAGCTTGAGGTGGTGGTGTCCAGAAGCGGACGATGCAGCTCTGACTGGCGGTGGCGAGCAACGTGCCATCCTCGGCGAACATGTGCACGAGGCCGTGACCGAATCCGTGGTCGACACCGTGCACCTGGATGTCGAGCAGCACCCACTCGGTGGGCACGAGGCGGTTCACCCGCACGGTGTTGTCGAGGCTGTTGCCACCCCCCACACGGCCGAGAGCCTGGCCGACGCCCATCGGGACGTAGTCACCGAGGATGGCGAGCGCGGTCGCGTCCACGTCCTCGATCACCTCGGGCATTCGGGCCCACATCAGCGTGCGCCCGTCGCCCGGGGTGCCGTCGAGCTGGTCCCACTCGCGGGCCTTGGCCACCCGCAGGTCCAGGCGCTCGTTGATCGTGCCGTCCACCGGCATGCGGCTGGGCCGCGGCGGGCAATCCAGGGGACGCCGCAGGTCGGCGGGCATCGTGACCCATTGGCCCTCGGCTACGAGGGGCCGCACACCGAGGGCGGCGTTGACAGTCAGGATCTCTCGATTGCCGACGTGGCCCACCGCCCGCGCCTGGGTCATCTGGTGGCCCTCGACGGCGATGGTCACGTCGATGTCGAGCACCGCGCCGGGCTTGGCAAAGGCGAGGTACTGCGCGGTGGCCCAGATGCAGGGGCGCCCACTCGTCCCCTCCATCGCCGAGATGGCCGCACCGAGGCCGCTGCCGCCGAACATGAAGCCGCCGCCCGTGCAGATGCCAAGCGACACCGGCAGGTGCCAGCGGTAGGGGTTGTGGGTCGGCTGCAAGCCGAGGAACGCCCGAGAGTCCATCGGGCGGGCATCCTACGGACGGGCGAGACGCCAACCCAGAACCTGGGTACGGTCCGCACCCATGACCGATCTTGCTTGGCAGGGCGATGCCTGCTCACTGGTCGATGCGTTTCGCCGCGGCGAGCGCTCCCCCGCCGAGGAGCTGGCCGCCACCTACGCCGCCATCGAGCGCTCTGGGCTCAACGCGTTCTGCCTGCTTGACCGAGAGGCTGCCCAAGCCGCGGCGGCCGCCGCCGATGTGTCGCTGCCGTTCGGAGGCGTGCCGATCGGGGTCAAGGAGCTTGACGACGTTGACGGCTGGCCGGCCACCGAAGCCAGCGTGCCGCTGCGCGACCAGGTCAGCGACCACGACTCGACGATGGTGGCTCGCCTCCGGGCCGCCGGGGCCGTGCTGGCCGGGCAGACCACTGCCAGCGAGTTCGGCGGCGTGAACGTCACCCGCACGGTGCTGCACGGCACGACCCGCAACCCCTGGGGGCACGACCGGACCCCGGGCGGCTCGTCGGGTGGGAGCGCAGCGGCCGTCGCCGGTGGCCTCGTCACCCTGGCCACCGCTGGCGATGGCGGCGGCTCGATCCGCATCCCCGCCGGCTTCACCGGCCTGGTCGGCCTCAAGGCGACCTACGGGCGGATCCCCCGCGGTCCTCACCTCCAGCACCAGAACCTCACCACCGTCGTCGGTTGCGTCAGCCGCAGCGTGCGCGACACCGCCCGCTGGTTCGACGCCTGCGCGGGCCACGATCCCTACGACCCGCTGAGCTTGGCCGGCCCCACCCAGTGGGAAGTGGGCCTCGGCACGCACCTCGACGAACTGCGCGGCCTCCGAGCCGTCGTCGTCCCCGACTGGGGAAGCGCGTTCAGCAGCCCGGTCATGTGGGAGCTCCTCGAGGCTTCCGCCGACGACCTCGTGCACGCGCTGGGCCTCGTGCGCGTCGACGGCATCGACACCGCGCTCCCCCGCATGGGGGCGGCATGGTCGATCTCGGGGATGATCGCCATCCATGCGCTGCTGGCCGAGGTGTGGCCGGCCTGCGCCGACGACCTCACCCCCGAGATCCGGGTTGGCCTCGAGCGGACCAAGGACCGCTACTCGATGGAGGCTCGCGCCCGGATCGAACGCCGGCGGGCCGAGCTGAACGACGCCATGGCTGCGCTGTTCTCGCAGGTCGACCTCGTCATCACGGCTTCCAACCCCGATGTCGCGTTCGCCGCCGACGGCCCGCTGCCCAACACCTTCGGGGGCATCAAGCCCGAGTGGGGAGCCGGCAACAACGGGCGCCTGACGTTCCCCGCCAACCTCTACGGCAACCCCGCCGTCTCGATCCCGAGCGGCACGGTCGACGGCCTGCCCATCGCGCTCCAGGTCAACGGCCGTCACTTCACCGAGCCCCTGTTGCTCGACATCGCCCTCTGGGCCGAGCGCGAGCGCCCCTGGCCGCTCGTGGCCCCTGGCTCCCCCCACTGACTCTCCCTTCACTGTTCGCCGCCCCACCGGCCGTCCCACCGGCCGTCCCACCGCCGAGGAGTCCGGCCAACGCTATGGCGGGCGCGGCCACGGGGGCTGGGTGGCGGTGGGGGCGCAGGCCTGGCAACCTCACCGGCTCATGAGTGGTCCTCTCGAAGGCATCCGCGTGCTCGACCTGTCCGTCATGATCTCCGGCCCGTTGGCCGGGATGATCCTGGCCGATCAGGGCGCCGACGTGATCAAGGTCGAATCGCCTGGCCTCGGCGATCTGATGCGCTACCTCGGCAGCCAGCGCGGCGGTGTCACTGGCATCTATGCCAGCAACAACCGCGGCAAGCGGTCCCTCGTCGTCGACCTGAAGGATCCCCAAGGCGTCGACATCCTGAAGCAGCTCGTCGCCAACAGCGACGTGCTCATCCAGAACTTCCGACCCGGAGCGATGGACCGTCTTGGTCTCGGCTTCGCGACGCTGAGCGCCCTCAACCCCCGCCTCGTGTACGTGTCGATCAGCGGCTTCGGCTCGAGCGGCCCCTACAGCGGCCGGCGCGTCTACGACAACGTGATCCAGGCCTATGCCGGCTACGCCAGCGTGCAGGGCAACCCCGCAACCGGCGAGCCCGGCATGTTCCGGATGCTGGTGTGCGACAAGGTCACCGCCTACACCGCGGCGCAGGCCATCACGGCTGCACTGCTGGCTCGTGAGCGGGGCACGGCCGAGGGCGGTCAGCACATCGAGCTGGCGATGCTCGACGCCGGCATCGCCTTCCTGTGGCCTGACGCGGCAATGGACCACACGTTGTTGGAGGACGACACGGTGCGCCAGCCCACGATCGGCTCGAACTACTCGACCACCAAGCTGAAGGACGGCTTCGTGGTCGGCTCGGCCATCTCTGACAGCGAGTTCCGAGGTTGGGTCACCGCGCTCGGTCGGCCTGATCTGGCCGACGACGAACGCTTCGCGACCCTGCCCGATCGGATGCGCAACATCGTCGAGATGGTGACCGAGATCCGGCCACTCGCCGAGCTCGTCACCGTCGAGGACTTCTTGCGCGTCGCCCACGAGCACCATGCCCCGGCGGCGCCGATCCTCAGCCTCGAGGAGCTGCACGGTGACGCCCAGGTGCAGCACAACGAGGTGTTCTTCGAGCGCGACCACCCACAGGCCGGCCGACTGCGCGAGCCCCGCCCCGCTCCCCGATTCAGTGCCACCCCCGCCACCGCGGGCGGCCACGCGCCGCTCATGGGCCAGCACAGCGACGACATCGTGCGTGAGCTCGGCCTCGACCCAGCGGCCTTGCGAGCCGCCGGTGTCATCGCCTGATCCAGCGGGCACCCCGGTCACCGGGCGGCACGAAGTGTCCCCAAGTGGCGAGGCTGAGCGCGCCAAACGCACTCGTGCTCGCCACTTCGGTCGTCGGCCTGCTCGCCACGGTCGGACGGTCGCCGACCCGAGCGAACGACCCCAACCGTCCAACGACCCCGGGCCTCACTCACACCTCTCGCCGATGCCCGGTCCCTTTCGACGAGAGGCGAAGCAGAGCAAGGCCCAACGGTCGCAGGAGCAGGCTGCAGCACGAACGCATTGCAGTGTGCGACATGAGCACGACGACCGTTCGCCTCGACGAGGACGACGAGCAGATCCTCGACAAGCTGGCGCCGGCCTACGGAGGCCGGTCGAATGCCACACGCACACCTGGCCCTCGACACCATCCGCCGCTCGGCGCAGGTGACGACCTCGTGCTGCGGGTCGCCGCCACGAACCCCGACCTGGTCGACATCGCCGCCGAGCTCAGGCACATCATCAAGCCCCGCCGCGGTTGATCAACGGCAGCTACGACTCGATTCGGTTCAGCATGCAACCGTTGACTACGGGATCACCCGTGCCGCTGAGGGCGCATCTGCGGAGCTCGCCGCGGCCACAGTCGGCCAGCAGACCCCCAAGGCGACGGTGGCGGCGACCGCAGCCAGCGCCACGCTTCGACGACGACGGACTACTCGGCGAGCGCGGCCTCGATGGCCTCGATGACGATCGGGTCGTCGGGGGTGACCGTGGGGGCGAAGCGAGCCGCAACGTTGCCGTTGCGGTCGACGAGGAACTTCTCGAAGTTCCACAGGATGTCGGGGTCGTTGTTCGGGGTCATGCCGAAGCCGCGCAGACGATCGCGGAACGCATCGGGGTCGCCGGCGGCACGGGGCACGGCGTGGGTGAGCTCGCGGTACAGCGGGTGCTGATCCTCGCCGACCACGCTGATCTTGGAGAACATCGGGAACGCCACCGAGAACTTGGAGGTGCAGAAGTCGACGATCTCGGCGTCGGTCCCCGGCTCCTGCGCGCCGAAGTTGTTGGCGGGGAAGCCGAGCACGGCAAACCCACGGTCCCGGTTCGTCTCGTACAGCTTCTCGAGCGCCTCGTACTGCGGAGTGAGCCCGCACTGCGACGCAACGTTGACCACCAGCAGCACGTTGCCGCTGAAGGCGTCGAGCGTGGTGTCGTCGCCGGTGATGGTGGTCAGCGCGATGTCCTGGATCGCCGTCATGGCCTCATGCTCCTCGAAGGTGGGGTTGGGTCCCGAGGAAGATAACGACTTGCATCGCCGATCCCCCAAGCCGAGCGGAGCGGGGTGGCCCGCCCACCACCGGGCCACCCCGGCACCACGGACACCGAGCGCCTAGGTTGCGCGCCATGAAGGCAGCAGTGTTCTCCCAGACCGGCGGTCCCGAGGTGTTCCGGTACGAGGAGGTGCCCGATCCCGTCGTGCGCCCCGGTGGCCTGCTCATCGAAGTGGGGGCCGTGAGCATCCAGGGCGGCGACCTCCTCCACCGCCAGGGCGGCGTCATGGCGTCCGACCCGCACATCGTCGGCTACCAGGCCGCCGGCACGGTGCGCGCCATCGGCGACGACGTCACCGGCTTCGCCGTCGGCGATCGGGCGGTCGCCACCATGGGCTTCGGCTCCCACGCCGAGCTCGTCAGCGTCCCCGCCCGTGCGGCGTGGCGCCTGCCCGACGCCATGAGCGTCCAGGTCGGCGCCGGCATCCCGATCGAGTTCGGCACCGCCGACGACTGCCTGTTCGAGTTCGGCCACCTGACCGCGGGCGAGACCGTGCTGGTACAAGCCGGTGCGGGCGGGGTGGGGTTGGCCGCGATCCAGTTGGCGAAGGCCGCCGGAGCCACCGTGCTGGCCACCGCCTCCAGCAGCGACCGCCTCGATCGCCTGCACGAGTTCGGCATGGACCACGGCATCAACTACGCCACCAGCGACGTCGCCCGCGAGGTGCTGCGGCTGACCGACGGCCGGGGCGTCGACCTGGTGCTCGACCCGGTTGGCGGCAAGACGCTCGAAGGCAGCATCGCGTCGCTCGCCTACCGGGGCCGGATCAGTTGGGTGGGCCAGGCCGGACGTGAGGAACGCCCGCCCGCCGTGTGGCCGATCATGCAGAAGAACGGTTCGATCACCGGGGTCTTCCTCGGCGCCGAGATGGCGGTGAACCATGCCCGAACGCACGCCATGATCGACGGGCTCATCGGCCGCGTGGCCTCGGGCGAGCTCGAGGTGGTGATCGACCGAACCTTCCCGCTGGCCGATGCCGCCGACGCCCATCGCTACATCGAAAGCCGACGGGCCTTCGGGCGCGTCCTGCTCATCCCGTGAGCAAGAAGACCGACGCCGTGCTGCGCCGGCTGCACGGCCACGCGCTGACGTTCCCGGGGGCGTGGGACGACGCTCCGTGGGACGACCCCGTGGTCAAGGTCGGCAAGAAGATCTTCGTGTTCCTCGGACCGGAGGGCACCCCCGACCCGGCGATCGCGGTGAAGATCCCAGAGTCGGCCGAGCTCGCCCTCGGCTCCCCGTCCTGCTCGCCAACGGGCTACGGGCTGGGCCGGGCAGGGTGGGTCAGCGTCGGCCTGAACCACCGCGACTGCCCTTCGGTCGACGTTCTGTGCGACTGGATCGACGAGAGCTACCGCAACGTGGCGCTGAAGAAGCTCGTCGCCGAGCTCGACGCCCGCACCCCGACCTGACGAGTGGGCCGTCGTCAGTCGCCCAGCTCGTGCGGCCGAGGCGGCGCTGGTGCCTCTTGGGCGCACAAGTTGGTCCCGCCTCGTCACCTCACGCCGTCGGCAACGACTGCACCAGCGTGAGCACAGGCGCGAACAGGTCGCCGTCCTGCTCGACGCGGGCAAGCACGTCGTTCGCCTCGAACCGCAGCTCGACATCGTTGGTTGCAGCGGCAACCACCTCGTCCCACGTGACCGGCGTCGCCACCGTCGGCCGGGGGCGAGCGCGCAACGAATACACCGCGATCGTGGTCTTGTGGCGATTGTTCTGGCTCCAGTCGACGAACACCTTGCCGGCACGCTCGACCTTCGCCATGGACGTCAGCACCTCGTGCGGTCGATCCCGCTCGAGCAGCTGCCCCACGGCCAGCGCAAACGACGACGCATGCTCGTGGGTGCACGGGGTGTTGAGCGGCACGTACAGCTGCAGCCCCTTCGAGCCACTGGTCTTCACCCAGCCCTCGAGTCCCACCGCCTCGAGCACGTCGCGAATGGCCAGCGCGACCCGAGCGCACTCGGGGATGCCGGCCGGTGGTCCCGGATCGAGGTCGAACACGACCATCGTGGGCGTGTCGAGGTCGGCGGCCAACGCCATCGGCGCATGGAGCTCGAGGGCGGCGAGGTTGGCTGCCCACACCAGCGCGCCCGGTTCCTCGAGCAGGCAGTAGGCCACCCCGCCCTTGCGGTCGCCGGGCCCGATGGCGACCGGGACCCAGTCGGGGCGGTGCTGCGGGCACCGCTTCTCGAAGAAGAACGAGCCGTCCACACCGTTGGGGTAGCGCTTGAACGTGATGCACCGGCCGGCGAGGTGCGCGAGCGCGGCGGGCGCGATGCGGGCGTAGTAGTCGATGACCTCACCCTTGGTGAACCCCGCGGCGGGGTACAGCACCTTGTCGAGGTTCGACAGCGAGAGCTGCCGCCCGCCGACGTCGACCGACACTGCGTTCGGCGCCACCAGCCGACTCGACCGCGCCTATGCGGTCTTAGCCACGGCCGGGTGCCGCGCCCGGGCCGCCTTGGCCGCCTGGACGCTCGCCTCGAGTGCCGCCATGAGATCGATTACGGCCGGCGTGCTCGCCGCCGCCACCGGCCGGACGATCTCCTCGCCCTCGGCCTTGCGGTTGATCAAGTCGAGGAGCTGCTCGCGGTAGGTGTCGCGGTAGCGCTCGGGATCGAACTCGCCGGCCAGCGATTCGACGAGCTGCTGGGCCATGGCCAGCTCTCGATCGCTCACCTCGATCTCACGGACGCCGGCCAGCTCGTCGATGCTCTCGGGCGTGACCACCTCGTCGGCCCACACCATCGTCGACAGCTCGAGCACGCCGTCACGAGCACGGATGGCCGCCAGGTACTGCTTGTTGCGCATCACCATGGTGGCTATCCCCACCTTGCCCGTGGCCTCCATCGCCTTGGCCAACAGGGCGTAGGGCTTCGGCGCCTTGTCGGGCGCGAGGTGGTACGGCGAATCGAAGTAGATCGGGTCGATCGAGGCGAGGTCGACGAAGTCGTCGATCTCGATCGCCCGCGTCGAGGCCGGGAGCAGGGCTTCGAGCTCGTCGGGATCGACCTGCACGAAGCGGCCCTTCTCGATCTCGTACCCCTTGATGATGTGCTCCTCGGGAACCTCGTCGCCGGTGTCGGGCGAGACCTTGCGGAGCTTGATGCGCGACATCGTGCGATCGTCGAGCTGGTTGAACGAGACGTTCTTGCGGCTGACCGCGTTGTAGAGCTTCACCGGGATGGTGACCAGTCCGAAGCTGACGGTGCCGCTCCACATGGGCCGAGGCATCCGCACATGATTGCCCACTTGGACCCACGTGCCAACCGGCACGCCAAGGGGGACGTCGGGCGTTGCGTCAGGCCAGCGTGGCGCGGGCCACCAGATCGGTGCCGAACGCCATGAGGATGGCGAGGTACAGCAGCCCCGTGGCCGCCATCACCGCCGAGTACTGCCGCTCCTTCAACGCCGCCTCGGTGACGAACACCAGCACGATCGTGGTGACTGCGCACCCCACCCACATCCAGCCGAGCATCCCGCCCCAGCCGTCGTCGATGCTGCCGTTGATCACGCTCACCATCCCGACCGGCCACAGCAGGGCGACGATCTCGAACGGCCACACCCATGCCACGCAGCGCACCATCTCGCTGAGGAGGCGCCGCGGCAGCCCGGGCTGCACGAGGTACCAGTGCCCCAGCAGCATCGCGTCGGTGATCGAGCCGAGGAACGCAGCCCCGATGATCGTGCGCACGACGGCGAGGACCTGCTGACCGCCGTCGGCCGCGGCCCAGCCGGCCGCGATGAGGCCGATCGCCCCGATGGCCGGAGCGAGGAGGTCGAGCGCAGGGTTGAACTCAGGCCTGTCGGTGTCGTCGCCCGGTGCCGCATCGCGCTCGATGCCGGTCATGGCCGCCACCCGGGCCGTGCGCCGATCGTGCTCGGCCCGCTGCCCCGAGACGCCCGCGCCCTTGCGTGCGATCGACACGGCGAGCGCGGCCGCCACGGCCAGCGCCACCCCGGCGCTGGCGGCCTCGCGCACCGGGTCGACCCCGACGACGAGTCCGACGACGAGCGCTCCGACCGCCATGATCAGGTACGTGCCCCGCAACAACCACCCGTAACCCAAACCGGCGAGGCGATGGCGGCTGGTGATCCAGAGGAAGAACAGACCGCCGGTGGACCACTGCAGGAGCACGGTCGCGCCGTCCAGGCTGATCACGTGAAGAACGTACCGGCCGGTAGGGTGCCCCGGTGCCTCGTGCCCGTGCGCTGCTCGTCACGGGGGGCTTGGTCCTGGCGGTCGCCCTGTCCGGTTGCGTCACCGGGCCGCGTCCCTCACTCGGAGAACGCCTCCCCCTCGGAGGCGAGGCCGGCACGCCCGTGGGCAACAAAGACGTCGATGCGGTGCTCACCCGACTCGAGGCCGCCGACACCAACTCCTTCACCGTCAGCTACGACATCCTCCGGCGCCTCGGCAACGTGGCGACCAAGGCCACCGTCGTGCAGAGCGGGAGCGACAGCGCCGTGACGATCGGTGACGTCAGCTTCTATCGAGGTGACAGCGAGCAGACCTGCACGGTCAGCACCTCGGTCTGCGAGGACGGCGTGCAGGAGGCTCGAATCAGCGACACCGGTGTCAGCTCCGAGTTCTACGCCATGGCTCCCTCCAAGGCGCTGCGGGTGACCTACGCCCGCTCCGGTGGCACCCCGGCGGCGTCCACCAAGACCATCGCCGATCAGCCCGCGCAATGCGTCACCATCCCAGTCGGGACCGGAGCCGAGACCTACTGCGCGGTCGAGACCGGGGCCATTGCCCTGTGGGACACGGCCGACAAGCTCGTCACCATGACCGCGTACGCCGACGACGTGGACCAGACCAAGCTTCAGCCCCCGAACAGCTGAGCCGTCGAGCGGCTCAAGGCTCCCGGCGATGGGCCGTTCGGCTCATCACTGAGTTGCCCCCATCATCGGCTCGCTACTGTCTCGTCTTCGATTCAGTTGGGTGCGGGCTCACGATGAAGTCGGCTTGTGCCCCCGTTCGTCTACAGGGAGGACACAGGTCATGGAGTCCCGGCGATGGCTGACCGCGCTCGGCGTCACCGCAGCAACCGTCGTCGTGCTGGCATGCCCCTCGAGTGGCGCGTCGCGGCCTACCGCCGCGGCAGCGACCTACACGACCGTGTCGTGGAGTGGGATGGTCAACCTCGCACCGACCAGCCACATCGACGCCGTCGGAGCCCTCGTGGGCGGGAAGCTCTACCTCATCGGCGGCTACCTCGGCGTCAACCCCGTGCGGTACAACAACAGGGTCGACGTGCTCGACCCGACGACGGGCACGTGGACCACCCGGGCCCGGCCTACTCCGGCCAAGATGAGTCACGTCGCCTCGGCGGTGGTCGACGATCGGTACATCTACCTTGCCGGTGGCTTTCGACCTGACAAGTCCCTCGTGTGCAACATCGACCCCGTGTGCGAGTACTACGGATCGACGCAGGTGTGGAAGTACGACACCCAGACCGACACCTACCAGGTGGCGCCGCCCCTTCCGGCCCCTCGGGGCTCGGGCAGCATGACGCTGGTGGGCCGAACCCTGCACTTCGTGGGTGGCCTCGCGCTCGACCGCAGCGAGCAGGTCGACCACTGGACGCTTGACGTCGACGCCGGTTCGAGCTGGGTGCCCGACGTGCCCTTGCCCGTCGGTGAAGGCCGCAACCACTTCGGGGTGACCCTGCTCAACAACGTGTTCTACGTCGTCGGCGGCCAGACCGGGCTCGCGGTCGACTTCAACACGATCCTGCTCAAGAGCGTCCTCGCCCTCGACCTGGCTCAGCCGGAGCTGGGCTGGGTGCACAAGGCCGACCTGCCCGCCGTGCGCTCGCACACCGCCCAGACGACGCTCACGTTCAACTGCGTGATCCTGACCGCCGGTGGCGACAGCCCGCCCAACAAGGGCACGAACACGCTCTGGCAGTACGACCCCACGGTCGACCAGTGGTCGGCCGTACCCGGGGGGCTGCCCGACGGCCGCTATGGGGCCGTGCTGCAGACCGACCAGACGAAGCTCTTCTACACCGGCGGCTCGCCGACTCCCTACATCCGAAGGGCGTACGTCGGCCTGCCCGGCTGATGCCGAGCTGCTGATCTCGAGATGAGACCCGGTCCCGACGAACACTTCGTCGCGTCGTTGTCGTAGAGCAGCAACAACGCGACGCAAAGTGGCGTTCTGGAACGGTTGTGAGGCAGCGGCGGTCAGGCGTCGACGACCACCAGGTCGTGCACCGCGTGGTTCATCGATTCGGGGCCCGACTCAGTGGCCACCACGATGTCCTCGAGGCGCATGCCCCACCCACGGTCGGCGGCATAGATGCCGGGCTCGATGCTGAAGGCATGCCCTGGTTCGAGGCGCGTCGCGTTGCCGCTGACGATGTAGGGGTCCTCGTGCTCCTCCATGCCGATGCCGTGGCCCGTGCGGTGGAAGAACAGCTCGCCCCAGCCGGCGGCATCGATGCGGCGCCGGGCGATGGCGTCGACCTCCTCGCACGCCGTGCCCACGACCGCGCCCCGCACCGCGGCCTGCTGGGCGTCGAGCAGGACGGCGTAGGCATCGGCCACCTCGGTCGTGGGGGCCACCCCCCCGGCCACGACGCAGCGGGTGATGTCGCTGCAGTAGCCCGCCATGGTGCCCCCGAAGTCGCACAGCACGACGTCACCGGCCTTGATGACGTACGGGCCGGCGTGGTGATGAGGGCTGGCGGCGTCGGCCGCGGCCGCCACGATGGCGAAGTTGACGCGGTCGTGGCCCTCGGCCAGGAGGCGGGCGGACAGGTCGGCCGAGACCTCGGCCTCGGTGCGGCCCACGAGCGCGATCTGGCCACCGTGCAGCTGCGCGGCGACGCGATCAGCTGCGGCACCAGCGGCTCGCAGGGCGGCGATCTCGGCGGCGTCCTTGCGGGCACGGATCGGACCGACGACCTCGCCGGCCCTGCCGAAGCGGGTGGTCGGCATCTGGCTCGTGAGGTCGACCAGGAAGCGAGCCCACGTCCGATCACCGATCGCGGCCACGGCCGCGCCCTTGGCGAGGCCTGCGACCACGGCCACCGGATCCTCGG